>DFYA01000340.1 GCA_002382525.1 Opitutaceae bacterium UBA4094
CCGATCCTCCTGCGCACCAGCCTGCATGGGCTGCGGCGCCTCGCTCCTCAGCTCCGGCCATGCTCGGGCCCGAGATGACGCTTCGTCCCCACGTTTATTTTCGTTGGTTCGACACGCCGCCCTTTCGCTCAGCGAACCTACGTCGATGGAACCAACTGGCGCAGTTGAGCCAACGCCTCCTCCCGCCCGACTCGGTGCGGATCCTCGGATACGACGGGCGACGCCTCTGGATCGACGGGATCCTCACGCCCGAGATCGCCCTCCCGCCGCGCCGCCTCGCGTTGGTTTCGCCCGACACACGCGAGTTCACCGATATCACACCGCACCTGCCCGGCGAATCACGCCTCGTTGCCGCTGCGTTCGACGCTCAAAGCGTGTGGCTCGCCACGGCGTTCGAGGGGCTCACTCGTATCACCGCGTCATCGCCCGAACCCACCCGGTTTACGCCAGAACACGGCCTGCCTTCGCTCAAACTGGGCGCTGCCGCAGCGTATGCCGGCGGCTTGGTCCTCGCGGCCGCTCCTCCGGAAACAGGACTCGTCCGCTTCGATGCCGCCCAATCGAGCTGGATAAACCTCCCGCGACTTGCCGACACCCCGCAGCGTTCGGCCGGCGACCAGACCCGACTCGCCGGAGTGGGCCCTTGGGTGCTCGTCGGTCGCGCAGGCGTTCACCTGCTCGATACGCGCACCAACGCATGGTCCGAAGACCTCGCCGCTCGCCGCGTCGATTGGCAAAGGACCAACGCCGAACGCATGCGCCGGCGCATGGAGCTGATGAAACGCCTTCAAGAGGCGCGTGAGCGCGGCGACGCGAAAACCGTGCAACGCCTCACGGCGTCAACCGAGCCCACCTTCGAGTGGTCCATGGAAACACCCCAAGCGCTCGTCGCAGACGACACCGCGTTCTGGATTGGCGGCGAACGCGGGCTCGTGCGTTACGACCCGGCGCGCCCCGCCTCCCAAGCGCGCGTTGTGGAGAGCCCGCCCATCATTGCGCTGGCGTCCACCGAACGGTGGTTGTGGGCCGCCTTTGCCCCAGAGGCGGATCCCTCGGCCACGCCCGGCCCCGGCCGGCAAATCACCGGACCCAGGTCCAGCACGGAAGGACCCGAATGGCGTCGCTCGCGCATCGCCTTGTTCGACAAAAAAGAGATGCGCTGGCGCGGCTCGACCGAAGTCGCTGGAAGCATCACGAGTTTGGCCGCTTCGCCCGGCCGCCTCTGGGCTGCGGGCAGCACGCTCCTGGAGTTTGACACTCAGTCCATTGCTTCTGCGGAGCCGCACCGCGCGACGGATCAACGTGCCCCTGACATCGCGGCGTCTTGGCTGGGGTTGTCCAAGTTCCCACTTCACCAGGCGGTGGAGCGCGGCGACCACGCCACGCTAAAACAGGTGCTCGCGGCAGGTGAATCGCCCGCCACTGCCGGCATCGAAGCGTGGACCCCGCTTCATCTCGCCGCCCACCGCGGCGATGAGCCGGCTGTCGATGCGTTGCTTGCTGCGGGCGCCGACCTCCACGCCTTCACGCGGGACGGACGGAACCCGCTCGGAGTAGCCGCAGCGCGTGGTGATCTGGCGCTCGTGAAGCGGCTTCTCGTCGCCGGCGCCGATCCCGGGGCGCAGGCAAGACCCCACACCCATGATCACCGGAACCGGGATCCCTTGCCGGGCCCTGCACCCACGAGCCCCCCGCGGCAACCCTCTGCAAGCTCGGTTTCCCTCCTGCCGGACGGGCGAGCTCACATCCGCTGGCAAATCCCCACGGACGCCGGGCACGACGGCTTTGTCGTTTACCGCGACGACTCCCCTGAGGATCCCTCCGCTCGCGGTCAGGCCCCCATTCGCTACGGAACAAACACCCCGGGGCAGCGAAACCTCGGTCGAATGACCACCCTCCTCGGGTCGAGAGCTCGCGAGTGGATCGACCCGCACCCCTGCGCGCCCGGCGGCACAAGCACCTACACCGTCGTGGCCGTAAACGCGTTCGACCTCTCAGGGCCGCTTTCTCCAACGNNCGATCGGACCGCGCTCCACCTCGCCAGTCAGGGCGGTCACGCCGACGTGGTGGCCGCCTTGCTCTCGGCGGGCGCTCTGCCCGACGCGACCGATGCCGGCGGCCGGACCGCTCTTCACTTCGCATGTGCCAGTGGGCATGCCCGTGTCGCCGAACAACTGATCGCTGCCGGAGTGCCTCTGGACGTCGTCGCACTCGGCGAGTCCGGGATGCCCGAACGCTTGTTCCATCATGCGAGCCCCCGCGGGGATCTGACTGGCGCGGGCGCACACACGGCGCTTTCGCTGATTTACTCCGCCCATCGGGACGAGGCGCTGTTCAGACAGCTCCTCAAAGCCGGCGCCAACCCCGTGTTCGGCCCGAATGGTGGACCCGCGTTATTGGCTGCCACCTGGGGCCGCGACGACGATCTCCAAGCCCTGCTCGACGCCACGCCCCCTGCGATCAAGCGCTCCACCTACGGCTACGCGTTTATCAGCGCGTTAAATGCCCGCCGATTCCAGCTCGCGCGCCGTCTGCGTGAAGCCGCCATCAGCGCCGAAGGTCCGGCGTGGCCCGCCGCCACCAAGGAAGCCTTCGTCGAAAATGCCTACTCCACGGCCATCCGAATCTCGCATTTGGAGACCCTTCAATGGCTCCGCAGCCGAGGACTGCTCATCTCAAAAAAACAGATTCAGAAAAACAACCCGTTGGCCGATGTGCTCAAGCGAGGTTTGCCCGCCGCCTTCGTTCGCGAGCTGATTGCCGCCGGAGCCCATCCACGCGACTTGCCTGCAGGCGTGCTCGCCAAAGTGACCGACCCTGAAGTGCGCGCCGTGCTTGCCAGCGACACGAATGCCGCGGGCGGCAACACCACCCCGCAGCCCTCCGCGCCTCGGCTTGCGTTCCCGCTGTCGCAGGCACCGAGCCAAGCACTCTACGGCCCCTCGCCGGAGGACCGCTACGTTGACCCGGATCGCAATCGCACACCCGCCCCGCTTCGCGACGAATTGCATCAAGCCGCCACCGCCGGCGACCTGGCAGGTGTTCGCGCGGCGCTCGCCGCAGGCGCCGCGGTGGACGCCACCGACTCCAAAAACTGGACCGCCCTGTGCCACGCGTTAAACGCGCGCCAAGTGGCGACCGCGCGCCTTCTGATCGATTCCGGTGCGTCGCTCAACCGCCTCACCGAGTTCGGCTCCTCGCCCCTGTGTTTCGCAGCCGGCAAACGCCTGCCGGAGCTCGTGGACGAAATGCTCGATCTCGGCGCAGACCCGAACCTGTTTTCCGCGGAAAGCGGCTCCCCGCTCACGATCGCGCTCAAGGAAGACATCGCGCTCGCCGAACGGCTCCTCGCCCGCGGGGCGGACCCGCGGCTCCTCGTCGAGCTGCCCGGCCGATTCCGCCACGTGCCGCCGCTCTTCGTCCTTGCTCGTCACGGGCAAGCCGATGCGGTGCGCCTGCTGGTGGCGCAAGGCGTGGACCCCAAGACCCGTCTATGGCGCGGCCGGTGGGCCAAAGAACCCTCGACCCAGATTCAAGCGATACCCTTTGCCGCGGCGTCCAACGACGTTGCCACTCTGGAGTTTTTCTTGGGCCACGGGCTCGATCCCGCCCCCGAAGACGCCTACGGCGAAAATGCCCTCGATTGGGCGCTTAGCTGCAAAGCCGACCGCACCGCCGCTAAACTTCGCGCCCTCGGCGTGAAGGCGCACACCGAACGTCCAGCCAAACGGCTATAGATGACCGTTAACCGCTCGGCGGCACGCCATACATCTGGAGAAACCGTTCTGATCGGCGACAGCGGGCGATCGCACGTTCGAGCACAAGCCCGAGCCGCTTGGCATGGGCGAAAACATGAAGTTCGTTTAATCCTCGGTTTGCCGAGAGTAGAAAGATCAACGCCTCCGGGTCCGTCTCGATGGACTTATGCGCATACCTCACGGCTCCTCTCCCCGCGATGGTCCCCAGGTTCGTGAAAAAACCCGTATCGCGAGCTTCGGAGAACATCTGCTCCAGCAATGCATCATCCAAACGGATCTTGATGAGGTGAATCGTAGAGGTAGCCGGAGCGGGCGTCCGTCGCGGCCGGTTATCGTGTCGATGCGTCCGGTGGCATGGCGGGCACGTCTCGACGGTGCGGGTGATGGGGCCGTCGGCATTGGCTGAAACGAGTCCATCGACTCAATGCGGGCGCCCCCGGCGCGCCGGTGGAAACTCAGGCGATTACCGGTCGGCTCGCGCATTTCAAACAGGCCGAGTTTTTCGTCCACGATCGATGTCCGTGCCGATAGGAGTCATGAGACGGAAACCCGAAGCCGACGGCTTCGCGCTCGACAGCTGAAAAACGTGACGCCCCCAATCCTCGCGCGGAAAATCACCGCATCGAGGTCTTGAAGGAGTTCAACAGCTTGGCTGCATCCGATGAATTGAGCTTCAACATATCGAACTGCGGATCGAGGACGTCGGAGAAGCCCTCAAGTTCGCGTGCGGCACCAGCACCCAAATCGCGAAAGCCCATTAACCACTCGGGAAAATCCCGTTCGGCCACGGCTTTCCGGTAGAGCTTAATTACCCCGGTGTGCCGCGGGTCGTAGCGGATTTGCTCAAACAGCGGCGCCACCGCCTCCGCTTCACCCTCGATGATCTGCAGCACGTTGCCGTCTTTGTAGAGCAACATGCCCGTGATTCCCGCCGCCGCGTTTTTTTCGCGGCTCTTGGTCAAGAGCCTTAAGAGCTGGTCCACGGACAACAACCCGCGGGTCGAACTGACATAAGCAATCTGGATCATCGTCGCGAAAATCAAAACAGGTCGAGCGCTCGCGCAACTCACATGGGCGACTCCACGGCGTCGATGCGGTGCGGACGCGGCCTGAGCGCAAGCGAGCTCACGGCCGACATCGGATGCCATCGGCCGACGACTGGGCACAAAAAGGCCGCGCTCGTTGAGGAGCGCGGCCTGGCCGTTGCTATAACGACGGCGTGCGAACGATCAATTACGCGCCGCCGCCGCTGTTGACGGCGGGCTTGCCCTTGAACGCGGAACGGAAGCTCGCCGCGAGGTAGTCGCGGTTCATGCGGGCGATGAAGTCGTGGCTGATGAGCTTGGGGCACGCGGCACTGCACTCGTATTGGTTGGTGCAACTGCCGAAGCCGAGTTCGTCCATCTTGGCGACCATGTTGAGCACGCGCGTGTCGCGTTCGGGCTGGCCTTGCGGGAGGAGGCCGAGCTGCGAAACCTTGGCCGAAACGAAAAGCATCGCGGAGGCATTTTTGCAGGCGGCGACGCAAGCGCCGCAGCCGATGCATTGCGCGGCGTCCATCGCGAGGTCGGCGGTTTCCTTCGGGATCGGCGTCGCGTTGGCGTCACAGGCTGCGCCGGTGCGCACGCTGATGAAGCCGCCGGCCTGCTGGATCTTGTCGAAGGCGGAACGGTCGGTGATGAGGTCCTTCATCACCGGGAACGGGTTGGCGCGATACGGCTCGACGATGATCGTCTCGCCGTCACTGAAGGAGCGCATGTAGGTCTGGCAGCTCGCGATGGCGCGGTTGGGTCCGTGGGGCTTGCCGTTGATGACGAGCGAGCAGGTGCCGCAGATGCCTTCGCGGCAATCATGGGCAAAGGCGATCGGATCCTCGCCCTTGCGCTCGAGCTCGTCGTTGATGACGTCGAGCATCTCGAGGAAGGACATGTTCGGATTCAGATCCTTCGCCGGATAATCGACGAACTTGCCGGGCTGACCCGGGCCGGCTTGGCGCCAGACGCGGATGGTGACCGAGATGTTTTTGGTGGAAGTGGTGTGAGCGACCATGGCGGGAAGTAGCGAGTGGTGAGTAGCGGGTAGCGAGTAGAACTAGGAGGATGAGAGCGACCGGCGGGAGCTTTCGCGACTGCTCGCTACTCACTACCCGCTACTCGCTACGTTTTCATCATTTGTAGCTGCGCACGCTCATCTTGGTGAATTCGTAGTTGAGGGGCTCGACGTTGCGGAGGGGCGGCTTGCCTTCGCCTTGGAATTCCCAGGCAGCAACGTGGCCGAAATTTTCGTCGTCACGTTTGCACTCGCCGTCCGGGTATTGGTATTCCTCGCGGAAGTGGCCACCGCAGCTTTCCTCGCGGGTCAACGCGTCGCGGCACATGAGTTCGCCGAGTTCGATGAAGTCGGCCAGGCGGCCGGCGCGTTCGAGGGCTTGGTTGAGCGTGTCGCCGGAGCCGGGGACGTTGACGCCGGCCCAGAATTCTTCGCGCAACTTGGGGAGTTCAACGAGGGCTTTTTCAAGACCTTCCTTGGTGCGGGCCATGCCGCAGTAGTCCCACATGATCTTGCCGAGCTTCTTGTGGTAGTAGTTGACCGGCTCCTTGCCCTTGGCGTTGAGGAGGCGGTTGTTGAGGTCGCGCACGTGTTGCTCGGCGGCTTTGAACTCGGCCGCGTCGGGCGACGGACGGGAGCCGGGTTTGATGCCGGCGAGGTAGTCGCCGATGGTGTAAGGCACCACGAAATAACCGTCGGCCAGGCCCTGCATGAGCGCGGAGGCGCCGAGGCGGTTGGCGCCGTGGTCGGAGAAGTTGGCTTCACCCAGCACGAAGAGGCCGGGGATGTTGGACATGAGGTTATAGTCCACCCACAGGCCGCCCATCGTGTAGTGCACGGCGGGGTAGATGCGCATGGGAGTCTTGTAGGCGTTCTCGTTCGTGATCTCGTGATAGATGTCGAAGAGATTGCCGTAACGTTCGCGGACGGCGGGCTCGCCGAGGCGCTTGATGGCGTCGGCAAAATCGAGGTAAACGCCGAGCTTGCCCGGGCCGACGCCACGACCTTCGTCGCATACGCGTTTGGCGGCGCGTGAGGACACGTCGCGCGGCGCGAGATTGCCGAAGCTCGGGTAGAGGCGCTCGAGGTAGTAGTCGCGATCTTCCTCGGGGATGTCGGCGGCGAGTTTTTCGCAGTCTTCTTTTTTCTTGGGGACCCAGATGCGTCCGTCGTTGCGGAGCGACTCGGACATCAGCGTGAGCTTGGACTGGTAATCGCCGGACACCGGGATGCAGGTCGGGTGGATCTGCGTGTAGCACGGGTTGGCGAAACAGGCGCCGCGCTTGTAGGCGCGCCAGATGGCGGTGGCGTTGGAGCCGCGCGCGTAGGTGGAGAGGTTGAAGACGTTGCCGTAACCGCCGGTGCCGAGGATCACGGCGTCGGCCGCGTGCCGGGTGATCGCGCCGGTGACAAGGTCGCGGACGATGATGCCCTTGGCCTGGCCGTCCACGAGGACGAGGTCGAGCATCTCGGCGTTGACGTGGAGTTTCACCGCGCCGGCGCCGACCATCTTGGAGAGAGCCGAGTAGGCCCCGAGGAGCAGCTGCTGACCGGTCTGCCCGCGGGCGTAGAACGTGCGGGACACCTGCGCGCCGCCGAAGGAGCGATTCGCGAGGAGGCCGCCGTATTCGCGGGCGAAGGGCACACCTTGCGCGACGCATTGGTCGATGATGTTGACGGACACTTCGGCGAGACGATGGACGTTGGCCTCGCGGGCGCGGTAGTCGCCGCCCTTGATGGTGTCGTAGAAGAGGCGGTGAACGCTGTCGCCGTCGTTCTGGTAGTTCTTGGCGGCGTTGACGCCACCTTGCGCGGCGATGGAGTGCGCGCGGCGGGGGCTGTCATGAAACACGAACGTCTCCACCTGATAGCCGAGTTCGGCGAGGGTGGCGGAGGCGGAGGCGCCGGCGAGACCGGCACCGACGACGATGACCTTGTATTTCCGCTTGTTGGCGGGGTTGACGAGTTTGATCTCCGTCTTGTGCTTGCGCCACTTGTCGGCGAGCGGGCCGGAGGGGATGCGGGAATTGAGTTGGGCCATGGCGGGCGAAGAAAGCGGTTAGCGGGCGGAGGTGGTGACGTTGGCGGCGGCAGCGGCGGCGGGTTGCGCGCGCTCATGCAGCTGGACTTTGCCGGTGATGATCGCGAGCGGGATGGCGGCGTTGGCGATGAAGTAGCCGAGCGCGAACAACAGCGCGATTTTGCGAAGCCCTTCAGACCAGCGATGGTTGCGCCAACCGAGCGTCTGGAACATCGAGTCCACGCCGTGCAGGAGGTGATAGCTCAGGAGGCCGACGGCGATGATGTAGAAGATCGAGACGGGGATGTTTTGGAAGCCGAACACCATCATGCTGTGCACGTCGGCGACGACCTTGCCCTGCGGCACCACGGTCATGCCGGCGACATGGTAATCTTCGGAGAGGGTGTAGGCCGGAAGGTTGTCCTTAAACGTCTCCTTCTCGACGCCACCGAGGGTGAAGTGGAGAAGGTGATAAACGATGAAGGCAAGCACCACGACACCGGTCCAACGCATCGTGCGCGACGCCAAGGTGGCGCGGATGGTGTTCTTCGCGCCGTAAGGAGAAGGGCCGCGGGCGCGGCGGTTTTCGATCGTGAGCACCACGGCGGCCCAGATGTGGATGACCACAGCGACGAGCAATCCGATGCGCGCGACCCAGAGCAGCGGTCCGAGGCCGTGGAGGAACTCGGCATAACCGTTGATCTTGTCCGGGTGGGAAAAGATTTGCAGGTTGCCGACCAAGTGACCGATGACGAATCCGATCAGGACCAGGCCGGTCACGGCCATAAGGAATTTTCGCCCGATGGACGAAGTGAATAAGTTACCGAGTAGGCTCATCGCGCAGGTGGATCAGGGTCAGGTGGGTCAACAAAAACGAATCGACGCTTGGAAGCGCCGCATGGTTGGGCGACCGTAGCGGACCCGAGAGGCTTGTAAAGGTATCGCGCTGCACGGGTTAAAAACGCCGCCCGTGTATTAGCCAAACTTACGCAAGAAAGTAGCCGCGCTGCCAAAGCGAGGCATCGCAACCCCTACTTAACCAATGGCTTAAGAAGCGAAAATTTCCCGCTCGCTGCGGGGGCGATAAAACGCCTTCGAAATGCCACCACGCGGGCGCCCGCGCCGAGCAGGGTTGCGAGTGCGATTTCCAGCGACTCCGGCGCGACATGATCGGCGACGTAATGGAAGTCCCAACGATTTTCCGAGGTCTGGATCAACGTGTAGTGCCAGCACGCAAAGTCGGCCGGCAGCGCGGCATCGACCTCGGAGGGCGAGACCAATGAGCCGTCGGGACGGAAATAGAGCCCGCCTTCGCGTCCGAGCAGGCGGTAGCCGGTTGGCATGCGCCGCACGACATCGCCGGTATGATAGCGGAGCAACGGCATGGCTTCGCGGTCGCGCGTCGTAACGAAGAGTTGAAACACATCCGGCAAGTCACGATAGGGCGTGAGCTCCACGAAGACGTTGTCGTCGATGACGCGCGAGTCGTCCTTGAAAGCCTCGCCAACGAAGATGTAGCCGGCCTCGGTCGAGCCGTAGAGATCAACCTGCGGCGCGGGGAACACCTCGGCGATGCGTTGCGCGTGCTGGCGGCTGGCTTTGCCGTAAGTGAGAATGACGACCTTGACGCTCGACACCGCGACGCCGCGCTTTTTCACCGCACGCGCGAGCAACGACAGATAAACCGGTTCGCCCTCGATCACCTCGGGTTGCACCGCTTGAAGCTCGGTAACGATGCGGTCCCACTCGGATTCCGGAAACACAAACGGATCGCTGGTGAGGTTCAGATAAACCGTGCCGTCGAAATACCGGTGAGGAAAGGGGTGATCCTCGTAGGGGCAGATGTTACTCGAGCAGCCGACCGGCGCGAGGACGCACTTGCGATACGCGCGGTCGGCAAACGGCGCGAGCAGGGGATGGGCGCGATAGGCGCGAGCCGTCTGCGCGTTCCACCAACCGTCCTCCATGACCACGGTCATGGGCGACTGCGTGGTGCCGCCGGTGGACTCGTATTCAAATTTCTGCGACGCGAGGCCGCGCTCGACTTCCGCGTAATCAGCGAAGAACGCCTGATGGCCGCGTTCGACNNATTTCTTTTTTGGAGAGCGCTGGAATCTCGCGATAGCAACCCCAGCGGAGCGGCTCGGAATGAAGGGGGAAACGCTGCGTATAAAGAGGGCTGCGCGCGTAGATCTTACGGATCTCGGTTTCGAGCGGTGCGGGCAATCGTCCGCCTTCGAGGGGCTCCAGCAGGTCGGGGTGATTGGCAAACGTGGGCGCGGACTGCATGTTCGGAAGGCCGAAGGCTACGTCCGCACTTATGCCTGTCAAACGCCACGCCGACATCGGGAAAACACCTCCGCGGGCCGCTCAACGCCCGGCCTTGAGTCCGGCCCAGTGCGGCTCGAACAGAAACAGTGCGTTCAACACGAGCGAATGCGTGATGCGACCGGCGCGCGCCCAAGCGTAAACCTCGTCCACCGGGAGCGTTCGCACCTCCATTTCTTCGTCGGGATCCCAGTCTTGGTGTTCGGTGCGCACGGCGTCTTCGACGAGGATCAGGTGGCAGCGGTTGTTCATGATCGCGGGGTTGGGATTCACGGAGCCGAGCAGGCGGGCATTTTTACCCGTGTAGCCGGTTTCCTCGCGCAACTCGCGCACACCAGCCGCGACCGGGTCTTCGCCGAGGTCGATCATCCCGCCGGGAATTTCCCACGAAAACGCATCGGTGCCGTAGCGAAACTGGTTAACGAGCACGAGCTGGTGGTCGGGGGTAAGCGCGACCACATTGACCCAATCGGGCGCGGCGATGACGACGAACTCGCGCTCGGTGCCGCGCACGGGGTGGCGAAACTCGACGCCGCGCACGTCGAAGATGCGTGTGGCGGCCAGCGAACGACTGCCGCCTTTTTCCCAACGGGACGGAGAATGGGTGGAATTCATAGGCAAAAAAAACCTCCCGGCCTTGCGGGGCGGGAGGTGAAAAGTGGACGAAGGCGCGGGCCGGCTTAGCGTTTGGCGGGAAGCTTAATCTTTTGGCCGACCTTGAGGCCATTCCAGTTCACGCCGGGATTGACGGCTTGAAGATCGGCGACGGTGACACCGTTGGCTTGAGCGATACGGAAGCCGGTGTCGCCGCTCTTGACGACGTATTCATCAGGACCGGCGGCGGCGGGTCCAGAAGCGGTTGCGGTGCGGGGGGCTGCAGCGGCCGGACGGGCTTCTTGAACCTTGGTGATTTCGCCACGGATGTTACCGAGTTCCTGGGCAACCTGGGTGAAAGCGTCCTGAGTAGAACGTTGGAGAGACGAGATTCCGCTGCTGGCGTTGTTGGCTCGGTCTGCAGCGGAGGTGGCGGTGGAGGCGGCGTTGCGCGCCATGCCATCAAGTTCGTCGATCTTTAACGTGAGGGGTTCGACTTGGGCGGAGATGTCTTGTTTGGCCGAAGAGATCTTGGCCAGAGCCACGCCGGAAAGCACGAGGGCAAGCACGCCGACAATCAGTGCGGCGACCGGCAGGTAGCTGTTGTTCTCACGAGAGATGGTATCCATTTAAATAAGAAAGGTTGGGCTGCGAGGGTTAGGTTGAATGCCCCGCCTAAGCAAGCAGAGAGTCGCCCGAGCGGCTTACACGACTATCCCCCACAGAGTTTACGTTGACAGGCCGCCGGTTCGCCCGCCCTTATCTGCGCCCTCGGGGTGTAGCTTAGCCTGGTAGAGCGCCTGGTTTGGGACCAGGAGGTCGTAGGTTCGAATCCTATCGCCCCGACCATTTCCCAAAAAAGCCCGTCATTTTCGTGACGGGCTTTTTATTGGTTCAATTAAAACGCACTGTCGGCGCCTCTTCGGTCACGTTGCCGTCCTCGGCGGCGGCAGGCGCGGTTCCGGCCGCGGAAGCGTCCGCGGCCTCGGGCACCGGAAGGGTCGAGCGCAACATCGACGCACGATCGGCCCAATGGCCCTCAGGATCGATTACTGTGGATTGCTCGATGAAGCGGATGGCCTCGGCGTGGTTACCCGCCTCGGCGGCGCGGCTCGCCAGGTGATAGGCGGCCTCGGAGCGCACGAGTTTGTCGAGCGCGAGGTCGGACACGATCTCGTTGAGCGCGGTTTCGCCTTCGGCGGTCGCACCAGCCTGCAAAGCAGAGATCGCGGCGCCAAGACGGGCGCGTTGGCCAAAGGGGTTTTTCTTGAGAATGCCGGCGGCCTTTTCGTAGGAGCCACGGGCCCCGGTGTAGTTGCCAGCCGAATACGCGCGATCCGCGAGGGCGAGCTGGGCGAGACCGCCGAGCACATGGTCGCCATGGGAGGCGACGAAGAAGTTCAGCGCGTCGTCGCCCTCGGCGGACGAGGCGGCGGCAAAGTCGGCGGCCACCGCGCGCTCGCGCTGGGCGACTGTGATCTCGTAGGCGCCTTTGCCCAGAATCACGAGAACGACGAGCACGCAGCCGACGACGATCGCGCGGGAGTTTTTCTCCCAAAAGATCCGCAGGCGGTCCTCAAACGTGGGCGCAAGGTAGTTCTCGTCGATTGTGACAAGATTGCGGTCGTCGCCGGCAGAGGAAGGGGAGTCGGGTTTATGGGGCGTGGACATGGTCGGAAATTGAGTGAACGGGCACCGAAACAGATCGGCCGGATGGCGTAAAGGCGGGATTGCTCCGGAGGGAGGTCGACGCACTCGCGCAGGCCGGCACCCGAATATGGGCGCGGGCGGGCGAAACGCTCAGTCGAAGACCACGGTTTTGTTGCCGTAAACGAGGACGCGGCTTTCGAGGTGCCAGCGCACGGCGTGGGCGAGCACGATCTTTTCGAGGTCGCTGCCGAGACGTATCATGTCGTCTACCGAGTGGCGGTGGGTCACTCGAGTGACGTCCTGCTGGATGATCGGGCCGTCGTCGAGGACGGCGGTCGCATAGTGCGCGGTGGCGCCAATCAGCTTTACGCCGCGCGCGGCGGCTTGGTGATACGGCCGGCCACCGGCAAACGCGGGTAGAAACGAATGGTGGATGTTGATCACCGGGCGGCCGAACTGTGCGAGAAAGCTCTCCGAAAGCACCTGCATGTAGCGGGCGAGCACCACGAGTTCGACGTCGAGTGATTGCAGGAGCGCGAGTTGCGCGGCCTCGGCGTCGTCTTTGGTCGCAGCCGTAACCGGGATGTGGTGAAACGGAAGCCCGTAGCCGCGAGCGGCTACTTCGAGGTCCCGATGATTGGAAACGACAGCAACGATATCGCAGGCGTAGTCGCCGGACTTCCAACGCAGCGCGAGATCGTGGAAGCAGTGGTCGAACTTTGAGACGAAGATAGCGATTCGCGGGCGGGCTCCCGAGGACGAGACCCGGGCGTTCATGCCGATGGAGTTTGCGAACGCGCGAAATGCGTCCGCGTCCGCCGCAGCTGCGGACGGATTGGCAGGCGTCCACTCGATGCGCTGGATGAACACACCGGAACTCCTGTCATGATGTTGGTCGGCATGCAGGATGTTGCCACCGCGCTCAAAAATCCAACCAGACACGCGCGCCACGATGCCCGGCCGGTCGGGCCCGTGCAAAAGGGCGACCAACACGTCGGGATTAAGGGCGGCGGCGGACATCGGACGTGAACTCAGACCACGGCGACGTTGCCGACGTAGCTCTGGATCGGGCGAACGCCGACACGTTTGTTCTTGAGCGCCTGGATGCCTTGCAACGCGGCCTGCGCACCGGTGATCGTGGTCATGATGCACACGCTGTGGGCGTAGGCGGCCTGACGGATCTTGTTTTCGTCCTTACGCGGGATCATACCGCCGGGCGTGTTGATGATGAGCTGGATCTGACCGTTCTTGATCATGTCCACGGCGGTTGGGCGGCCTTCGTCGATCTTGCAGAGACGGTTCACGTTGACGCCATTCGCGGCAAGGTGGTCGGCGGTGCCGCTGGTCGAGTGAATCGAGAAACCGAGCGTCTCCAACTGGCGGGCGATATCGACGACGCGGTTTTTGTCGGCGTCTTTCACCGAGAGAAACACGTTGCCCTTGACGGGGAGTCCGGGCTTCGCGGCGGCCTGTGCTTTCGCAAAGGCGATGCCGAGGTCCTCGTCGAGGCCCATGACCTCGCCGGTAGAGCGCATTTCGGGAGAGAGCACGATAGCGGCGCCGGGGAAACGGACGAACGGGAACACGGCTTCTTTCACGCACCAGTGCTTGGGCGTCTGCTCGCGGGTGAAACCAAGGTCCTTCAGTTTTTTGCCGGCCATGACTTTGGCGGCGAGTTTCGCGAGGGGAACGCCGATGGCCTTCGCGACGAAGGGCACGGTGCGGGAGGCGCGCGGGTTGACCTCAAGGATGTAGAGCTGGTTGTCCTTGATCGCGAACTGGACGTTCATGAGGCCGACGACCTTGAGCTCTTTAGCAAGGGCGTAGGTGGCCTGGCGAACGGTGTTAAGCATGTCTTTCGACAGCGTGTGCGGAGGCATGACCATCGAGGCGTCGCCGGA
>DFYA01000338.1:0-10228 GCA_002382525.1 Opitutaceae bacterium UBA4094
CCTCAAAACACCAATTCCACCGCGTCACGATTGGCGGTGAGGTGGAGGTCGGGGAACCCGCTTGCGGGTGCGGGGGCGCCGAGGGCGCGACGTTCACTCACCGGCCAATCGCGCGGGCGTAATGTGACCACGCCGTCCGTCAGCATGACGTGACTCACCGCCACTTGGCCAACTCCGCGTAACGCGATGCGCAACGGGAGCACCGGGTTCTCCACGGTGACCGAAAACTCACGGCGGATATCGGCGCGGCGTCGCGCGGCTTTGGCGCGGAATTCGATGGTGAAACGCTCGGCGAGCGTGGTCCACGCGGCGGAGCCGTTGTCGGTGCCGTCGGCGGACTGTTGCTCGACCAGAATTTTTTGCAGCGCAGGTGCGTGGTTGTGGACGGTGAACGTGAGCTGCCAGCGTCCGTGGACCGGCGCGGCGTCGAGGCAGCGCGCGGGGCGTTTGGCGACGGTGTCGAGCCAGCGTTGCCAAGCGCGGAGACGGTGAGCGTCACGTTCCAGAATGGCTTCGTGGGGCGAGCGGGCGCGGCGTTGGCGTGTGCGTTCCCACATCGTGCGGGCGGCTACGCGGGCGGCGGCGATCTGCTCGGCAAACGTGGCGGCGGCGGCACGGGCGGTTTTCAGGTGTTGCGTGATGAACTGTGTCTGGCCCGTGGCGTGGCGTCGGCGGAGTTTTTGGACCGTGTGGGAGGCATTGCGGACAAACGCTTCGCGGGCGGCGAGGTAGGCGTTGAGCGCGGCGCTCGCCGTGAGCGGCGCGGGGAGGTCGCGTGTCGCGAGTCGGGCAAAGAAGCGCGCGGAACGTTCGGCGCGGGCGGGGCCTTCGGGGCCGGCGAGGTTGTCCCAGCGGTCGTTGTTCTCCCACTTGGCGTAGCCGGCGAAAGCGTGTTCGTCGGCCGCGAGGGCGGCGCGGGCGGATTCGCGCGAGCCGGCTTTGCCGAAGACGCGTTCGAAGCCTTTGGCCAGCATTCCGGCGTGGTCGTCGATTTCGGGGTTGAGCCAAAAGCACGCGGTGGCGGCGTCCACCACCATGGGTAATTCGGAGGCGAGGCGTTGCGGCTCCCACCCGGTCATGAGGAAACCGCCGGCGTGGGTGCGCTGACAGCGGCGCCACCACGATTGGGCGTTGGCGAGGCGGTCGCCGAAGACGGGCATCGGCTCGTGGCGAAAACCGCCGTTCATCGGGCAGCCCCAGTATTCGACACCTTGCTTGGCCAACGCCGCGGCGAGGTCGTAGTCGGCGAAGTTGTGCAGCTCCATGCGCGGGTGCCGCGGGAACGGATAATAATACCAGTCGTAAGCGATCAGGCCGCGCGGGAGGTCGGCGATGGCATCGGGCAGGAGCGCGAGCATATCGGCCCACAGGCCCATGCGCAGGCCGAGCGGTTGCACGAGGGAGTGCAGGCGGTTCACGTATCCAGAAAAATGTGACGCGAGGCCGATGCGTTGCACCTCGGCGCGGGAGAGCGGGTGTTTGCCGAGGTGAAAGGATTCATCGAGGCCGACATGGACTTTGCCGGCGGTGCAGAACGGCGCCATGTCGCGCAGGAGTTTTTCGGCGACTTCGAGGGTGCGCGGGTGAAGCGGGCAGAGTTGTCCTCGGGCGAGCGGCGAGCCGTCGGGCGCGCGGAGTTCGTTGAGGTCGCGCAGGTCGGGATGGTTGATGAGGTATTGGGTGTGCCCGAGGAGGTTGATGATCGGCACGACCTTGATGCCGGCGCGGGTGGCGGCGGAGACGAGCTTTCCGAAGTCACGGGTCGAGTAGGCGTCGGCGCGCGCGACGCCCGGCAGGCTCGGGTAGACGACGGCGTCTTCGAGGTGCAGATAGAGCTCCTCGTAACCCCAATCGGCGTAGCGGGGGAGCTGGGCGACGAGGAAATCGAGCCGTTCGACCTGGCGGGCGAGGTCCCATTGAAAGGCACGGATCATGACGGGCGCGGAGCGGTTCGGGCGGACGTTCGGATCAGGCGGGGAACGGCGCGCGCGTCTCGCCTGCCGAACCGGTTTCGGGCGTGGCGCGGAGCCAGCGGCGGAAGTCTCTCAGCTCTTCGAGCGTGCCGACCACCAGCAGCTCGTCGCCGGCGGCGAGGCGTTCGTCGCCGCCGGGATTGATGATCTTCGTCGTGCCCCGGTGAATACCCACGACACGCACGCCGGTTTCGCGGGCGACTTGGAGTTCCGCCAGAGTTTTGCCGGCGTGGGGGCCGGAAGGAAGCGAGTGCGTCTGGAGGATCGAGCCGCTGAATTCCTCGGCGTCGTCGACGGGTTTACGGTCGCTACCGAGGAAGGTGCGGGCGGCGGTGAGACCGGTGGGATCGCCGAGGAGCAGGAGTTTGTCGCCCGGGTAAATACGCAGATCGGGGCCGGTGCGGGTGATGACGTAGCCGTTGCGTTCGACCTCGATTACCGAGCAACCGAAGCGGCCAGGTATGGCGAGTTGAGCAAGGTCGCAGCCGGCATAATCGGCGGAATCATGGACGACGAATTCTTCGAGGCGAAGGCCCCAGCCGCCGAGGCCCTCGTCGAGGGCGACGCGGGCGGTCGCGCGCACGCCGGCGGCGCCGTCGGGGTCTTCGCTGAGCACCTGTTGCACGGAGGATTGCCAGCTGCTGTGCCAGTAGACGAGGCGGTTGGAGAAGGCGACGACGACGGCGATCGCGGCAACGGCGATCACGATCCATCCCCAAAACGGCAGGGCGGCGATCGGCAGGATCGCGTAGAGCCAGTAGCCCAGCAGAATGCCGGCGACGGTGCGGAGAGATCTCTCAATCGCCTGTGCAGGCAGGCGCGTGCTGCCGCCGAGGCTTTCGGCGACGATCATTAAGATCGCGCTGACGTTGCGCCAAAGGGCGACGAGCAGGATGAGCACGACGAGCCCGACCAAGCTCCAGAACACGTAGCCGAGCATGGCGTCCTCGATCCAGTTGGAGAGGGCCGAGGTTTGGATCACGGAGAAAATCTGACGGGAGAAAATCATCAGACCCGTGACGAGGAGCATCTCGATGCCGATCTGAGGGATGCGGCTGCGGATGAGTTTCCAGGCGAGCGGGGAGGTATTGCCGTTCTGAGCCTGTTGAACCCAGCCGTGGTAAGCTTCGAGAGCGCGGGTGAGCCAACGAGGTTCGAGGCGCTCGGCGGCGGCGAGGAGGGACTCGGAGCGACGGTTGATGAACGGTGTCGCAAGCACCGTGAGGATCGAGGTGCCGACCGCGATGGGGTAGTAGGCGGGCGGGAGCACGGCGGTGGTGACGCCGAGCTGGGCGATGATGAAGGAAAATTCGCCTAGGGGCGTGAGCAGCAGACCGGCGCGTCGGGCTTCGCGCGGGTGGGTCCCGCAGAGGACAAGCGCGAAGCCGATGGAGAGAGGGCGTCCGATCATTACGAAGGCGAAGAGCCCGAGGACCATGGGCCAGACGTCGAGAAGCAAGCGGACGTCGATCAACATGCCGATGGCGACGAAGAACACGCTGCTGAAGAGGTCGCGCATGCCGGCGAAGGATTTTTCCACGCCGGATTTTTGCGGCATCTCGGCGACGACGGCTCCGAGCAGGAATGCACCGAGGGCGAGCGAGTAACCGGCTTTGACGGCGGCGATGGAGAGAAGGAAGAGCACCCCGGCGACGATGATCGTCTGCAGCTCGGGGTCCGTGCGGTTGTCGAGGCGGCGCAGCAGGCGGGGAACGAGGAGCAGGCCCGCGCCGACGAGGAGAACCACGAAAGCGCTGAGGGTGGCGAGAAGCGTGCCGACGTTGGCGTTCACCCCACCGCCTGATTGGCTGGCGAGGATCGTGAGCATGACGACCGCGACGACGTCTTCCATCACGGTGACGCCGAGGGCGCGTTGCGCGTAGCCTTCGTGGGAGAGTTTAAGCTCGTTGACGATTTTAGCGATGACGGCGGAGCTGGAGACCACGAACATGCCGGCGACGAACATGCTTTGGAGGGACGTCCAACCGAGGAACGCGCCGAGGAGCTGCGTGAGGTTGAGCATCAGAAACGCGCCGAGGCCGGTGGCGACGAGGGTGGGCAGGCCGAGCCGGGTGAGTTTGGTCAGGCTTAGGCCGAGACCGATCGCGAACATCAGGAAGACGAGACCGACTTGGGAGAGCGTCTGGATGCTGTTGATGTCGGTGATGAACGAGAACGGCGGCGTGTAAGGGCCGATGAGGATGCCGGCCGCGAGGTAGCCGACGATGACGGAGAGGCCGATGCGTTTGCAGAGGGCTCCGGCGAAGCCGGCGGCGAGCAAAACGATGGCGAGGTCTTGGATTAAATTGATGCCGTCCATGAAGGAAAAAACGGCCCGACACGCGGTGGGTGGAGGCGGGTCGAGAACCGAGTGTGAAGGCAGGCCCGGCGCGGGGGGTTGTCAACGGGTGTTCGCCGCGTTTCGGCAAAAAACGCGCGGTCGGTTCAAGGTGCCGAGCAAACGGAGGCTTTGGCATGCGCCGTCCCGGTTTTGAGACGCGCAAAGCAAGGCGAATGCGGCGGATCACATCCCGTCCATGAGGCTGTTGATCTTGGCGAAATACTGGAGGGCGAAGGTGATCACCAGCCATGCCACCATCACGGCGACGGCGCCGAAGAGGAGGCTGGGGTAGAGCATCGTGGCGGCCATGAGGCGCTGGTTGGCGGTGGCTTGGTGATCGGTTGCGAGCGCGAGGAGCGTATTGTCCAGGCTGCCGGTGGTCTCGCCGGTTCGATAACGGGCAATGAACTCCGGCGGGAACACGCCGGTCGCCGCGAGGTGCGGGCCGGGGGCTTCGCCGGCGTCGATGCGGGCGTGGATCTCTTTGGCCGCGGCGTTGATGCGGGGTGAACGCGCGATGCCGCCGGCGGTGAGCCAAGCCTGGCCGATGGGTGCGCCGCCTTCGAGCAGGTTGCCCAACGCAAAGGAAAAGTCGGCGAGCGCTTGGTGACGTCGATAGCCGCCGATCGCGGGAAGGACGTTGAGCAGCGCGAGCGCGAGCGGGTTGTCGCGGCGAACAAGTAGGTAAAAGATGGATACGAGGGCCCAGGCCGGGAGGAGAATCGTGAAGACGTTGCCCAGGTAGGCGGGGAGGCTCCAGCGGAGGCCGACGTCGAAATCGATCAGGCGGAGCAACGAGAAAACGAGCACTCCGAGGTGGAATACGCCTATCGGGTAAATGCACGCGAGAGTGACGCGGCGGCGCATCTGCGCGATTTGCGCGTGGCGCTCGGAGAGGTTGACGAGGACACGCGGGAGGCGTCCGGAGGCGGCAGCGGCGATGAGAAACGGACGATCGGTGGGCGGGAGCCAGTCGCCGGCGGAGGTGATGATCTGGGTGACGGAGGCGCCGTTTTCGGCGAGCGCGGCGAGGCGGTGGGAGTCGGTGGCCGGCGCGTCGGACGCGGCGCGGAGCGACTGCGCGAGAGTGAGTCCGGCGCCGAGTTGTTGCGCGAGCTGGTGGTAGAAGCGCGAGAGCTTGGTGGATGGGAGCGTCAAGACGGGCCGTGGGATGATTGTTTAACCGCTAAGGACGCTAAGAAACGCCAAGAAGGACGAATACGGCGCCTGCGTGCAGGCGGCCTACGAGGAAGATACGGCGGAGCGTTGGTTGAGGAGCGTGGCGGTCAGGTGGGTCTTGAAGGCACCGAGGTCTTTCCATCGGAGGGCGACGCGGGCGGTGTAGGTGCCGGCGGTTTCGTCGCGCACGGTGAAGCCGGTGTCGGTGACGTTGAATCGCACGGTCTCGATCTCCACCAGATCTTCGGCGTAGGCGAGGTAAACGGCGACGCAGTCGAAGAGGATCGTCGAGCGTTGCGTGAAAAAATCGCAGTGCATCCAGCCGACGCGAGGGGCGAAGAGGCAGTAGTTTTCGATCAGCGCGCGGAGAGTGGGATCGGCGGTGGCGCTCCAGATGCGGTGGTAGTCGTTTCCGTCAAGGATGGCGGCGTTGCAGGTGTCGAGCGGAGTGATCAACACGTCGAGCCACGGCGCGGCCATGACGGCGCGGAAGGCATCAGGTTGTTCGCGGACGTTGGTCTCGGCGCTCGCGGGGAGCCCGCCGGAGTAACCGACGTCGAAGCTGCCGAACATGCCGACGAGGCGGCAGCGCGCGGCAATGTGGGGGGCGCGGGCGAGGGCGGCGGCGATGTTGGCGGAGGGGCCGATGGCGATAATCGTTATCGGAACCGGAGACTCTTCGATGAAGCGGATCATGCGGCCGATGCCGTCCTCGACGATTTCGCCGGGGTAGGCGGTGAAGTCGTAGTTTTTGAGCCACGGCTGCTGGTTCATACCGCCGGTCATCGTGTAGGAGTTGGTGCCTTTGCCGATAGGGATGTCGGTGCGGCCGGCGGCTTCGAGGAAGCGCGCGGTGATCGCGGCGCGGTAAGCCATGTCACCGTTGGCGGTGACGATGAGCCGGGTGTCGAGCTCGGGGCAGCGAAGAAGTTGGGCGAGCGCCCAAGTGTCGTCGATGTCGGTGCCGATGTCGGTGTCGAGGATGACGGGGGTCGGGGAGCGCATGGCAGGAAAGTGACGGAAGAAGCGCCGCCGCAGCGGATCAGAGTTTCAGCTCGGACTGCGTGATCGACGGTTCGATGCGGGCTTGATGGCTGAAGTAGTGGTCGCTCAACACGGGGTGCAAGGCGTAGAGCCGGTCGAGGAGGTCGGAGAGCGTGTCGCCGAGTTTCGTCGCTTCCTCCTGATCAATCACCGGGTCGTCGTTGAAATGAAGCGTCAACGGCACCGAGGCGATGAAGTGGAGCGCGTCGGAAACGGAGGCCGTGGTGGGGTCGTCCTCCTGCTGGCCCACGTCTTGGCGAATGGCGCGGAGGCTGACTTTGATCTGATGCAGGTTGTGGAAAATGCTGCGGGGAGCGTCGGGCTGCTGGAGGAAGAGCTCGGCGACGAAACGCGGCTGGCTGCGCATCTGGTAAAGGCGCCGGTAGGCGTCCTGCGAGCCGAGCATGCGGAGGAGGGCGGAGAGCTCGGGGTTGTCTCTGTAGGGAATATTGGATACGCCGGGACCGGCCGCGGGAGGCGGGGTGTCGCGGGCGGTGGTGGCGGCGGCGTCGAGGATGTGGCGGAGCGCGCTGCATGTCATGGTGGCGCGTTCGAGGTGCATGCCC
Organism: Opitutaceae bacterium UBA4094; assembly: GCA_002382525.1. GTDB lineage: Bacteria > Verrucomicrobiota > Verrucomicrobiia > Opitutales > Opitutaceae > Rariglobus. The sequence goes on from DFYA01000338.1 coordinate 7,104, forward strand.
ATGTGCAGGAAGTGCCAGCCGGCGTCCTGGATCATGGTGCGCTCAGCGAGGCCGATGATCGCGTTAATCTCGGTCAGCACCGCCTGGACGGCCTGCAGGGGCAGCGATGCGTCGCGGCTCGTATTCAGGAGTTGGCGACGCCCGGGGGCGGGGCGGAGTTTGTGAAGGTCGTCGAGGCGGCGGAGCAGGCGGACGAGGGTGGTCCAGACCTCGGGGCTGACGTAGTCGCGGAGCTGGCGGGCGTTTTCCACGGCCCAGCTGACGGAGGAGTAGATTGAGCTGGAGTTGGCGGTGTCGAGGGACATGCGCCACATGAGGTCGGTCGAGAGCGTGGCGTGCGGGTTGGCGCGGGCGGTGATCTTGTGGTCGGTGTGGCCGGTTGCTTCGAGGAGGCCGCGCCAGAGCGGGAGCCAGCGGCGGCGGTCGCGGGCGGAGATTTCCTCGAGCGCGACGTCGTCGAGGATGGAGAGCATGCGGGCGGTGGCCTCGGAACGTTCGAGGTAGCGGCCGAGCCAGAAGAGGCTCTCGGCGGCGCGGGAGCCGAGGGTGTGAGTTTGCACGCCGCCGACGGGCGCCTCGTGGTCGGCGATGTCGCCGGAGTTGTCCTCGGTGTCGATGAGCACGACGGCGTCGGCGGTGGAGCCGACGCGGGCGACCGCGAGATGGTCGGGCTCGCCGAGGCTGACGAGTCCGCCGGGGAAGACGGAGAAACGTTTGCCGCTACAGAGAACGAAGGCGCTGAGGCGGGCGGGCGGGGAGTTGCGCGCGCCGGGATTGACGGAGAGGACGGACAGGCGCGGCTGGGCGACGAAACAATGCGGGTTTTCGCGGACGGTTTTCGAGAGGCCTTCGGGACCGATCAGCGGAGGAGGCGGGGTGATCGCGACGTTGGTGGAGTTCCAGTCGCCATGGCGCGCGTCGTGTGTGGGCAGGATGCGGAGGCGGTCGTGGTTTTCGAGGATGTGGTCGAGGTGATCGGTGTCGCCGCAGGTGAAAGTGGGGACGGTGCCGAGGAGCGGTTTCTCGCCGAGGTAGAAGCGCATGAGGCGCGGCACGTAGGCGTTGAGGGCGCGGCTCTCGGCGATGCCGGTGCCGATGGCGTTGGCGAGAACAACGTTGCCGGTGCGGATGCACTGGAGGAGCCCGGGAATACCGGCGTTTTCGCGGTCGGTGGAGAAGACGACCGGGTCGATGTGCGCGTCGTTCAGGCGGCGGTAAATGACGTCAACGCGTTCGAGTCCGGCGATGGTTTTAAAATACACGCGGTTGTCCAAGACGAGCAGGTCGTCGCCGCGGGCGAGGGGCAGGCCCATCTTGCGGGCGAGGAAACTGTGTTCGGAGTAGAACGGATCGTGGGGGCCGGCGGTGAGGACCACGATGGACGGGGCGCGGTCGTCGTCGCGGGCGAGGGCTCGGAGGTGATCGAGGAGCTGTAGCGGAAAGTTGATTACGCTGTGGTAGTCGGGCAGCGCGCGGTAGAGGTCGGTGGCCTCCTGCGTCATGAAGCGCCGGTTCTGCACCGCGTAGGAGAGGCCGATCGGGGTGTTGGCGCGGGTGTCGTCGAACAGCCAGCCTTCGGCGGTTTTGACGAGGTCGAAGCGGAGGAGAGTCGCGGGGCTGGCGCGTTCGGGTTCGAGGCCGAGGCAGGGACGCCGGTAATACGGATCGGCGAGGACGAGCTCGGGCGGGAGCAGGTGTTGGTGGAGCGCCTGCTGGCCGCCGTAGAGATCCACGAGCAGCGCGTTGACGAAGTGCGCGCGTTGGCGGAGGGCGGCTTCGAGAGTGGCCCATTCGGGGGCGCCGATGACGAGCGGAGTCGGTTCGAGTTCCCAAAACGGGAGTCCACCCGGGCCGGAGGCGAGGCCGAAGTCGGTGAGTCCGGCGTCACGGATGGAGGCGCGCAAACGTCCGCGCAACGGTCGGAGTTGCGCCGGGTGGAGCGAGGGAAGGTGCGGCGACCGGGTGGACGACATGAGACGGATGGGCAATGAATCGGGCGGGCGGACGGTCGGCGCAAGCACGCCGTTCGCCAGGGGGTGGCGAACGGGGCGGGCGGGAAACGCGAGCGAGGCGCGGGAGCAGGGGCGCGAAGTCAGCCGCAGGCGTGCGGGTGCGCGTTAGCTGCGGTAGTCGGCGTTTTCGCTCACGTATTCGTGCGTGAGATCGCCGCCGAAGATCGTGGCGCTGGCCGAGCCGGCTCCGAGGTCCACTTCAATTTCAACGCAGCGCTCGTGTGGCGGATAATCCACGGGCGGTGCAAACGTGCCGTCGGCGGAGGGTTGGCTCGCGTAGAGTTCGGCGTGCTTCAGATGCGCGACGAGGGCGTTTTCCTTGTCGGGATTCAGGTGAAACACGCCGCCCGCGAAGATCTCAATGCCGCCGATGCTCGCGCGGAGTTTCGACACATCGGCGTCGGGCGCGTGGGCGCCGACGTGTTTGCCGATGGCTTGGACGAGGCGACCGACGTTGGGGTCGTTACCGGCGACGGCGCACTTGAAGAGCGGAGCGTTGACGATGGCCTTGCCCAAGGCGGCGGCGAGCGCGGGCGTGGCGGCGTTTTTAATCTGCACGCGGATGACGTGGCGGACGCCTTCGCCGTTGCGGACAACGTCCTCGGCGAGATCGCGGCAGACGAGCGTCAGCGCGGCTTCGAAGGCGGCGAGGTCGTCGCACGGCACGGCTCCGGACGAAAGCAGGGCGACCGTGTCGGAGGTGCTCGTGTCGCTGTCGATACTGATGTGGTTGAAGCTCGTGTTGACGGCCTTGGTGAGCAACGCGCGCAACGTGTCGCGCGGCACGGCGAGGTCGGTCAAAATATACACGAGCATCGTCGCCATGTTGGGCTCGATCATGCCGGCGCCCTTGGCGATGCCGACAATGCGGCCTGCGCCGACGTGGGTGCCGCGGACTTTCGGATAAAGGTCGGTCGTGACGATGCCCTCGGCGGCGGGCAACACCGAGCCGGCCGCGAGGGCGGCGGCGGCTTTCGGCAGGTGGGCGACAATGTCATCGGCCGGCAAACCCCAGCCGATCACACCGGTGGAGCTCGGGAGCACGGCGGTGGCGGGCAACCCGAGGAGCTTGGCGGTCTCGGCGCAGACGCGTTCGGAGGTCTCCACGCCGCC
>DFYA01000338.1:10240-28005 GCA_002382525.1 Opitutaceae bacterium UBA4094
AACATCGCGGCGAAGGCCGACGTGGGCTGGTCGAGCGCGATGAGCGTGAGCGTCATCTTGGCGGGCTTGGGTGCCTCCTTCGGCATGAAGTCGAAACGCGTGGTGCCGACGCGGAAGCCGCGGGGCAGGGCGCTTTGCGAGGCGAGCCACGCGCGATGTTCGTCACGGGAAGAGAAGGTGAGGGCGGTGCTGGGCACGCGTTCACAAGTGGCGCGACGGCGCGTGGAGTGAAGCCGATTTTACAACTCGCACGCCGCGCCCGTGTGAATTCCCGGTGTCGGGGTGAGAAATAAGATGGAAATGCCCGCCGCGCGTGATTTATCCGAGCTGACCTAATCCCGACTAAGTGAACGTAAACGAAATCACCACCAAGGCGAAGGTGCTCCTAGAAGCCCTGCCTTACATCCAAGACTTCCGCGGCTCCACCTTCGTCGTTAAATACGGCGGCAGTTTTATGGATGACCCCGACCCGCAGGTGCGCAACCGCGTCGCCTACGACCTGGCGTTCCTCGCTGCGGTCGGCATCAACGTTGTCGTGGTCCACGGCGGCGGCAAAGCCATCACCAAGGCCATGGAGTCCTCCGGCCTCAAATCGCAATTCGCTCCCAACGGCATGCGCATCACCGACGAAGCCACCGTGGGCATCGTCAAAAAAACTCTCGACGAGATCGTCAACAAAGACGTGTGCGACGCCATTTCCCTCGCGAAGGCCCGCCCGAAAGGACTCGCCGGCGACAGCGTGCTGGTGTGCGAAAAACTCCTCGTGGACGACAACGGCAACCCCGTCGATCTGGGCTTCGTCGGCGAAGTCACCGAGGTGAAGGTGAAGCTCATCAAAAAGGAAATTTCTGAGGGCAACATCCCCGTCATCTCCCCGGTGGCCGAGGGCCTCGATGGCAAACCTTACAACGTTAACGCGGACCTCGTTGCCGGTCGTGTCGCCAGCGCCTTGCGCGCGCGCCGTCTCGTTTATATGAGCGACGTGCCCGGCCTGCTCTCCAACCCGTCCGATTCGGATTCGTTGATCTCCACGCTGAAGGTTTCGCAGGTGGACGAACTCAAGCGTCGCGGCGTGATCGACAAGGGCATGCGCCCGAAAGTCATGAGCGCTGTGCGCGCCCTGCAGGAAGGCGTTCAGCGCGTTCACTTCATCGACGGGCGACTCCCGCACTCGTTGCTGTTGGAAATCTTCACCGACAAAGGCATCGGCACGGAAATCGTGCACGGCTGAGGCCGGTTGTGCCGGAAATCCCAAAATTCCAAACGTCCAAATCCCAAAAGGGTTTTTGGCGCGTCTTTCTCTAGATTCACATGAGCAGCCAACGTCCTGATGTTATTCGCACGAACACCGCCGATCTTTACGATGCGCATGTGTTGAAGAACTACGGACGCCCCGCGCTCACGCTCGTGCGCGGCAGCGGTTCGCACGTGTGGGACGACCAGGGCGGCAAGTATCTCGATTTCACATCCGGCATCGCCGTGAGCGCGCTCGGCCACTGTCATCCGCACTGGGTCGCGGCGATTCAGCGGCAGGCCGGCGAACTTATCCACGTCAGCAATCTTTTTCGTAATCCCAACCAAGGCGAACTCGCGCGGCGCATCGTCGGCTACGCGGGCCCGGGCCGCGTGTTTTTCTGCAACAGCGGCGCGGAGGCCAACGAGGCGTTGCTCAAGCTCGCGCGTCTCCACGGCATGAAAAAGGCCGGCGGCGAGGAAGGGAAAATCTACAAGGTCATCTGCGCGAAGAACGCGTTTCACGGGCGCACCTTCGGTGGGATGAGCGCGACGCCGCAGGAGAAGATCCAAAAAGGCTTTCGCCCGATGGTGCCCGGCTTCGCGTTCGGCGAACTCAACAACCTCGCCTCGTTCGAGGAGCTGATCGACGACACGACCGCCGCGATTTTTATCGAGACGATTCAAGGCGAAAGCGGTGTGAACCCCGCGACCACGGAATTCCTCCTCGGCCTGCGCGACCTCTGCAACCGCCACGACCTGCTGCTCATCCTCGACGAGGTGCAGTGCGGCATCGGTCGCACGGGGAAATTCTACGCTTACGAACACGCCGGCGTGCGCCCCGACGCCGTCGGCATGGCCAAGGGCCTCGGCGGCGGGTTTCCCATCGGCGCGGTCTGGATCGGTGAAAAGGCCGCCGACCTCTATCAGCCTGGCATGCACGGCACCACGTTTGGTGGCACCCCGCTGGCGTGCGCCGCGGCGTTGGCCGTGCTCGACGTGCTCGAACGCGAACAATTGATGGACAAAGTCGCCGCGCGCGCGCCGGTGTGGCTCGGCCAACTGGAGCAGCTCGCCAAGGAATTCCCGCAACACATTCTCGGCGTGCGCGGTCGCGGTTATCTGGTCGGCGTGCAACTCACGAGCGATCCCGCCCCGTATCTGGTGGCCGCGCGCGAGGCCGGGCTGTTGGTGGTGTCGGCAGGCAACAACGTGATGCGCCTCCTGCCCCCGCTCACCGCGACGCCGGACGAACTCACGAAATCGGTCGAGATTCTGCGCACGGTCTTCGCCACGAAAAAGTAACCTACGGGTTTGTCGCAGGGCCGTCGTAGGATCTTCGACGGTCTGTCGTTTTCGGGCCTGTATTTTGCTCTCGTCGCCCGGAAGCGGATGGCCTACGCATGTCCGCTTCATTTTTCCATGAAGCACTTCCTCAAAGAGACAGACTTCAAGCCCCATGAAGTGGCGGAGGTCTTCGCGTTGGCCCGTGAACTGAAGGCGAATCGCGGCCGCGCGGCCGGCACCGTGCTTCAGCACCAGACGTGGGCGCTCATCTTTTCCAAGTCGTCCACGCGCACGCGCGTCTCGTTTGAGGTCGGCGTGCATGAGCTCGGCGGCAATCCGCTTTTCCTCAACAAAAACGATATCCAGCTCGGCCGCGGCGAATCGGTCGAGGACACCGCGCGCGTGTTGTCGCGCTTCGTGCACGGCCTGATCGTGCGCACCTACGAACACAGCGAAGTCGAGCGCCTCGCCGCCAGCGGCACGATCCCGGTGATCAACGCGCTCACCGATTTCCTGCACCCCTGCCAAATCTACACCGACGCGTTTACGCTGACCGAACGTTGGGCGCCGAAGGGCGGCGACGGCGCCTCGTTGCTCGCGTCGTTGAAGGGCCGCAAGATCGCGTTCCTCGGCGACACCGCGTGCAACATGGCCAACTCGTGGATCCTCGGCGCGGCGCTCTTCGGCATGAAGATCTCGCTCTCTGGGCCGAAAGGCTTCGAGCCGCCCGCCGAGATCGACGCGCTCCTCAAGCAGGAAGGCTTGCCCAAGGAATATCACTTCACGACCGACCCGGTCGAAGCCGTGAAGGATGCCGACGTGGTTTACACCGACGTGTGGGTCAGCATGGGCAAGGAAGAGGAGAAGCAGCAGCGCATCGCCTTGATGTCGCCCTACGCGGTGACACCAGAGCTGTTTGCGTCCGCCAAACCCGACGCCTGGTTCATGCACTGTCTGCCGGCGCATCCCGGCGAGGAAGTCAGCCAGACGGTCTTGGACAACCCGCGCTCGATCATTTTCGACCAGGCCGAAAACCGGCTCCACGTCCAAAAGGCGATCATGGCCAAACTCGCCCTGCCGCCCCGCGCCTAATCGCGCTTTCGTCTCTCCCGCACGCCTCATTTTTTTTCTCACCTATTCGCATCATGAAAATCGTTCTCGCCTACTCCGGAGGTCTCGACACCTCCGTCATCGTCAAGTGGCTCAAGGAAACCTACGACGCGGAGATCATCACCTTCGCCGCCGACGTCGGTCAGGAAGAGGAGCTGAAGGGCCTCGATAAGAAGGCCAAGGCCACCGGCGCCACCAAGCACTACACCCTCGATTTGGTCGAGGAGTTCGCGAAGGACTACATCTACCCGATGATCCGCGCCAACGCGGTTTACGAGGGCCAGTATTACCTCGGCACCTCCATCGCCCGCCCGCTCATCGCGAAGGCCCAGGTGGACATCGCGCGTAAGGAAAAAGCGGATACGGTCGCCCACGGCGCCACCGGCAAGGGCAACGACCAGTGCCGTTTCGAGCTCACCTACATGGCGCTCGCCCCCGACCTCACGATCATCGCCCCGTGGAAGATGGAAGAGTATCGCGAGCTGTTCCCCGGTCGCGCCGAGATGATCGCCTACTGCGCCAAGCACAAGATCCCGGTCGAGGCCTCGCTCAAGAAGCCGTATTCGATGGATCGCAACCTTCTCCACATCTCCTACGAAGCCGGCATCCTCGAAGATCCGTGGTTCGACCCGACGACCAAGGAGAACAAGGAGATGTTCAAACTCTCCGTCTCGCCCGAGGACGCGCCCGACAAGGCTGAATACGTCGAGATCGAGTTCGCGAAGGGCGACGCCATCGCCGTCAACGGCAAGAAGCTCACTCCCGGCAAGGTGCTCAAGACCCTGAATAAACTCGGCGGCAAACACGGCATCGGCCGCGTTGACTTGGTCGAGAATCGCTTTGTCGGCATGAAGAGCCGCGGCGTGTATGAGACCCCCGGCGGGACGATCCTCATGCAGGCGCACAAGCAGATCGAGAGCCTCACGATGGACCGCGAGGTCGAGCATCTGCGCGACAGCCTCATCCCGAAATACGCAGAACTCGTTTACAACGGCTTCTGGTTCGCCCCCGAGCGCGAGGCGCTGCAGGCGTTGATCGACGAGAGCCAGAAGTTCGTCACCGGCACCGTTCGTTTGAAGCTCTACAAGGGCAACATCATCACGGTCGGACGTAAGTCGAAGTATTCACTTTACGACGACAAGATCGCTTCGATGGAAGGCGTGCAGAGCTGGTATAACCAAAGCGACGCGACCGGCTTTATTCGCCTCAATGGCCTCCGCCTCCGCGCCCGCAGCCTGGCGCAAGGCGGCCCGAAAGTCTGAGTAAAGTAGAAGCGGCGTCCCGCCGCTTTTGTTTCAGCAAAACCCGGCAAGATGCCGCGTCCACTTGCCACGAGGCGCGTCCCACCCGGGCGCGCCTTTTTTGCTGCCGTGGTCCATCGGATCGAGACGTAGCGGCCGAGGTAACGAGGCTGGTTTGGCTGGCAGAGGAAGACCCAGCCTCGTTACCTCGGCTGCTACCCGGAAACGCGAGCCGCGCCGGATGCTTGCGGATCAGCTCAACCGCTTCAGCAGCTCGTTCACCGGCGGCCCCAGCTTTTTCACCGTGCCGGCCTCGATCCAGCGGCCCTCGACCAACAACCGCAACGGCGTCGCCGGCACGCCGCGTTCGCCCGATTGGAAGAGGCTGATCAAGAGCTCCACCGCGCGCGCGCCGATCTCTTTTTCCTGCTGGTCAATGCCAGTCCAGTCGGGGTCGAACACCCGGGACAACGTCACGATGCTGATGTCGTCGGGGATGGCGTAATCCGCGCCTTCGAGCCAGGTCTTCACTTCTGACACCGTGGACACGATTGCGGTTGGGCGATAGCGCTCGACCCAAGCGAGGAAACGCTCACGCCATGGGTTCACCACTTCGGGCTCGTCGCGGCCCTCGATCATAAACAGCGGAATCTGACGGTTCTCCGGCTGCGCGTCCTTAAAAAGACAATACGGCGTTTCGAAATTATGCTCGGCGCGACGCAGCGTTTCCGTCGCGCTGACCATGCCGATGCGCATGTGGCCTTTCCGGCACAACTCGCGCAAACAAGTGAGCGTCGAGCTGTGTTGGTGGTTGGCGACGATGTGCAGGCGGGGTGAGGTCACCGAATAGCCGATCGCGACGCCGGCAAACGCCTCGACGGGCAACGTGAGCTCCATTTTCGCGGCGGGTTGAGGCGGGAAAATCAGCCCGCGGATGTTGCGGGCGAGCAACACCTCGCGCGCTCGTTTCGGGCTCAGGCCGGGTTCCGCCAGCCAAAACTCCTCCAGCTTGTAACCCATCGAGGCAGCGAACGCCGTGGCACCGTCGTGGTAGGCCTTGATGTGCATCGACTGCTGCCAACCGTGCCGCTCGGGGAAGGCGTGCGCCCACGCGAAGGTCGAGCGATAGGCCGGCGTGTGCTGCTTGCGCCGGTAATGACTGAGCGCCGTGAGCATCGGGTCGGGCACGTAGCCGAGCCGCGTGGCGATCGCCCGGATATGGGCGCGTTTCGCCGGATCGACGTAGGTGTCGTTTTTGAGCGCGCGCCAAGCCGTCGAAACATGCACGCCCGCCTCGGCGGCGACTTGTTTCAAGGTGATACGGGAGGAGATCGCAGGAACGGGGTCTGCCATGAAAAAGTTTGCAGATACTCGCCGTCGCGCTCGCCAAGGCAAGATTTTCGATAAAGAACCACCCCGTTTCTGTCTCTCCTCCCATCTATATGAGCAAAGTTCGCATCGGTATCGTCGGCCTCGGCAACATGGGCTCGTCCCACGCCAATCAAATCCTCGCCGGCAAAATCAGTCGCCTTGAACTCACCGCCGTCGCGGACCTTGATCCGACCAAGCTCAAGCGCGTGCCGCAGGTCAAAGGCTTCACCTCGGCCGACGAGATGATGGCCTCGGGTCTCATTGACGCCATTCTCATCGCCACGCCCCATTACGACCACACCGTCATCGGCATCAAGGCGCTGAAGGCCGGCATGCATGTCATGGTCGAGAAACCCATCTCGGTGCACCGCGCCGACTGCGAACGCCTCATCGCCGCCTACAAGGGCCGCGAGAAGAAGCAGGTGTTCGCCGCGATGTTTAACCAGCGCACCGACCGTTATTATCAGAAGATCCGCGACCTCATTCAAAGCGGCGAACTCGGCGAGATCCGCCGCGTGAATTGGATTATCACCAACTGGTTCCGCACCCACGCCTACTACGCCTCCGGCGGCTGGCGCGCGACGTGGGAAGGCGAGGGCGGCGGCGTGTTGCTCAACCAGTGCCCGCACAACTTGGATCTCTTCCAGTGGATGTTCGGCATGCCCGTGACGTTGTCCGCCAACTGTCAGTTCGGTAAATACCACGACATCGAGGTCGAGGACGACGTCACCGCCACCATGACGTTTGCCAACGGCGCGACGGGCGTGTTCATCACCTCCACTGGCGAGGCCCCCGGCACCAACCGTCTCGAAATCACCGCCGAGCGCGGCAAGCTGGTTTACGAGGACGACAAGATTTCCTACACCCGCAACGAGATCCCCATGGGCGAGTTCTCTCGCACCACGAAGGAGGCGTTCGGTCGCCCGTCCACCTGGGACGTGAGCATCCCTGCCGCCGGCCATGGCGGTCAGCACAACGAGGTGCTGCAGAACTTCACCAACGCGATCCTCGACGGCGAGACGCTCGTCGCCCCGGCGCCCGAAGGCATCCACTCCGTTGAGCTGGCCAATTCGATGCTGCTCTCCGCGTGGACCCAGAAGCCGGTCACCCTCCCGATCGACGGCAAAAAATATGAGCGCCTGCTCAAGGCCAAGATCGCCGAGTCCGCAAAAAAGGGCCGCAAAAAAAAGGTCGTCGCCGCCGCCCCGGTCGATTTCTCCAAGTCCTTCGGCAAGTAACGCTCGGCGCAGCCGACAAATCCCAAACGCCAAAGGATCAAATCCCAAATATAGTCCGCCCATGAAACTCTCCCAAGTCGCCATCCAGCTCTACACCCTTCGCGATTTTTGCAAAACCGCCGCCGACTTCGCCGCCACCATGAAGAAGGTCCGCGAGATCGGCTACACCGCCGTCCAGATCTCCGGCGTCGGCCCCATCCCCGAGGCTGAACTCGTCGCTATCTGCAAAGCCGAAGGCCTCACCATCTGCGCCACGCACGAAAACGGAGCAAAGATCCTCGACGAAACCGATTCCGTTATCGCGCGCCTCCAGGCGCTCGGCACCAAGCTGACCGCGTATCCCTATCCGGCCGGCGTGGACTTCGACAACCCCGAGCACGTCAATACGCTCATCAAGAAGCTCGACATCGCCGGCGCCAAGTTCCGCGCCGCTGGCATGAAGCTCGGCTATCACAACCACGCCAATGAGTTTTACCGTCCCAATGGCGGGAAGACCTTCCTCGAGCGCGTGTTCGACGAGACATCGCCGGAGAACGTCGTGGCCGAGCTCGACGTGTTCTGGGTCCAGCGCGGCGGCGGCGACGTCGTCGAATGGGTCAAGCGCGTGAAGGGCCGCACGCCCTTCATCCACCTCAAGGACTTCAAGGTCGCCGCCAATGCCGACATCTCCTTCTGCGAAGTCGGCGCGGGCACCCTCGACTTCAAGCGCATCGTCGCCGAAGCCGAAGCGGGTGGCTGCGAGTGGTTCATCGTCGAGCAGGATTCCTGCCCCGGCGACCCGTTCGTCTCGATCCAACAGAGCTTCGACTACATCAAGGCGAACCTCGTCGGCTGATAAACGCTGCAGACCTGAAATCTGAGACCTGAAACCTGAGGCCTGCATTCCAGCAGGCCTTTCGTTTTCCCGAAGTCACTACCGGGTTTCATGTCGGTGTCAGGTCCACCTCTCCTCCCCCTAACTTCAGCACTTCAGGTCTCACGCCTCAGGTTTCATCCCTCTGCCTTCGCCATGTCCGTTGCCTCCGCCTTCCTTCACGACAACTTCCTCCTGACGACCGAATGGTCGCGCCTGCTGTATCACAACTACGCCAAGGCGCAGCCCATCTTCGACTATCACTGCCACCTGCCGCCCGACCAGATCGCGGCCAATCGTCAGTTCGAGAACCTCACGCAAATCTGGCTCGCCGGTGATCACTACAAGTGGCGCGCCATGCGCTCCGCCGGCGTCAACGAAGACCTCATCACCGGCAACAACACCAGCGACTACGACAAATTCCTCGCCTACTGCCGCGTCGTCCCGCAGCTCCTCCGCAACCCGCTGCACCACTGGTCGCACCTCGAACTCCGCCGCTACTTCGGCATCGACCTCCTCATCAACGAAGCCAACGCCCCGCGCATCTGGGAACTCGCCAACGCCGAACTCTCCAAGCCCGCGCTTTCGACCCACGGCATTCTCACCTCGAACAAAGTCGCCGTCGTCTGCACCACCGACGATCCCGCCGACTCGCTCGAGCACCACGTCGCCATCGCCAAGAGCGGCCTGACGACCCGCGTGTATCCCACCTTCCGCGCCGACAAACTCATGGCCGTCGGCGCTCCCGCCGTCTTCAACGCCTGGGCCGACCAACTCGCCGCCCGCGCCGAGGTCAACGTCACCTCGCTCGCCGCTCTGCTCGACGCCCTCGACAAACGCCACGCGTTTTTCCACTCCATCGGCGGACGCCTCTCCGACCATGGTTTGGAAAACCTGCCCGAGGCCGACTGCTCCGAGGCCGAGGCCGCCGCTATCTTCAACACCGTGCGTTCCGGGACCGCCGCGACGCCCGAGCAGACCGCGAAATGGGTCTGGTTCATCATGCTCTTCCTCGGCCGCCTCGACGCCAAACGCGGCTGGACGAAGCAGCTCCACCTCGGAGCGCTGCGCAACAACAACAGCCGCCTGCTCAAGCGCCTCGGCGCCGACGCCGGCGTCGATTCGATCGGCGACTTCCCGCAAGCCCGTGCGTTGTCCCGTTACCTCGACACGCTCGACCGCGACAACCAGCTCCCGAAGGTTGTGCTCTACAACCTGAACCCCGCCGACAACTACGTCTTCGCGACGATGATCGGCAACTTCCAGGACGGCTCCGTGGCCGGCAAGATCCAGTTCGGCAGCGGCTGGTGGTTCCTCGACCAGAAGGAAGGCATGGAGATGCAGCTCAACGCGCTCTCACAGCTCGGGCTCCTCTCTCGCTTCGTGGGCATGCTCACCGATTCGCGCAGCTTCCTCTCGTATCCGCGCCACGAATACTTCCGCCGCATCCTCTGTTCGCTGCTCGGAGCCGACGTGGAGGCGGGCTTGATCCCCGAAGACGAAGCGTCGCTCGGCAAGCTCGTGACCGACATTTGCCACGACAACGCCGCCGCCTACTTCGGTTTGGATTACGGGCGTTTCTAAGAGGATCCGCGAAAGGCGCAGACGTCGCAAAAATCGGGCCCTCCGTTTTTTGCGCCCTCTGCGCTTTTTTGCGGCCATAGCTTCCGTTGCCGATGACTGCACCAAGCGGATCTACAGCCAACACCGCGCGCGCACATCGTTGAATGCATCGCCCCGTTTCCGATGTAGGCCGCCTGCTTGCATGCGCGTCTGCAGATTTGAACCCCAGGTGGATGGGCGCGTCCCTGTGCCCGTTCGGCTCGCACGCTCGAACTCCCTGTGCTCTGCATTCACGAGCAATCGAATCGGAGTTTTGGCCCACGGAAGACACTGAACACACGGAAAACCCGATCCGTTTTGAACCACTAATACACGCTAATCATCGCTAATCCAATCCGGGGAGGCTCGGAAGTGCCGCTCCGATATTAGCGCCCGTTAGCGTTCATTAGCGGTTTACAACCTGTTCCTCCGCCCCGTGGGTTGCGGATCGTTTCCGCGCAGCTTGCGTTGGCACCCACGTCCGCTAGGTCGGCAGGCGCATGATTGGTGTTTTTGATTCCGGGTTCGGCGGGCTCACGGTGCTCTCGGCGTTGCTGCGCGAGTTGCCCGGCTACGACTACCTGTATCTCGCCGACAGCGCCCGCGCTCCCTATGGCGCGAGGAGCGCGGAGGTCGTCAACGAGTTCACGCTCGAAGCGGTCGAGTGGCTGTTTGAGCAGGGATGTCCGCTGGTGGTCCTCGCCTGCAACACCGCCTCGGCGCGCGCGCTGCGCAACATCCAGCAACTGCACTTGCCGACTCGTTGGCCCGACCGCCGCGTGCTCGGCGTCGTGCGCCCGTCGGTCGAAGCGCTCGCGGGCATTCCGGTCGGCACCGTGGCGATTCCCGACCAAACCGCGCCGTCCAACACCGACGGCTTGGTGGCGGTGCTCGGCACGGAGGCGACGATCGCGTCGGATTCCTACGGCATCGAGCTACGCAAACTCGCCCCGCGCATCCGCCTCGTGCAGCAGGCGTGTCCGCTGTGGGTGCCGCTCGTCGAAGCCGGCGAACTCGACGGCCCGGGCGCGGAGTATTTTCTGCGCAAGGCGCTCGCGCCGCTGTTGCCTCCGCACGAAGCGCCCCAGCGCGTGTTGTTGGGCTGCACGCACTATCCGCTGTTGTTGCCCGCGCTCCGCCGTATCGTTCCTGCGGATACCCAAATCCTCGACCAAGGCGCTTTGGTCGCCGAGCGCTTGGCCGACTGGATGCGCCGCCACCCCGAGCAGGAAGTGAAACTCACGCGCGGCGGCACGCGCCGTTATTGCACCACCGATGATCCCGAATGGTTCGCGACCCGCGGCGAAAAACTCCTCGGCACCCCCATCCAAGCCGACCGCGTGCGCTTGCGCGGAGTGCGGTGAGAGCATTAACGGGTCTGAAAATACTGATTACGTTACGGAGCGTTTAGTTCAGCAGTGGCCTCGAGGCAGTCCGTCGCTAGGCGAGTGATTCGCTACTGTGTTGGGCGGTGACGACACCGGGAATTTCTACCTTAAAATAAAGGGCATGTCTTGGATTGCTCGGACATTCACTGGCTGGCCGTTGCGAAGGGGTGGAGCGAACTTCCACTGAGATATCGCGCTAACGGCGGACGCTCCGAAATCTTCATGCGACGCACTAATCACTGTTGCTTCGGCGACATCTCCTTCCTGGGTGATGACAAAGCCGACTCGTGCGGTCCCGCTCCGTCGTTTGGCCCAGAGGTGGCCCGGGTAAGTGGGCTTTACGAGGTGTAGCTGCCGAAGAGGACCGTCCAGCGATGAGACCACGAACGTATCCTTAAAGCCGCTTCTGGCGGCCGATGTGGGAATTCCGATGTGCCGGCTATCCGAGGGGGAAGGCACGAGACCAGGACGTGTTCTGCATCCGGGCAACACGAGCAATGCGAGCACCACTATGTAGGATTTTGCGGTCATGATTATCGGGACGGGGTAAAGAGGTTGCTACGCTTGAACACGGGTTGCTCATTGCGCAACGCGAGATGTGGGAGCGTGAGCCCTCCACCGCGAACTAGGGTTAAAACATCTTCGCATTCTTTCATCGCGCTCCTGCGACATAGGATCGTCACCCGCCCGAGGCTTATCTCGTTGACCCTTCCGCCGGCAGCGGTGGCAAATCACCGCAACCTTCACGCTGATCATGTCGAATCCCGCACGAACCAATCTTCTCCCGGCCGCGGCCTTTGTTTCGTTGCTTGTCCTGCTCCTTGGCGTCGCGGGGCTTTTTACCCTCAATCTCACGCACAGCCGTTCGGTGGCGGCGCTCGATCGGCAAGCGCGCCTCGATGAGGTTCGCACCGCCGCACTGGAGGCGAAGGTCGATTTCAAAATCCAGGTGCAGGAGTGGAAAAACATCCTGCTTCGCGGCCACAACGCCGACGATCACGCGCGGTATGTCGCAAGCTTCGATCAGCACGAGGCCGCGGTGCAGGTCGGGCTCGCGTCGATCCGGACGCAGCTCGATGGGCTTGAGCTTGATGCGGCAAACATTGAGCCGTTGGCCGCCAGCCATCGCGCGCTCGGTGCCGACTACCGCGCCGCGCTCGCCACTTGGCAACGCAACGATCCGGCCGGCGCCTTCGTGGTGGATGCGGCGGTGCGCGGGCGCGACCGCCAGTTGGGCGAGAACATCGAGGCGCTGGCGGATCGCGTGGCGGAAGCGGCGACCCGCGAGTTAAAGGCGTCCGGCGAGGCCGCCGTCGCGCTGTATGCCGGGTTGCGCAAAGCCGTGCTCGTCATTGCGGCCCTCGCGGTGATCGGGGCGCTCTGGCTTGTCGTTCTCGCCAACCGCGCCGCCCGCGCCTGACGTCATCTCCCGCTCTCGCACGTTGCGTCCATGACCGAACTGTTTGCGCTTTTTCTCGCCGGCCTGGCTCTGTTTTTCCACGGCGTCGGCGGCATTCGCAGCCACCTCAACGGCCTCGGAAGCCGGCGTCTGCGCAAACAGCTTTCCCGGTGGGCGCGGCATCCGGTCCTCGCCGGCGCGTGGGGGTTTTTGTTTGGCGCCATTACGCAAAGCTCCACGGCGGTCGCCTTCATCCTCACGGGGCTGGTGTCGGGCGGGCTCATGACGACCGCTCGCGCGTTGCCGATCGTCGCTTGGGCGAATCTCGGCACCGCGGTCCTCGTTTTCTTCGTCTCGTTTAACCTCCACCTCGCGTTCCTCTACGTGCTCGGCGTCTCCGGACTCGCGCTGGCGTTTAACGTCGGCGCGGCGCGGTTTCGCCCGGTGATCGCCGCGTTGTTTTCCGTGGGCCTGCTCTTCTTCGGCCTGCAAATGATGAAGAGCGCGTTCGCTCCGCTTTCGGGCTTTGCGTGGTTCGGCGACTTGGTGGCGTTTATCCATGGCTCCGTCCTCGCCACCTTTGTGTTGGGAATGCTCCTGCGCCTGTTGGTGCAGTCCTCCTCGGCCATCGCGGTCATCGCGATCGCGCTCGCGCACGGCGGACTCTTTTCGGGCGAGCAGGCCGCCATGATGATGTATGGCACGGGCGTAGGCGTGGGCCTCTCGGTCTTCCTGCTTTCGTCGAACTTGCGCGGCGTCCCGCGTCAGCTCGCGCTCTACCAAGCCGTCATCAACGGCGCCTCCGGCCTCACCCTCTGCGCGCTTTTCTATGTTGAGAAACTCACCGGCGTGCCGCTCGCCATCGGGCTTGCCGAGCGCCTGACGAGCGACGACAGCCTGCGCCTCGCGTTCGCGTTTCTGTTCCTGCAATCCACGGCGGTGTGCGCCGCGCTGCTATTCTCCCGGTTCGCCGTGCAATGGCTGGAAAAACTCTCCCCGCCCACCGACGAACAGGATCTGTCGCGTCCTCGCTTCCTTTCCGACGAAGCGCTCGCCGATCCGGAGTCCGCGCTTGATCTGGTCGAGAAGGAGCAACTCCACCTCCTCGGGCACCTCAACGGACAACTCGCGACCGTCCGCGAAGAAACCGCCTCGAGCGCCACTGTATCCGCAGAGGTCCTACACCGGGCGGTCGCTGCCGTTGGCGCGGAGGTCGAGGTGTTCCTTCGCGAGTTGGCCGGCCTCGAGGTCGATCATCAGACGTCCCGCCGCGTGCTTGCGCTGGAGCGGCGTCTCGCGCTCATCGGTTCGCTCAACGACACCGTGCATGCCTTCGTCGAGACGTTCACCCGCCTGCGCGCCGGCCCACCGCTCGATGGCACGTTTGTCGATAACCTCGCCGAGAGCCTGAATACCCTGATCCTCTCCGCCCTCGATGCCGCCGGCTCCGGCGACCCGGGCGACATCGACTTGCTCCTGCGCATGACCGCCGACCGTGGCGACCTCATGGAACGCCTCCGCCGCAACCTGCTCGCCGGTCCGCAACCGCTCGACCACCATCAGAAGTCCCACCTCTTCTACCTCACGTCGCTGTTCGAGCGCGCCGTGTGGTTGCTTCGCCAGCTCGGCGTGGCCCAGCAAAGTCTTGACGCGTCTTCCGCCACCGACACGAAATCGTAACACGCGTCCAGCCCGCCGGGATTGCCGCTTCCCGGCCGACCCTCGTTGATCGGTCGTCTCCCAACCCAACCACACGATCATCATGAATATTACGACCTCCGCCCACGGCGATTGGACCGTGCTCAACCTCGACGGCAAGATCGACAACGCCGGCTCCGAAGCCCTCAAGTCCGCGCTCTTCCCGCTGCTCACCGGCGGCAACGTCGCCCTCGATTTCGCCCGTATCGAATACGTCACCAGCTCCGGTTTCCGCGTCCTTCTGCAAGCCGAGAAAGAACAACGCGCGAAGGGCGGACGTCTCGTGCTCGGCAACATGATGCCCTCGGTGAGCAACTTCTTCGAGATCGCCGGCCTGCACACCGTGTTTAAAATCGCCCCCGACCTCCGCGCCGCGCTCGACGCCTGAGCACGTTTCCCGATCCTGCTCCGCACCCCTCGCGCCTCGTGCGCTGGAGCCCGCCTCTTTTTTCACACAAAACCGTTTCCACACCCATGCCCAAGATCCTGCTCGTCGAAGATAACGAGATGAACCGCGACATGCTTTCCCGCCGCCTCCTGCGCCGCGGTTACGAAGTCGTGATCGCCGTCGATGGCCAGCAAGGCGTCGATCTCGCCGTCAGCGAGCAACCCGCCGTGATCCTCATGGACATGAGCCTGCCCGTCATCGACGGCTGGGAAGCCACTCGCCGCGTGAAAGCCGGCGACGCCACCAAACACATCCCGGTCATCGCGCTCACCGCGCACGCCATGGCCGGCGACCGCGAACAAGCCCTCGCCGCCGGCTGCGATGACTACGACACCAAGCCGATCGACCTCACCCGCCTCCTCCCCAAGATCGAAAAATTCGCCGGCCCGGGCGCTTCGTCGTAACCCGCGCCATGCCCGCCGAACACACCAACCTCGCGCACCTGCGGCACGACCTCCGCACGCCGATCAACCAGATCCTCGGGTTCAGCGAACTCCTCATGGAGGAGACCGCCGACGCGGGCCACGGCGTTTACGAGCCCGACCTGCAAAAAATCCGCCAAGCCGCCAAGCAGCTCCTCAACCTCATCAACGACAACCTGACCGACGAGCGCCTCTCGCTCACCGGCCCGATCGTTGACGCCGGCACCGCCACCGCCGCCCCGTTCCCCTTCGCCGGACAAGGCTCGCGTCCGCCCGCCGATCCCTCCTCTGCGAGCAACCCCGCGTCCGCCAACACCACCGCGCCCGATGCCGATCCGCTCGCGGTCTTCACCAATCTCCCGGGCAACTACTCGTCGTTGCTCACCACCTCCGTCACCGCCGCCGACGCTGACCGCGCCTCCGTCCCCGGCCATGTGCTCGTCGTCGACGACAACGAGGGCAACCGCGACATGCTCTCGCGCCAGCTCCAGCGCCAAGGCCACACCGTCGCCACCGCCGAAAACGGTCAACTCGCACTCGAACGCCTCCGCGCCGAGGCCTTCGATCTCGTGTTGCTCGACATGATGATGCCCGTCCTCGACGGCTATTCGACGCTCGACGCCATCAAGTCCGACCCGGCCCTGCGCCACCTGCCGGTCATCATGATTTCCGCCCTCGACGAACTCGCCAGCGTTGTCCGCTGCATCGAGCGCGGCGCCGAGGATTTTCTCCCGAAACCGTTTAACCCAACTCTCCTCCGCGCCCGTATCGGCGCCGGCCTCGAAAAGAAACGGTTCCGCGACCAAGAGCGCAGCTACGTAAAACAAATCGAGGAAACCCAGGCCCGCCTCCAGGCCGAGCTCACCGAAGCCGAGAACTACGTGCGCTCGATCCTCCCGCCCGTCGGCCTCTCGCGCACGATCCCGGTCGATTGGCGCCTGATTCCTTCAACCGAACTCGGCGGCGATTCGTTCGGTTACCACTGGATCGACGACGACCACTTTGCGCTCTACCTGCTCGACGTGTGCGGACACGGCGTGGGCGCCGCCTTGCTCTCCGTCACCGCGATCAACGTCCTGCGCAACGCCTCGCTGCCCAACGTCGATTTCCGCGACCCCGGCGCGATGCTCGGCGAACTCAACGAGGCGTTCCTGATGGAGAAGCAGAACGACATGTATTTCACCATCTGGTATGGCGTGTGGCAGCCCTCCACGCGCACGCTCCGGTTTGCTTCCGCCGGACACCCGCCCGCGCTCCTCGCCACGACCACCGCCGATGGCACGCGCCAGATCGATCAGCTCAAAGGCGCCGGCATGATCCTCGGCGGCATGAGCGGCGCGACCTATCGCACCTTCGAGCGTGTGATCGCCGAACCGGCGCGCGTGTTTCTCCTCAGTGACGGCACCTTCGAAATCGCGCTGGCCGGCGGCTCGATGTGGGAGTTCTCCGACTTCCTCTCGTTCATGGCCGCGCGCCCGCAACCCGGAGAATCCGACCTCGACCGCCTCTTCGGCCACGTGAAAACGCTTCACGGTCCCGGCCCGCTCGACGACGACTTCTCCATCGTGAGTTTTACGCTTTGATCCCCTCGTTCATGCAAGTCCACCGCTCTCTCCGGCTGCGTCTCATCGGCTGGTTCACGTTTGTCCTGCTGCTCGTCGGCCTCGGCCTGTTCGGCGGCTATCTCAACTTACGGAAGACCGTCGAGAACTCGCTGGAGGAAACCATCGAGCTCCAGGTCGCCGGCGTCTCGCACGACCTCCCGATGGTCCACGCGTTCTACCTCGAACGCGTGCACGCGTGCATGCGCGTTCTCAAAGACGTCATGGACAACCACGGTCCGGCCTCGGTCGGCGCGCCCATCGAGGTCGCCGGTCGCCGCGTCAATGGTATCACTTTAGGCACTACAGCAATCGGCCATCAGTTCCACATCGTGGACAAAACCGTCGAGCTCATGGGCGGCACCGCCACGATCTTCACGAAAGACGGCGACGACTTCGTGCGCATCTCGACCAACGTGCAACGCGCCGACGGCACGCGCGCGGTTGGCACCGTGCTCAATCCCAACGGCCCCGCCATGGCGGCGATGCGACGCGGCGAAGCGTTCTACGGCGTCGTCGATATTCTCGGCCGCTCCTACATCACCGGCTACGCGCCCATCCGCGACGCGGCCAACGAGATCATCGGCGTCTATTACGTGGGTTACCTCGTTGATACGCTCGACCAGATCGGCGACCAGCTCAACGCCGCGCGCCTGCTCGACAACGGCTTCTTTGTCCTGCTCGACCAGCACAACAAGCCGCTCTTCCGCACCGAGGAGAAACACGCCGCGCTCATCGATGGCGCAATCGAACGCTCCGCGGCCGGCGAAAGCGCGTGGACCGATGGAGACTGGTCCTGGCGCGCCGAGCGGTTTCCCCAGTGGCGTTTCACGCTGCTCACCGCGGTCTATCTGCCCGATCTTTCGAAGAACAC
>DFYA01000205.1:0-31832 GCA_002382525.1 Opitutaceae bacterium UBA4094
GTGGAGATTTCCTCGCGGCTCTCGGGCACGACGCACACGGAGTGCGGTTTCACCTTGAGCGCGAAGTCGATCATCCACGGTGTGCACGCCATCTCCAGGTTGATGCGGGTTTTCGAGACCTCTTTGAGCCGCCAGACATCGTGCTCCTGAATGTGGCGGCGATCTTCACGCAGGTGGATGGTGATGCCGTCGGCTCCGGCTTGTTCGGCACGCACGGCGAGGGCAACGGGATCGGGCTCGACGGGGCCGGGAGCGGTCTGGTCGTAGCCGCGATAGCGGGCCTGACGGACGGTCGCGCAGTGGTCGATGTTAACGCCGAGAAGAATCATGGTGGGAGGCGGTGAGGGTTAACCACGAAACTCACTAAATACACGAAAAACAAACGGTCGCTGCGGATGCGTCGAGAGCGTGGGAAGCGAGCTTGCTCGCGATGCTTTGGCGCCGATGCAGGGCCTAGCCTATCGCGAGCAAGCTCGCTTCCCACGGTCGGAGCTCCGATGCGTGTTCATCGTTCGGCGCCCCGGCATTTCTTTTCGTGTGTTTCGTGTATTTCGTGGTTCCCTTCGGCTTTCACACATGCCGCCCCCTCCCGCCAAAAAGGAAAACCTGCTGATCAACCTGACCTGCAACCTGGTCATCCCGTTTTTGATCCTCTCCAAGTTAAGCGGTGAAGCGCGCCTCGGTCCGGTCTGGGCGCTGGTCGCGGCGCTCGCGTTTCCGCTCGGCTACTTCGTTCACGACTTCATTCAGCGACGGCAGGCCAACTTCATCGCGATCCTCGGTTTTGTGGGCGTCTTGCTCACCGGCGGCTTTGCGCTGCTGCACCTGAACAGTTTTTGGTTCGCCGTGAAGGAAGCCGCGGTGCCATTGGCAATCGGCACGGTTCTGTTGCTGTCGGCCGGATCGAAGCGCCCGCTGGTGCGCACGTTCATCTACAACGACCAGGTGATCGACACGGCGAAGGTCGACGCGGCACTGGAGGAGCGTCAGGCGCGTCCGGCGTTCAACCGGCTGATGCGTCGGTGCACCTGGCTCGTGTCGGCGTCGTTTCTGGTGAGCGCGATTCTGAACTTCGTATTGGCAAGCTGGATCTTGATCGGGGAGCCCGGCACGGAGGACTTCAACGGCCAGATCGCGCGGATGAACGCGTTGAGCTGGGCGGTGATCATCCCGCCAAGCATGGGCATGATGATGTTCGCCCTGTGGCGCCTATTGAGCGGCATCAAACGCATCACGGGGCTTGGGCTGGAGGAGCTTTTCCATGCTCCGCCGGAAAAAAAGTGAGGCGCCATGCCGAAGGGAGGGGCCGCCTCCGTGCGGTCCGCAGAACCCCGGAACGGACGAGACGGCGCTCGTCCCTCCCTCGGAACACAAAAAGACCCGGCGATCGGGGGGGTCTTTTTGTATCCAGGAATTAGCTACGGCGCGTTCAGCGCAGGTTCATCGGGATGAAGTTGCGCTGCGTCTCGCCGGTGTAGATCTGGCGCGGGCGGTAGATCTTCAGCTTCGGGTTGGCGGCGACTTCGCGCCACTGGGCGATCCAGCCCGGCATGCGGCCGATGGCAAACATCACGGTGAACATGTTCAGCGGGATGCCGAGGGCGCGCATGATGAGGCCCGAGTAGAAATCGACGTTCGGGTAGAGTTTGCGAGAGACGAAATACTCGTCGTTGAGCGCGGCCTCTTCGAGGCGCATGGCGATGTCGAGGAGCGGATCGTCTTTGATATTGAGCGAGGCGAGCGCCTTGTAGAACGAGGCTTTAATGATCTTGGCGCGTGGGTCGTAGTTGCGATACACGCGATGGCCAAAGCCCATGAGGCGGTCGCCCTTGCCGGACTTGGCGGCGGCGATGAACTTGGTGCCGTCGTCGCCGTCGTTGTGGATGTTTTGGAGCATCTCGAGCACCGCCATGTTGGCGCCGCCGTGGAGCGGGCCCCAAAGGGCGTTCACACCGGCGGAGACGGAGGCGAAGAGATTGGCGCCGGCGGAGGCGACCATACGCACGGTCGAGGTGGAACAGTTTTGCTCGTGGTCGGCGTGGAGGAGCAGGAAGAGGTTGAGCGCGGAGGCGACTTCGGCCGTGGGCACGAACTCGTTATAGGGCTCGGAGAACATCAGGTGCAGGAAGTTCTCGCAGTAACCGATGTTGGGGCGCGGGTAGTTGAGGGGCTTGCCGTTGTTCACGCGAAACGTGTGCGCGGCGATGGTGCGGACCTTGGAAATCGCGATGGCGGCGGCTTCGTCGAAGTGCTCAAGGTCGCGCTGGTGGTTGTTGCTCGCGAGGTGCGGGTAATAGGCGCCAAGGGCGTTGAGGGTCGCGGAGAGCACGGCCATCGGGTGGGCGTCGCGCGGGAAGCTCTGGATGAAACGCACCATGCCTTCGCGAAGCGGGGCGTTTTCGGTGAGGAGGCGGGAGAACTTGCCGCGCTGCTCGCCGGTGGGGAGCTCGCCGTGGATAACGAGGTAGGCGGACTCGACGAAGTTGGACTTCTCGGCGAGTTGCTCAATCGGGTAACCGCGGTAACGGAGAATGCCGACCTCGCCGTCGATGTAAGTGATTTTGCTGGTGCAGGAACCGGTGTTTCCGAAGCCGTCGTCGAAGGTGATATGACCGGTATCGGCGCGGAGTTTTGAGATGTCTATGGCCTTTTCGCCTTCGGAGCCGACGACGATCGGCAAGGTGAGTTCTTTGTTATCGAGCTTCAGGGTAGCAAAATTGGCCATATCCGTTGCAACAGAGCAAAAAATGCAGCGGATGCAAAGCAAAGTTCCCCCTCGGAATGCGACTTTGCCGCGACATTAGCAGGGGCGGCGGCGGGCGTTAGCGGAAGTGTTATCCGTTATAAGAACACGACGCGGCGGGAACCGGGGAGGAGCAAGGCAATCGCGAGCAAGCTCGCTTCCCACGCGGGTGCGAGAGGACTAGACCGCAGCCGGAGACGCGGCGGCGACGGACGCGAAATTACGGTAGATCTGCAGGCCTTTGGCTTGGCTCTTTTCCGGATGGAATTGCGTGGCGAAACAGCGTCCGCGAGCGATGGCGGCGGTGAAGGGCGCGCCGTAATCGCACTCGGCGAGAACCAGCGCGGGGTCCGTGGGCACGCAGTGAAAGCTGTGCACAAAATAGAACGACTCGTCGTCGGCGCGCAGGCCGGTTTGCAGCGGCGAGGCCGGTTGAACAAAGCGCACGGTGTTCCAGCCCATGTGCGGAATCTTGAACTCGGGCGGGAGGCGGAAACGCAGGACTTTGCCCGGGAAGATACCAAGGCCGGCCGTGTTCCCCTCTTCCGAGGAAACAAAGAGCGCCTGCATGCCGAGACACACACCAAGGAACGGACGGTCGGCGGCGATCCACGCGCGCACGGTTTCGGCGAGTCCGCTGGACTTGAGCGAAGCGACGCAATCGGTGAGCGCGCCGACGCCGGGGAGGACGAGCCCGTCGACGCGCGCGGCAGCGACCTCGGCGGGCGTGCGCACGACCTTGGGCGTGGCGCCCACGGCCTCGAAGGCTTTGGTGACGCTACCGAGGTTGCAGAGTCCGTTGTCGATGACGGCGATGGTGGGCATGGCGAAAGCTCCCGGCAATAGGTCCTAGAGGTCGTATGAGACCTATGGGACTTATATCTTGCCCTTGGTGGAGGGCAATTGGCCGGCGGTGCGGGGGTCGATCTGCGTGGCCATGTCCATGGCGCGGGCGAGGCCCTTGAAGATCGCCTCGGCGACGTGGTGCGGTTCCTCGCCGTATTCGAGAGTGATGTGGAGATTGCAACCGAGCGCGTTGCTGAACGCGCGGGCGAATTCTTTCACGAGGATGATGTTGAAGTCGCGCACGAACATCGTGGGCGCTTCGACTTGGTAAACGAGGTGCGGGCGTCCGCCGATGTCCACGGCGACACGCGCCAGAGACTCGTCCATGGGCAGGAGGAAGAATCCGTAACGGCGGATGCCGAGCTTGTCGCCGAGCGCTTGTTTAAACGCGTCGCCGAGCACGAGGCCGACGTCTTCGACGGTGTGGTGATAATCGACCGCGACGTCGCCGACGCATTTCACGTCGAGATCGAACAAGCCGTGCTTCGCGAAGAGCGTGAGCATGTGGTCGAAGAACGGCACGCCGGTGTCGATCTTGGACACGCCGGCGCCGTCAACGGCCAGCGTAAGCTGGATGTCGGTTTCGGCGGTTTTGCGAGAGAGTGTTACTTGGCGAGCCATGCTTCGATTGCGGTGTTAACGGCGAGCATCTCGTCGTCGTTGCCGACGCTGATGCGCAGGAAAGAGGCGGTCAAGGCGTGGCTTGGGAACGCACGCACGAGGATCTTTTGCGTGAGAAGAAAATCGTAGAGCGACCTGGCCACGGCGGGGCCGGTTTCGCCTTTGGCGTTTTTCGGCTCGGCGAAGAGGAAGTTCGTCTGCGACGGGTAGATGAACCAGTCGAAGCGCGTCATCCAATCGTGACGCCAATAGTCGCGCGTCTCGATGATCTTGCCGATGATCGCGTCGTAGTAACCGGTGTCGGTGAGCGCGGCGTAGGCGGCGGCTTGCGAGAGGCGGTTAACGTTGTAGCTGTCGCGCACGCGGTCGAGCAGGTCTATGATTTCGGCGCTCGCGAGCGCGTAGCCGACACGAATGCCGGCAAGCGCGTGGGCCTTGGAGAGCGTGCGCGTGATCACGAGGCGTGGATAACGCGCGAGGAGCGACACAGCGTTTTCGCGCGCGAACGGCGCATAGGCTTCGTCGATGACGAGCACTCCGGGAAACGTGTCGAGAACGGCGGCGAGCTCGGCGTTGGAGAACGCGACGCCGGTGGGCGCATTAGGCGACGTGAGGAAAAACGCGCGGGCGCCGGACGCGGTGATTTTCTCGACGGGTAACTTCATCGAGCGGTCGAACTCGATGACGTTCGTGCCGCCGTCGTTAATCGCGACGAGCACCGGATAGAGCGAGTAACTCGGGAGCGTGAAGCCGGTCGCGGCGGCGGGTCCGCCGAAGACGCGCACGAGCAGGTTGAGCACGTCGTCCGAACCGTTGCCGATGAGGACGTTTCCCTCGCGCAGATTGTGGTTCTTCGCGACGAGCTGACGGAGAGGCGTGCTCTTTGGGTTCGGGTAGAGCCGGAGCAACTCGCCCTCGTCGGCGAGTTCGCGACGAATGGCCTCGGCGGCACGCGGACTCGGGCCGTAGGGGCACTCGTTGGTGTTGAGCTTCACCCAGCCCGGCTCGGTCGGTTGAAGGCCGGGCGTGTAGGCGTGAAGCTTCGCGATGTGCGGGAGAGCGAGAGAGGTAATGTCGGACATGGGAGGGCCACAGGATACACAGAAGGCACAAAAACGATGACGCGGTTTTTGCGTCTTGTTGCGCCTTTTGTGGCTAAATCATCAGAGGGCGCGGAGCTTCACCGAGCGGCCGTGCGCATCGAGTTTCTCCATCGCGGCAAAGGCGGAGACGACGGGTTCGGCTTTTTTCACGGTCGCCTTGTCGTAACGAATCACGCTCGTGCGGCGCATAAAGTCGGCAACGCGCAAGCCGCTAAAAAAACGTCCGGCACGCGCGGTCGGGAGCACGTGGCTGGGGCCGGCGGTGAAGTCGCCGAGGGCGGTGGGCGTGTAGTTGCCGAGCATGATCGCGCCGGCGGTCGTGATGTCGCGCAGGAGCGTCTTGTGCGCGCTGTCTTTGACGAGCAACTCGAGGTGCTCGGGCGCGACGTAGTTGGCGATCTTCACGGCCTCGGCGAGGGTCTTCACTTGGATGGCGAGGAAGCCTTGCGTGAGCACGCGCTGCGTTTTCTCGGAGCGGCTGATGAGCTTGAGCTGCGACTGCACCTCTTCGCCGATGTCCTTGATGAGCTCAGCGGAGGTCGCGACGAGGTAGATCTTTTCGCGTCCGGAACCGTGCTCGGCTTGGGCAAGAAGATCGGCGGCGGCGAACGACACGTTGGCGGTGTCGTCGGCGATGATCATGACCTCGCTCGGGCCGGGCAACGAATCGACACCGACGGTGCCGAACACCTGGCGCTTGGCTTCGCACACGTAGGCGTTGCCGGGGCCGAAGACTTTATCAACGGCCGGGATAGTGAGCGTGCCGAAGGCGGCGGCACCGATGGCCTGCACGCCGCCGATCCGATAGACTTCGTCGATACCGACGAGGTCGAGCGCAGCGAGAAGCCCGTCGGCGATTTTGCCTTGGGCGTTGGACGGCGTGAAGACGGCGATCTCCGGGCAGCCGGCGATCTTGGCGAGCGTGGCCGTCATCAGAACGGTGGAGACGAGCGGCACTTCGCCGCCGGGGACGTAGAGGCCGACGCGGCGGATCGGGTGGTTGATCTCGCCGACCTGCGCGCCGTGTTTGTTTTTGCCGAGCCAGTCTTTGGGCAGGCTCTGTTTGTTGAAAGCGACAATGTTCTCGTGAGCGGCGACGAGGGCCTTGCGCTCGGCGGCGGGCAGGCGTTTGGCGGCGGCGGCGATCTCGGCGGGTTTTACGCGGAAGTCGCGGGCGCGGAGTTTGGCGCCGTCGAACTTGGCGGCGTAGTAGCAGACGGCTTCGTCGCCGCGCTGCCGGATGTCGGCCAAGATCGCGGTGACCGCGTCTTGAATGTCCTTCGGCACAGAGGCGCCGCGACAGAAGCTGGCCAGATCGGAGTCGAAGGTTTTGGAAGCGGACTGGAGGACGCGCACGGTAAGATAGGGAGTCGGAGAGCACTACCCCTGGCGCAGCGCGGGCGCGAGTCGGAAAAATGGCAACAGGGCAAACGAGGGGACGACACGGAGGTCGTCCCTCCCTCAGCGGGTCATCGCCGGAACGGCGAACAGGCTGTCAGCGAAGGTTTGGTTCACCGTGATTTTATCGAAAACGATCGTCACTATGCGCTCACTGCCGTCCGGAAGCTTGCTGGTGCTGATGATCTTTCGCGGGAAGCGAACGCCGCTGACGGTGTGCTCGCCTTCTTCACGGATGTTCACGCCGTTTTCCGTTTCGGTGAGGAGCAGGCGCCCGGAGGCGTCGTCGAAGTAGCGGGTGAACACGATGCCGTCACCGTGATCGAAGGTGAGTTTGCGCGTGTTCTTGCCGTCCACCTTGGCGCTGCCGTGATCCTCGACTTTGCCTCGACGCTCCTCGATCCCGCGGAAAAACGACAGGTTTTCCCACGTGTTGGCGCGGAGTCGTTTGATCTGGTCGGACGAGAGCAGGGTCATCTGCCAGCGCGTCGAATCGGCGGGATCCTGCTCACGCTGCCACGCCTCGTAATCGTCCAGCGCGGTGATCTCGATCTTGTTGTCGGACGTGGCGACGATCCGCTGACGATAGGGGCGCTGGAAAATGATTTCCAACGCCACCTTCACCGGCGTGGAGACGCCCTTTTCATCGGTTGACGTGGTCGTGAGCGTGCCGACGTAGTGGATCGACTGGAGCTTGGAGAGCGCCCCCTCGGTGCCCACCGTCGCACGCGCACGCGATATCACTTTCTCGATGTCCGGCGAGGCGGCGTGAACCGACAGCGCGGGCAACAGGCAAAGGACAAAAGCGGCGACGATGCGGAACGGTGTTTTCATTTGGGGGTAGGGACGAGGAGCGACGCGGGCGGGTGGATTATTCCCACTCGATAGTCGCGGGCGGTTTGGAGCTGATGTCGAGGACGACGCGGCTGACGCCACGGACCTCGTTGGTGATACGGGAGGAAATCTTTTGAAGAAGATCGTAGGGCAGGCGCGTCCAGTCGGCGGTCATCGCGTCGATGCTTTCGACGATACGAAGACCGATCACGTAGGAGTAGTTGCGCTCGTCGCCGACGACACCGACGGACTTCACGGGCAGGAAGACGGCGAAGGACTGCCAGACCTTCCAATACCAGCCGTTGTCCATCATCTCCTCTTGGAGAATGGCGTCGGCGTTGCGGAGGATTTCGAGGCGTTCCTTAGTGATCTCGCCGACCACGCGCACGCCGAGGCCGGGGCCCGGGAACGGCTGACGCCAGACGACTTCGCGTGGCAGACCGCAGGCGGTGCCGACGGCACGGACCTCGTCCTTGAAGAGTTCGCGAAGAGGCTCGAGCAGCTTGAGCTTCATGCGGTCGGGCAAGCCGCCGACATTGTGGTGCGATTTGATGAGGGCGGCGGGGTTGCCGGCGATCGCCACGCTTTCGATGACGTCGGGATAGAGCGTGCCTTGCGCGAGGTAGTCGGCGCCGCCAATGGACTTGAGGGATTTTTCGAACACTTCGACGAAGGTGCGGCCGATGATCTTACGCTTTTCCTCGGGATCGATGATCCCTTTCAGGCGGCGCAGGAAGAGGGCCGATGCATCGACGACACGCACGTCGATCTTGAAGTTCCGCGCGTAGAGGGATTCGACGACCTCGCGCTCGCCTTTGCGCAAAAGGCCGTTGTCCACGAAGACGCAAGTGAGCTGTTTGCCGATCGCCTTGTGAATGAGCGCGGCGGCCACCGACGAATCAACGCCGCCCGAGAGGCCGAGAAGCACGCGTGATTTTTTGCCGACGGTCGCGCGGATCTGGGCGACGGACTGGGCAATGAAGTCATCGGTGGTCCAGTCTTGGGTCGCTTTGCAGACGCCGACGAGGAAGTTGCGAACGACATCCGTGCCGCGTTCGCTGTGGAACACCTCGGGGTGAAACTGGATGCCGTAGAAGTTACGCTTGGCGTCCTCGATGACAGCATATTCGGAGTTGTCGGTCGTGCCGATCGCGCTGAAGCCGGGAGGGAGCTTGATGAGACGGTCGCCGTGAGAGTTCCAGACCTTGAGTTTCTTTGGAAGCTTGGCGAACAAGCGGCCGGCCTTTTGGATCGTGAGCGTGCCGTGGCCGTATTCACGATGGTCGCTTTTGGAAACCTGTCCGCCAAGGAGATGACCCATGAGCTGAATGCCGTAGCAGATGCCAAGGATGGGCACGCCCATGTCGAAGATACCCTTGTCGGGGATGGGCGCCTTCTTGGAGAACACCGAGCTGGGTCCGCCGGAGAGGATGATGCCGATGACGTTGTCCTTGCGGAGTTCGTCGGCGGTCACCGTGTAGTGGTAGAGCTTGGAGTAAACCTGGCACTCGCGGATGCGGCGCGCGATGATCTGCGTGTATTGAGATCCGAAATCGATGACAGCGATGGTCTGTGGCATGAAGAAAAGGGAGACGTCAGAAGCGTGGGACGGACGTGAATTAAACGGTAAAAGTGCGCCAGCGGGGCGCGTGGTGTCAATGCGGGCGGAGGCGGTTGCGGGCCGACCGCGAGCCGCGCGGCTGACCGAAGCGCGGAGAGTCAGAACTTAAGGCGACTGTTTTCTTGGGCGCACTTAGGACAGGCGCCTTCTTGGACTTCTCCGCGGACGACGTAGAGGTGGTTGCAACGCGTGCAACGAAAGGTGGTGCGTCGACGTTCTCCCTCGAAACGGGCGTGGTCGCGATGGTCGTAATACAGCCAGAGGCCGAGGAAGACCGCAGCGACCAAGAGGCAGTAGATGACGGATGCGATTTGCAGGCCCATGCGGGGTTAAGGACGCGGAGAGTGGAGGGTATTCGTGGGAAGCGAGCTTGCTCGCGAGAATCGAACCTCGCGAGCAAGCTCGCTTCCCACGTCGGAAAAACAAAACGCGCCGAAGATTGCTCTTCGGCGCGTCGCGAACGGAGTCGAAACGGAGACGCTGGACGCGTATCCGTTACCCTCAGGCCTGGGCCTCGGGAGCGGCTTCGGCGGCGGGCGCGGCTTCGGCTTCCGTCTTGGCGGGCTTCTTGGCCTTGGCGGCAGGCTTCTTGGCCTTCTTGTAGCCCTGGTCGTCGGCTTTGACGAACTCGATGATGGCCATCTCGGCGGCGTCGCTCACGCGGGGGAGAGCGAGCTTGTAGATGCGGGTGTAGCCACCGTTGCGGTTGGCGAACTCCTTATACTTTTCGTTGAAGAGGAGGGTGACCATGTCTTCGTTGCGCACGTCCTTGAGGGCGAGGCGGCGGAGGTGGACGGCATCCTTCTTTTCGGTCTTCGCGGCGGCCTGTTTGGCCTTCGTGATGATCTTTTCGACAAAGGGACGGAGGGCCTTGGCCTTGGCGAGCGTGGTCTCGATACGGTCGTGCTCGATGAGCGAGGCGGCCATGTTGGAGAGCATCGCGGCGCGGTGGGAGGCGCTGCGGCCGGCGAGGGAGTGGGAATGTTTTTTGTGGCGCATTGTGGTGTTTTTTAGGAGCGACGCCCGATCGGCAATCCCCTCCGCAGCGTGGGCGGAGGGGACGGCGCAAGCGTCGCAGTGTAGTTATTTAACGGATACAGCTCAGGCGTCTTTCTTCGAGGCGTCGAGGAGGCGTTCGTCGAACTTCATGCCGAGCGAGAGACCGAGGGCCTCGAGCTTGTCCTTGATTTCGTTGAGCGACTTCTTGCCGAAGTTGCGATACTTGAGCATCTCCTGCTCGGTCTTCATGGCGAGTTCGCCGACCGTGGTGATGTTGGCGTTGTTCAAGCAGTTCGCGGCGCGAACGGAGAGCTCGATTTCGTTGACCGACATGTTGAGGAGCTTGCGGAGCTTGTTCTGCTCTTCGCTGACCTCGGACTGTTGGTTTTCGAACTCGAAGGCTTCGTCGCTGACGCGGTCGAACACGTCGAGGTGATGCTTGAGGATCGAGCCGGACTGCTTGAGGGCGTCATCCGGATTGATACGGCCGTCCGTCCAGATCTCGAGGATGAGCTTGTCGTAATCGGTGATCTGGCCGACGCGGGTGTTCTCGACGGAATACTTGACGAGGCGAACGGGCGAGAAAAGCGAGTCGATCGGAATGACGCCAATGGCTTGGTCTTCTTTTTTGTTCTGCTCGCCAGGATAGTAACCGCGACCGGTCTTGATCTCGATCTCGGCTTCGAACGAGGTGTTCTTTTCGAGGGTCGCGATGACTTGATCGGGGTTGACGATGGTGATGTTGGCGTCGGCCTGGATGTCGGCGGCCGTCACGGCACCGGCGCGGTTCTTCACCTTGATGGACAGGGTGAGGGCTTCGCGCTTGGTGGAGACGATGAGGACCTTCTTCAGGTTGAGAACGATGTCGGTGACATCTTCCACGACACCGTCGATGCTTTGGAACTCGTGTTGGACGCCCTCGATCTTGATCGAGGAGATGGCAGAGCCTTCAATCGAGCTCAGGAGAACGCGGCGAAGGGAGTTGCCGATGGTGTGTCCGTAGCCGGCTTCGAAGGGCTCGGCGATGAACTTGGCGTAGGTCGGCGTGGAGCCTTCCTCAACCTTCGTGAGCTTATTGGGCAATTCGAACTTTCCGAGGCGTTTGGGCATGGAGGCGAGTGATTGCTGCGATTAGGGAGGAACTCCAGCTTAGAAGCGGGAGTAGAATTCAACGATGAGCTGCTCGTTGATGTTGGCGGCGATCTCGTCGCGGTTCGGCAAACGGGTGACGACGGCCTTGAATTGCTCGGCGTTGAGCGTGAGCCAGGCCGGCACGGGGCGGGCGCGGTTCTCTTCGAGGTTGCGCTGGGCGAGCTGGCGGGAGGACGCGAGATTCTTGATCTCGATCTCGTCACCGGCCTTCACGACAGCGGAGGCGATGTCGAGCTTGCGACCGTTGACGCGCACGTGGCCGTGGCCGACGAGCTGACGGGCGGCGGCGCGGCTCTTGGCGAAACCAAGGAGGTAAACGACGCTGTCGAGACGGGTCTCGAGGAGCTGAAGGAAACGTTCGCCGGTGACGCCGCGCTCGCGCTTAGCGATCTCGAAGGTGCGGCGGAACTGACGCTCTAGCAGGCCGTAGGTATAACGGAGTTTCTGCTTTTCGTTCAGACCGACGGCATACTCGGAGAGCTTGCGGCGGAGCTTGGGGCCGTGTTGGCCGGGGGGAAAGTTGCGTTTCTCAAACGCCTTCGTGGCGCCGAAGATCGGCGTGGCGAAACGGCGGCTGATGCGGGTGGTAGGACCTGTGTAACGAGCCATGGTGGGTTACTTAATTTAAAGATGAATCCGTTTTGTGGATACGCGTCAGATTAGACGCGGCGACGCTTGCGAGGACGGCAGCCGTTGTGCGGCACCGGGGTCACGTCGATGATGGTGTTGATCTCGAGGCCGATGGCCTGGAGGGCGCGGATGGCGCTGTCACGGCCGAGGCCGGGACCGGAGACCTTGATCACGACGTCCTTGAGGCCGTGCGACATGGCGTTGCGGGCAGCGTCTTGGGCGACGACCTGCGCGGCGTAGGCGGTGGACTTGCGCGAACCGCGGAAGTTGCACTTGCCGGCGCTCGACCAGGAGATGACGGCACCCTTTTGGTCGGTGATCGAGACGATCGTGTTGTTGAAGGAGGCGAGGATGTTGGCGACGCCGGAGGTGACGTTCTTGGAGCCCTTGGCCTTGCGGATCTTGATCGTGCCGAGCTCTTCCTTGAGGAGATCTTCGGCGGTGGGCTGCTTGGCCACGCCACCGATGAGTTCGACGGGCTTCTCGGCCGCAGGAGCGGGAGCAGCGCCTTCGGCACCTTCGGTTTTGGGGGCCTTGGAAGCCTTGGTGGACTTCTCGGCAGCGGGGGAGACCTCGGCGCCGGCAGCGGCAGCCTTGGGGGTCTTCTCTTTCTTAGGAGCGGACTTTTCTTCAGCCATGGTAGTAAGTGATTAGGCTTTGGCCTTGGTCACGCCGACGGTGCGACGGGGACCTTTACGGGTGCGGGCATTGGTGCTGGTGCGCTGACCGCGGACGGGCAGGCTCTTGCGGTGGCGGACACCACGGTAGCAGCTGATCGCTTGGAGACGCTTCAGGTTGCCGGTGTGCTCGCGGCGGAGGTCACCCTCGACGACCCACTTGTTTTCAGTGATGACGTGAAGGATCTTGTTGAGCTGCTCCTCCGTGAGGCCTTCAGCGCGGGTATCGGGATCGATACCGACTTCTTTGACGATTACATCGGCCCGGACGGGACCGATGCCGTAGATGTAACGGAGGGAATACGCGATTTTCTTTTTCGCGGGGATATCAACACCGAGGATACGTGGCATGGATGTGGTTTAGTTAACTTTAACGTGGAAGGGTGAGAAACAGGACCGGCGGCGGGTGCCGTCAGTCCGGAAAGTGGATGAGGGAAAACGAATCAAAGCGCCTTTGGGATCGTGAGGATCTCGGGGCCGTTTTCGGTGGTGAGCACGGTGTGTTCGAAGTGCGCGGAGGGCGAGTTGTCGGCGGTGACGATGGTCCAGCCGTCGCTCAGCGTCTTCGTGCGATAGGTGCCGAGGTTGACCATGGGCTCGATGGCGAGGGTCATGCCGGGCTTAATCTTGTCGCCTGAATTTTTGCGGCCGAAGTTCGGGATCTGCGGCTCTTCGTGCATCGAAACGCCGACGCCGTGTCCGACGAGGTCGCGGACGACACCGAATCCGTGCTTTTCGCAGTGGGTTTGGATCGTGTGCGAAATATCGCCGATACGATTGCCGACGACCGCCTGCTTGATGCCGAGGTAGAGGGCTTCTTCGGACACCTTCAACAGCTCGGCCACTTTGGGAGTGACGGTGCCTAGGGCGACGGTGGTGGCGTTGTCGCCGATGTAGCCGTTGTATTCGATGACGACATCGAGGGAAACCACATCGCCGTCGTGAAGAACGCGTTTAAGCGATCCGATCCCGTGAACGACTTCTTCGTTGACCGAAAGACAGGTGTAAGCGGGAAACCGGCGACTGCCGATCTTGTAGCCGTAACAGGCGCTCCGAGCTCCTTGCCGGGCGATAAAATCGCGCGCGGCCTGATCCAAGTCATAGGTCGTGATCCCCGGACGAACCATCTCTTTGAGCTGGTTCAAAACGAGGGCGGCAATCGCACAGGATTCGCGCATCCGCGCGATCCCTTCTTTGTTTTTGATGGGAATCATGCGGCGAGAAATGCCTCGTCTTCGATAAGAAGACCGAGGGTGCGATAGTGGTCGACGAGCGGTTCGGTTGAACCGGAGGCGGCAAAAGCGCCGTGAAGATTTTCATCACGGGCTTCGAGCCATTCGTCGAATACTTTGGCTTGGAGCAACGTAGCCGGGAAGCCCGCAAGGGCAAAACCCGCATCAGGTTTGCGTGCCCAAAACCAGCGTCGCACGAGGGCGAGGATGGTTTCGTCCGACAGGAGTGATTCCTGACGGATCGCCCGTTCGATCGTTTGACCGAGGGGCGAGCCACGCGAAATCTCCTGCTGTATCAGTTCAGCAAGAGAGACGTGCTCAATATTCAAAGAACGGAGCTGATTCATCGCGTTTTCCGAGGAAAACGAAGACAAACCGAGCAGTAAGAACTTCTGTTTGGCGGGAGGGCCGAAAGAAGAAAAGAGGTCAGAGCGTGCAGACACCGCGGCCGAAGTAAAGCCCCTTATTGGCCCACAATGATTTTGTAGGCCCAGATGGCCACACCGAGGAGAAGCAGGCCAAGCATCGGCAGTGCGATCTTCATCACGGCCTCGGAGCTGAGCGCATCACCGGTGGCTCCGGCGGCGTTGGGATTGCGGGCGCGGATGCGGCCCTTCTTCAGGAAGCCGTCGTAATGACGTTGAAGGAGGAAGGTCTCGATCTGCTTCATCGTGTCGAGCACGACGCCGACGGTGATCAACATGCCGGTGCCGCCAAAAAAGATCGCGATGCGTTGCGGCACGTTGAGTTCGAACAGGAACACGTCGGGCATGACGGCGATGATCGTAAGGAAGATCGCGCCAGCGAGCGTCATGCGGGTCATGATGAAATCGAGGAACTTGGCTGTCGGCTCGCCGGGGCGAACGCCCGGGATGTAGCCGCCGTATTTCTTGAGGTCATCGGCGATCTGGATGGGTTTGAACATCACGGACACCCAGAAGTAGCTAAAGAAAAGAATCAGTGCGCCCATGGAAGCGTAATACACCCAATGGCCGCGAAGAAGATTCTCCGCGAAATCGGTGAGGAACTTAAGGTCGAAGGCCGCGCCGACTTGCGAGAAGATTTGCTGGGGGAACAGCAGGATGGCGCTGGCGAAGATCACCGGCATGACGCCGGAGTAGTTGACCTTGAGCGGGAGGAACGAGCTTTGGCCGCCCATGACCTTGTTGCCCACAACACGCTTCGCGTATTGCACCGGGATCTTACGCTGACCTTGAACGACGAGGATGATGCCCATCGTCACGAGAACGAAGAGACCAACCATCACGATGGCTTGGGGAAGCCCGAGAGCGCGAACACCGATGGCCGGGAAGAACAGCTGGTAGGTAGCGTGAGCGGCGCCGGGAATGTCGGCCAAGATGCCGATCGTGATGAGCAAGGAGACACCGTTGCCGATACCGCGAGCGGTGATCTGTTCGCCGAGCCACATCAGCAACATGGTGCCGGCGGACATGAAGATCACCGATGTGATAAGGAAGATACGAGCATCGGTCATTACGATCGAGCCATACAAGTTAACGTCGAACTCGGGACCGAACAGTCGTGCCGGATTCTCAAGCGCCAGAATGAGCAGCGTGCCCTGAACCAAACAGATGATGAGCGTCGCGTAGCGCGTGTATTGAGTCAGCTTCTGACGTCCGATATCACCTTCCTGCTGGAGACGGCTGAGAGCGGGCACCACCGCGGTCATCAGCTGGAAAATAATCGATGCGCTGATGTAGGGCATGATGCCCAGCGCGAAGACGGCACCCTTAACGAGGGCGCCGCCGGTGAACATGTTGTAGAGGCCGACCAAGGCACCGCCGGTGCTGCCGGCCTGGTCCTTAAAGAAGGCGGCGAGCGGCTCGGGGTTGAGGCCCGGGAGCGGGATGTGCGCGCCGACGCGGGCGACGAAAAGGAGGGCGAGTGTATAGAAGATGCGCGAGCGGAGCTCGGGGATCTTCAAGGAGTTCGTGAAAGCGGAGAGCACAGCGATGGAAGCGGATGACTGGAATCGTGGAAAAAAAAGGCCGCGCGATTTAATGTCGCGCGGCCTGCACCTGGGCTTAGGCGACGATAGCCTGACCGCCGGCGGCCTCGATTTTGGCCTTGGCGGTTTCCGAGAACTTGGCGGCGGTGACCTTGAACGCGCGGTTCAGTTCACCTTCGCCGAGGACCTTGAGGAGGGTCTTGTCGCCGCGGACGATACCGGCGTTGGCGAGCACCTCGGAGTTGATCTCCGTGACGCTGGCGTCAAGCCGGGCGAAGTCGCCGATATTGACGACTTCGGGCGCGTTGCGGAACGCGGCCTGGTTGAAGCCGCGATGGGGCAGCTTACGATAAAGAGGCATCTGGCCGCCTTCGAAACCGGGGCGGATGGAGCTGCCGGAGCGAGCGCTTTGGCCTTTGCCACCGCGACCGGAGGTCTTGCCATGGCCGCCGCCTTCGCCGCAGCCGACGCGCTTCTTGCGGTGGACCGCGCCTTTAACGTTCTTGAGTTCGTGAAGTTTCATGTGAGTTTCCTGTGGAGGGCGCCCCACCCCGCATGTGCGCAGGGCAGGACTCGGATTTCTATCGATTACGAAGCGGCGCGAAGAGCCTTGATGGACTCGGCTGAACGGAGCTGCAGGAGACCGTTGAGGGTCGCATGCACCACAGCGATGTGGTTGCTGGAGCCGCTGGACTTGGTGAGGATGTTCTTGATGCCGGCGGCTTCGAGAACAGCGCGCACGGCGCCACCGGCGATGAGGCCAGTGCCGGTCGAGGCGGGTTTGAGGAGAACCTTGCCGCCGTCGGCGATGCCCATGACGTCGTGCGGGATGGTGTCACCCTTGAGCGTCACATACACGAAGTTCTTTTTGGCGTTCTCTGCGCTTTTCTTAATGGCGTCGGGGACCTCGTTGGCCTTGCCGTAGCCGATACCGACCCGGCCCTTGCGGTCGCCGACAACGGAAAGAGCGGAAAAGCTGAAGCGCCGGCCGCCCTTGACGACCTTGGCGCAGCGGTTGATGAAGACGATCTTCTCGACCAGCTCGTTGCCGTGTTCGTCGAGAGACTTGGGAACTTCGCGGGGGCCGCGATTATCGCGACGCGGAGGGCGATCGTTGGACGCGGGGGGATTGGTGCCAGTGCTCATAGTTTAGAATGCAAGACCACCTTCGCGCGCGGCATCGGCGAAGACTTTGACTTTGCCGTGGTAACGAGCGCCAGAGCGATCGAACACAACGGAGGTGATACCGGCGGCCTTGGCCTTGGCGGCGAAGGCGTCGCCAAGGGACTTGGCTCCGGCGAGGTTGGCGGCGAGTTTCTGCTTGCGCAGATCGGCGTCGAGGCTGGACAGGAAGGCCAGCGTGGTGCCGGCCTCGTCGTCGATGGCTTGGGCGTAGATGTGCTTGCTGGTGAAGCGAACGGCAAGACGGGGGCGTGCGGCGGTGCCGAACACCTTCTTGCGGATGCGCCAACGACGCTTCTGAAGGAGGTCGGCTTTGCGAGTGGTGGACATTTAGATGAGGGCTCTGACGAGCGGATAGAGTGTTATAAAAAGAAACGTTAAGCGACGGTCTTGCCTTCTTTGCGACGGACGCGTTCGCCAACGATGCGGACACCTTTGCCCTTGTAGGGCTCGGGCGGGTAGTAGCTGCGGATCTCCGCAGTAACGGCTCCGACGAGCTGCTTGTCGGCACCCTCGACCTTGACCTTGGTCTGGTCAGTGACGGTGATCTTGATGCCCTCGGGGATGTCAAAAAGGATGGCGTGCGAATAACCGAGAGCGAGATCGAGGACCTTGCCCTTGAGGTTGGCTTTGAAACCGACGCCTTGGATTTCGAGGTCCTTGACGAAGCCTTCGGAAGCGCCCTTGACCATGCCGGCGATCACCGAGCGAACGGTGCCGAACATGGCGAGCGAGAAGCGGCTGTCGTCCTTCGGCTTCACGGTGACGGTCTTGTCAACGAGAGCGATGGTGACGACGGGGGCGAACGTCTTGGAGACTTTGCCCTTGGGGCCATCGACGGAAACGGTGTGGCCTTTGACCTCAACCTTGACTTTGTCGGGAATGGGAACGGGAAGTTTGCCTACGCGTGACATGTGGTGGTTCTCCGGGTTACCAAACGTTGCAGAGCAGTTCGCCGCCGACCTTCTGGCGACGGGCGTCCTGGTCCTTGAGCAGGCCCTTCGAGGTCGAAAGGATGCTGATACCGAGGCCGTTCAGCACGCGGGGGATCTCCGTGTAGCTGTAGTAGAGGCGGCGACCGGGGGTTGAAACACGCGACAGGTTGGTGATCGCGGGAGCGCTATCGACGTATTTGAGCTTAACAATAACGGTCTTGTGACCGCGGTCGTCGGTGCCGGTGGAGACTTCGGAAACGAAGCCCTCGGATTTAAGGATAGCGGCGAGGCTTTCCTTGAGTTTGGAGTGCGGCGAGACGCACTCGGCGAGACCGGCCTTGGATGCATTGCGCAGGCGGGTCAGGAAGTCGCTGACGGGATCTGTCATGGTGGATGTTGGTTTGGATTAAGGCGCGCGGGTCATATCCGACCCCCGTGGCCCTGAAAGTTTTACCAGGAGGACTTGGTCACGCCCGGGATCTTACCGTTAAGGGCAAGTTCGCGAAAGGTGATACGGGAAACGCCGAACTTGCGGATGAAGGCGCGAGGGCGGCCGCTCATGGCGCAACGGTTGCGGATGCGAACCTTGGACGAGTTGCGGGGGAGCTTCTGGAGCTTCTTCTGCGCGGCGAAGAATTCTTCGTCGTTGGTCGCAGGGTTGGCGAGGATAGCCTTCAGCTCGGCGCGCAGGGGCGCGAACTTGGCGGTGAGAGCTTTGCGTTTCTCGTTACGGTTGATTGCGGAGGTCTTCGGCATGGCGAAAAATGGTTAGGCTGCGGTGGTCTTGGCGGCGTTGTCGGCGGCAACCTGAGCTTCGGTGCGACGGAAGGGCATACCGAGGAGCTTGAGGAGTTCGCGGCCTTCTTCGTCGGAGGAGGCGGTGGTTACGATCGTGATGTCGAGGCCCATGGCCTTCTTCACGTTCTCCACAGTGATTTCCGGGAAGATGGTGAAGTCGGAGATACCGAGGTTGTAGTTGCCCTGACCGTCTAGACGGGAGTGAACGCCGCGGAAGTCGCGGATGGTGGGGAGAGCGACCGCGAGGAGGCGGTAGAAGAAATCCCACATGCGCTCACCACGCAGGGTGACGTGAGCGCCGACGATTTGGCCTTGGCGCAGTTTGAAATTGGAGATGGCCTTCTTGGACTTCGACAGCACGGGCTTCTGGCCGGCGATGGCGGCGAGGTCGCGCTGGATGTCGGCGATCTGGTTCTTGTCGGCTTCGGCGTCAATGCCGGTGTTTAGGGAGATCTTGGTGATCTTCGGAACCTCGTGGCCGTTTTTATAGCCGCGGCTCTTTACCAGGGCGGGGACGACCTGCTCGGTGTAGTGCTGTTTAAGGAAAGGAGTGGATTTGCTCATTATGGTAAGAGTCGCCGGATTACCGACCCGGACGGCAATTTGAGTGTGTGTTTATAGGCCGAAAAGGGTCGAAGTTACACGAGGTAGCTTCGACCCTGGCAAGCGCTAATTTGAATGGAGAAACAGATCAGGCCTTGGCGGAGCGCTTTTTAGACGCTTCGAACACGGCTTTTTTCTGGAGGTTGGAGACGTGGATGGAACCCTCGCGCTCGACGATCGCGCCATTGGGGTTCTCCTGCGACTTCTTGACGTGGCGCTTGAGCATGCCGACGCCTTCGACGCGGACACGGTCTTTGGCGGGCAGGATCTCGAGGACCTTGCCTGCTTTGCCTTTTTGGGAGCCGGCGATGACGACGACTTCGTCGCCGCGTTTAACGTGATATTTGGTGGTGGCCATTTTAGAGAACCTCCGGAGCGAGGGAGATGATCTTCATGAAGTTTTTCGCACGCAGTTCGCGAGCGACGGGGCCGAAGATGCGAGTGCCCTTGGGATTGCCATCCGGAGTGAGGATGACGACGGCGTTGCTGTCGAAACGCAGGTAGCTGCCATCCGCGCGGCGGACGGGAGCCTTGGTGCGGATGATAACGGCCTTGGCGACCTCGCCCTTTTTCACGGAAGCATCGGTAGAGCTTTCCTTGATGTGGACGGTGACGACATCACCCACGCCTGCGGTGGTGGTGTTCTGGCCTTTTTTGCTGATGAACATGGCGCGACGGGCGCCTGTGTTATCAGCCACTTCTACCCATGAACGGAGTTGTAGCATGACGAATCGCTTTTCTTTTAAATGTTAATGGGCTCAGGCCTTGGTCGTCTTGGTGGGGACGAGACCGGCGACATCATTCTCGGTGACGGCGGCGCCATCAGCGGTGACGGCGGCCTCGATGACCTTTACCACGCGCCAGCGCTTAAGGCGGCTGAGGGGGCGGGTTTCCATGATCTCGACCTTGTCGCCGACCTTGGTCTCGTTCTTCTCGTCGTGGACGTGCACGACGGTCTTACGATTGATGGTCTTCTGATAGCGGGGATGCGGGATCTTGTAAGGGACGGTGACCTTGATGGATTTGTCACCGGAACGGCTGGTGACGAAGCCGGTGAGGTCCTTGCGGGAGTTACGGGTCGTGGTGGACATGTTCTTTTATCGATTGGAGACGGCGTGCGCGGCTTAGGCGGCGGCCTTCTTGTTCTTGGCGGTGCGCGCAGTCTCGAGGCGGGCGATGTCCTTACGGAGGGTGCGCAGCTCGGAGGTCTTCTCGACCTGGCCGGTCTGCTTGCGCAGGCGGAGGTGGAGGAGTTTCTCGCGGGTTTCGTTCAACTTGACGGCGATCTCGGCGGGCGAGAGTTCGTTGATGGAATTGGTCTTCTTGCTCATGGCGGTTGGTTCCTGGCGGAGGGCCGGGTGGGTTAGGCGGTGGCGCCTTCGCGCACAATGAAGCGGCAGCGGAAAGGCAGTTTGGCATCGGCCAAACGGAAGGCTTCCTTCGCGATGGTCAACGGAACGCCGGCGAGTTCAAAGAGGACGGCGCCGGGTTTGATCTGGGCGACGTAGTATTCGACCGGACCTTTACCGGAGCCCATGCGCACTTCGGCGGGCTTCTTGGTGATCGGCTTGTGGGGGAACACGCGAATCCAGAGTTTGCCCTTGCGCTTGAGGTGGCGCGAGATGGTGACGCGGGCGGCTTCAATCTGCTGGCCGGTCATCGGACCGCGGCTGAGGGATTGGAGGCCGAATTCGCCAAAGGAGATCGTGTTGCCGCGTTTGGCGTTGCCCTTGCGGGAACCCTTTTGGGATTTGCGGTATTTGGTGCGAGCGGGAGCGAGAGCCATGATGGTTTCTCTTTTGTTAAGTGGTTATGCGAACGACGGGATTAGAGCGTCGTGTCGGCTTCCTTTTTGCAGATCCAGCACTTGACGCCGATCTTGCCGTAAACGGTCTTCGCCTCGGCAAAGCCGTAGTCGATGTTTTCGCGGAGGGTGTGGAGAGGCACGCGGCCTTTGCGCTGCCATTCGCGGCGGGCGATGTCGGCACCGCCAAGACGACCGGAGGATTGGATGCGGATACCTTCGGCACCGAGGGCCATAGCCATTTCGACGGCCTTCTTCATGGCGCGGCGGAAAGCGATACGGCGTTCGAGCTGGAGGCAGACGTTCTCCGCGACGAGCTGGGCTTCAATCTCGGGCTTCTTGACCTCTTGGATGTCAAGGAGGATGTCCTTGCCGGTGAGCTTGGAGAGCTCGGCCTTGATGTTCTCGATCTCGGCGCCCTTGCGGCCGATGACGATGCCAGGACGGGCGGTGTAGATCTTGACGCGGACGCGGTTGGAGGCGCGCTCGATGAAGATGCGGGGAACGGAAGCCTGCTTCAGCTTCTCCATGAGTTTCTCACGGATGATCTGATCCTCGAGGAGGAGCTTCGCGAAATCCTTCTTGGTGGCATACCAGCGGGACTGCCAGTTGCGGCGGACGGCGAGGCGGAAGCCGATCGGATTGGTCTTTTGGCCCATGGGAGTAAATTAGTTGGAGTTGCCGTCGGAGAGGACGATGCGGATGTGGGACATCTTCTTGCGGCGGGGCATCGCGGTGCCGCGGGCGCCGGCTTTGAAGCGCTTCAAGACGGGGCCGTTTTCAACGAGCGCGCTCTTCACGACGAGGGAATCCGCGGAGAGGTTGTTGTTGTTCTCGGCGTTGGCGATGGCGCTCTTGAGCGTCTTGACGATGAGGCGCGCGGACTTGCGCGGGATCAGCGTGAGGAGATCGACGGCATCGTTGGCTTTGCGGCCTTGGATGGTGCGAACGACTTCGCGCACCTTTTTAGGGGACATGCGCGCGTAGCGGGTGAGGGCTTGGACTTCCATTTGATTAAGATTCCCTTTGGGGGCGACAGCAGGACCGGGGGTCCCCTGCCCTTTTAGTGTTTATTGATTATACCTTGAGAGTTTTGACAGTGGCGACGTCGCCGGGCTGGATCGATTGTCCGGCCGCGAGGTTGAGGATGAGCGCGGCGCCCGCGCGGGGACGAAGTTCGACGAGGACAACCTCGGCGACTTCGCGACCGGCGCGGGTGACCGTGAACACCATCCCTTGGCGAAGACCGGCCTCGAAGCCGGCACCGAGCAACACGAGATCCGCGACGCGGGTCGGTTGCACGGCCACCACCGGAGCCGCCTCGACCGACCGGGTCGCCACCAGCGCGGCAGCCTGTAGTCCCGCTGTGAATACAACGAAAAACAAGGCAAACGCGGTGACGAGACGGGCGATCATGGCGGAGACGGAGCGGATTAGACGTCCTTGCGGGTCATGCCACCGTGGCTCTTGAAGACGCGGGTGAGCGCGAATTCGCCGAGCTTGTGGCCGACCATGTTCTCGGTGACGTAAACGGTGACGAATGCCTTGCCGTTGTGCACATTGAACGAGTGTCCGATGAAATCGGGCGTGATGGTCGAGCGACGGGACCAGGTTTGAATGGGCTTCTTGGAGCCACCGGCCTTGACGGCCTTCTCGATTTTCTCGAGCAGGTGGTAGTCGACGAAGAAACCTTTTTTGATGGAGCGGGCCATGTTGGTAAGGTGTTGGGATTACTTCTGACCGCGGGGCTTGCGACCGTTGTGGCGGACGAGGATCTGGCTGCTCGAGGGCTTCGAGCGGCGGCGGGTCGGGAAGCCCTTGGCGAGCTGGCCCCACGGGGACACGAGGTGCTGGCGACCGCCACCACCCTTGGACTTGCCCTGACCACCACCGTTGGGGTGGTCGACCGGGTTCATCGTCACACCGCGCTGGCGGGGACGTTTGCCGAGCCAGCGGTTACGACCGGCCTTACCGAGGGAAGCGTTGATTTGGTCACCGTTGCCGACTTCACCGATGGTGGCGCGGCAGTTTTGGTTGACCAAGCGAACTTCACCGGAGGGTAGTTTAATCTGGGCGAAACCGTTCTCGACGTTAACAAGTTCGATCGAGGTGCCGGCGGTGCGGCCGAGCTGGGCACCACGGCCCGGAACGAGCTCGACGTTGTGCAGCTTAGTGGAGGGCGGGATGATCGACAGCGGGAAGTTGTTGCCGACGTTAAAGTCGTTCAACGAGGCCTTGTTCGAGGTGAAGATCGAATCGCCGGCCTTCAGGCCCTTGGGGGCGAGAATGTAGCGCTTTTCACCGTTGGTGTAGGCGATGAGAGCGATGTGCGCGGTGCGGTTCGGATCATACTCGATGGCCTGCACTTTGGCGGGCATGTCGAGGATATCGCGTTTGAAGTCGATGATGCGGTAGAGCTTCTTATGGCCACCGCCGCGACGACGCGAGGTGATGCGACCATAAACGTTGCGACCGCCGGTCTTCGGCTTCGGTTCGGTGAGAGCGCGCTCGGGGCGCTTTTGGGTGAGACCCTCGGGCTTGTTCAGCTGCGTGAAGCGCTGGGAAGGCGTGAGGGGGCGACGGATAGGAGTGAGAGGCATGGTGTATGTTCTCCGGATTAGACCAGCTCGATCTTGTCGCCGGCCTTGAGGGTCACGACGGCCTTCTTGTAGTTGGAAGTCATGCTCGGGCGGCCTTGACGGCTCTTTTTATTTTTACCGCGGATGACGGCGGTGTTGACGCGGGTCACCGTGACCTTGAAAGCCTTTTCAACGGCTTCGGCGATCTGGTGCTTGTTGCTGCTGATCCCGACTTCGAAGGTGTATTGGCCAAGCTCGGAAGAAAGCTTGTTGGACTTCTCGGTGAGACGGACGAGTTTGAGGACGTTGGCGCTCATTAGTTCTTACCTCCGTTGACGCGGGCGATGATCGCCTCGAG
Organism: Opitutaceae bacterium UBA4094; assembly: GCA_002382525.1. Taxonomy (GTDB): domain Bacteria; phylum Verrucomicrobiota; class Verrucomicrobiia; order Opitutales; family Opitutaceae; genus Rariglobus. Next base: position 24,085 of record DFYA01000205.1, read on the forward strand.
GGCTTTGGAGCTGACGATGATCTTCTTGTATTGCGCGAGATCGAGCGTGTTGAGCGTGCTGGCTTCTTGAAGGGCGACGCGGGCAAGGTTGCAGGCGGCACGAGCGGTGTCGGCGGTGAACTCGGCGTCCACGATGAGGATCTTACCCTCGGGAGCGATGCGCTCGATGATCTGGTTGAGGACCTTGGTCTTCACCGGATTGACCTCGAAGGCGTCGATGACGTCGATCTCGCCAGCGGAGGCGCGGTCGAACAGCGCGCGGCTGAACGCGAGGGCCTTCACCTTGGAGTTTACCTTCTTGGAGTAGTCGCGGGGCTTGGGGCCGAAGACGACGCCGCCGCCGACCCAGATCGGAGAGCGGGTGGAACCGGCGCGGGCGCGACCGGTGCCCTTTTGACGCCAGGGCTTTTTGCCGCCGCCGGACACTTCGCCACGGGTTTTCGTGGAGTGGGTGCCGAGACGGTTGTTGGCGTTGATGGCGACGATGACTTCCTTCACGGCCTGGAGGCCCTTGTCACCCTCGAAGGTGGGCAGACCGTCGAACTCTTGTTCGCGGGAGGTCGTGCCGTCGGAACTAAAAACTTTGAGTTTCATGTGCTGTGTTTCTCCTTAAGGGTTAGGCTTTCTTGGGCTGACCCTTGATGGCGGTGCGGACGATCACGTCGTCACCGTTGGCGCCCGGGATGGCACCCTTGACGAGGAGCAGATTCTTCTCGGGGAGGATCTTCACGAGCTGGAGATTCTGCGTGGTAACGCGGAGCTGGCCCATGTGGCCAGGCATCGCTTGGTTCTTCCACACGCGGCCAGGGGTCTGGCGCATACCGATCGAACCGATGCGGCGGTGGAACATGGAACCGTGGGTGGCGGGACCGCCTCCGACACGGAAACGCTTCACGACGCCCTGGAAACCTTTGCCCTTGGTGACGCCAATGACGTCAACGAGTTGGCCTTCCGTGAAGTCAGAGACGGTGACGACGTCACCAATCTTGACGGAAGCGACGTCATCGAGACGCACTTCGCTGAGGACGCGGGGAGCGTCTTCGAGACCCGCCTTCGCGGCGTGGTTCTTTTCCGCCTTGGAGGCGTTCTTGGTCTTCTGCTTGGAGAAGCCGAGCTGGACGGCATTGTAGCCGTCGGTCTGGGTGGTCTTGATTTGGACGACCGGGCAAGGGCCGGCTTCGACCACGGTGACGGGGACCAAGACGTTTTGAGCGTCATAGACCTGCGTCATCCCGATTTTTTTACCGAGTAGAGTGCTGATGGACATGGCTAAGTGGTAGGTGGAAAGATTTCCGTTTGACGACCTACATTAGAGAAACCCAGCGGTGCACGGGGTGCACATGGGCGGCTGCTATGTAAATTGTGTGTTCTGGGTCGGTCCTTAACTCACACGTTGATCGTGATGTCAACGCCCGAGGGGAGATTTAATTTTTTGAGCTCATCGACCGTTTGCGCGGTGGGCTCAATGATGTCGATAAGGCGCTTGTGGGTGCGCGTCTCGAACTGCTCCATCGACTTTTTGTCGACGTGCGGAGAACGGTTGACGGTCAGCTTTTCGATTTTGGTCGGAAGCGGAACCGGGCCGGAGACACGAGCGCCGGAGCGCTTGGCGGTCTCGACGATTTCCGAGGCGGACTGATCGATGACACGATAGTCGAAGCCCTGGAGTTTGATACGAATACGTTGGCCTTTCATGGCGTAAAAAGAACGAAGGGATTAGGTGCGAGCGGGAGCCTTGGTGGAGGTCTCGACGATCTTGGTGAGGAGCGAGTTCGGAACCTGCTCGAAATGGGAGGGCGTGATAGAAGCGCTGGCGCGGCCCTTGGAGAGGGATCGGATGTCGGTCACGTAGCCGAAAAGCATCTCAAGCGGAACGTGCGAGTTGATGATGCACGCGGAGTTCTTCGACTCCATGCCGTTGATGCGGCCACGGCGACGGTTGATGTCGCCGATCAGGTCGCCCTGATACTCTTCCGGAGTGGTGACTTCGACGCCCATGATCGGCTCGAGCAGAATCGGTTGGCACTTTGCCATGGCGTCCTTGAACGCGAAGATGCCGGCCATCTTAAACGCCATTTCGGACGAGTCGACGTCGTGGAAGGAACCATCGACGATGCGAATGATCACGTCGACGACCGGGTAGCCGGCGACGACACCGTTGTTGGCGGCTTCGAGAATACCGTCGGTGGAGGGCTTGATGAATTCCTTCGGGATCGAGCCACCCACAGTTTCGTTGATGACTTCAATGCCCTTGCCCTTTTCGTTGGGCTCCATCTTGACGACAACGTGGCCGTATTGGCCTTTACCGCCCGACTGGCGGATAAACTTACCTTCGCCACCAGAGCTGCCGACGATGGTTTCGCGGTAGGCGATCTGGGGCTTGCCGACAGTCGCCTCGACCTTGAACTCGCGCTTCATGCGGTCGACGATGATTTCGAGGTGAAGCTCGCCCATGCCGGCGAGAATCGTCTGGCCAGTATCGGTGTCGGTCTTGACGCGCAGGGTCGGATCTTCGGCGACGAGGCGCTGGAGCGCGGTGCCAAGTTTCTCTTGGTCAGCCTTGGAGTTCGGCTCGATGGACATCGCGATAACCGGCTCGGGGAAGGACGGCGGCTCAAGGCGAACGTCGTAATCTTCGTGGCACAGGGTGTCGCCGGTGATGACCTCTTTAACACCCACAAGAGCGCAAATGTCACCCGAGTAGGCCATGTCGATTTCCTCGCGGTCCATGGCGCGCATGAGCACGAGACGGGAAACGCGTTCGGAACGACGGGTGCGGGGATTGTAGAGGGAGGTGCCCTTTTGGAGGGTGCCAGTGTAAACGCGGTAGAACACCAGCTTACCGACGAACGGGTCGGTCCAGAGCTTGAAGGCGAGACCGGCGAGCTTCGCGTTGTCGTCAACGGTGACGGACACTTCGTTGCCGTCGCTGTCCTGGCCCTTCATAGGAGGAACGTCGATCGGGCTCGGCAGGTAGTTGACCACGCAGTCGAGAAGACGCTGCACACCCTTCTTTTTGAAGGCGGAGCCGGGGATGACACCCGTGAACTTCATCGAGACGGTCGCTTTGCGAACGGCGATGAGGAGGTCTTCGGTGGTGATTTCTTCGCCACCTAGGTATTTTTCGGCGAGGGTGTCGTCGAAATCGGAGGCGGCCTCGATCAGCTTCTCGCGGTATTCCTTGGCTTGAGCGGCGAGCTCGGCGGGGATCGGATGGCGTGTCGGGTCGAGATCCATGTTCGTCGGATCTTCGAAGATGTAGGCGCAGTTCTGAACGAGGTCCACAAGACCCGTGAAGTTCTCTTCTTTGCCGATCGGGAGGAACAACGCGTGGGCGTTGGCGCCCAGCTTCTCACGCATCTCGGAGATCGCGCGGAAGAAGTCGGCGCCGGTGCGGTCCATCTTATTGATGAACGCAACACGAGGAACGCCGTATTTGTTGGCTTGGCGCCAAACGGTTTCGGACTGGGGCTGCACGCCGGCGACGGCGCAGAACACGGCGACGGCGCCGTCGAGCACTCGCATGGAGCGCTCGACCTCGGCCGTGAAGTCCACGTGTCCGGGCGTGTCGATGATGTTAACGCGCTGCTTGATACCCTTCCACGGACCGCACGAGGCGTTCCAGGCGCAGGAGATGGCGGCGGCGGTGATCGTGATGCCACGCTCGCGCTCCTGCTCCATCCAGTCGGTCACGGCGGTGCCTTCATGCACTTCGCCCATCTTGTGGACGCTGCCCGAGTAGAACAGAATACGTTCGGAGGTGGTCGTCTTGCCGGCATCGATGTGCGCGGCAATACCGATGTTGCGGGTCCACTCGAGGGGGAAGGGACGGTTCTTGGAGTTAACCGCGGAAACCTTGGCCTTATCGGTGACGATGGAAATGACGGGAGCGTCGGACATGAGCAGCAATTAACTAACGGGCTTACCAGCGGAGGTGGGCGAAGGCGCGATTTGCCTGGGCCATCTTGTGAGTGTCTTCCTTCTTCTTAACGACGCTGCCGGTGTTGTTATAGGCATCGACGATTTCGTTCGCGAGGGCGTCCTTCATCGGGATGCCCTTGCGACCAGTCGCGGCGGTCACGATCCAGCGAAGAGCGAGGCTCTCCTGACGCTCGTAAGAGATCTCGACGGGGACTTGATAGGTCGCACCACCGACGCGGCGGCTCTTCACTTCGAGGCGCGGACGGGCGTTTTCGAGCGCGCCGATCATGAGATCAACCGGATCGCCCTTTTCGAGCTTCTCGGAGACCTTTTCGAAGGCACCGTAAACGATGCGCTCGGCGGTGTTCTTTTTGCCGTCCTGCATGACGACATTGACGAGGTGGGCTACGAGCGTGCTGTTGTAGCGGATATCCGGCGTCGTTTGACGCTTAACGGCTTTGTGGCGGCGTGACATGGTCTGGGTTCCTCGGTTGGGTTACTTCTTGGCGGCGGCCTTGGGGCGCTTGACTCCGTATTTGGAGCGGCTGCGACGGCGCTTTTCGACGCCGGTGGCGTCGAGGGTGCCGCGAACGATGTGGTAGCGGACACCGGGCAAGTCCTTAACGCGGCCACCACGCACAAGCACAATGGAGTGCTCCTGGAGGTTGTGGCCTTCGTCCGGAATGTAGGAAATCACTTCGCTGCCATTGGTGAGACGGACCTTCGCGACCTTACGGATAGCGGAGTTGGGCTTCTTGGGAGTGCGGGTCATGACCTGCACGCACACGCCGCGACGGAAGGGGTTGCCGGAGAGCGCGGGGGACTTGGACTTCGCGCGGATCTGGCGACGTCCCTTGCGCACGAGTTGGTTGATGGTTGGCATATCGAAGTGTGGCTATGAAATGAGAAAAGAGGCGGAAGCTACCAAGCAGGTAACCCTCGGCAAGCAGATTTTGGCCGAAAGCGAAATTAGTTCTCGACCCCCGGCCAAAATCCCACCTCGCGAGCCAGCGATGCGGTGAGCCACACGCTGCCTCAGCGCGCCAACTGAAGACGGATCCAGAAGCGCTCCCCGTCCCCACTTCGGAAGTCACGCCCACCTCGCCTCCCATGCGCTCCACCGCCTTGCGCACGATGGTAAGACATCACCGGTGCCTTCATAGGATGAGGCCGGGTGCACGCGCTCGAACAAACCGAAAATGCGCACGATGTCCTCGGACGCGATTCCCTCCCCGTTGTCCTCGACGATCAGGCGCATGGTCGAGCCTTCGGGCTCGGCATAGATGCGAATGCGCGGTTTGCGCCGGGCGGGACAAACTTCACCGCGTTCGACAAAAGGTTCACCACGCACTGCGTGACCGAAGCCTCGTGCCCGATGACAGCAGGTAAAGGCTTCACCACTTCGATTTCCGCCTGTGGCGACTTGAAGCCGGGTTGTCCGACAACGCATCGGCCACAACCCGCTCCAGATCCACAGTCTGCAAAGGGAGGTTGGTGCGCGCCGTGCGGCTATAGAGAAGAATGCCGTTGATCAATCGATCAAGCCGGTGGGCGGCGGAAATGATCCGGGCGGCATATTCGTTGCCGTCTTGGCCGACCCGGTCGCCGCAGTCGTCGCGCAGTGCCTCCGCAAAGCCCAGCATCGCACGCAGGGGTGCGCGCAAGTCATGCGACACGCTGAAGGAAAAAACCTCCAACTGCTGCACGCTGTCCTGCCACTGCGCTGTGCGTTCGGTCACGATCAACGCCAACGAGTCGCGCACCGCCTTGAGCGCGGCCTGCTGGCGCCTCGCCTCCGTCATGTCGCGCGCCGCCTTGGTGAAGCCGAGCAACTCACCCGCTTCGTCGCGGATGACGCTCATCGTTCCGCTCAAGAAAATACGCGTGCCGTCTTTCCGCTCGTGCCAGCGCTCGTCGGGACAACAGCCATCGCGTCGCACGTGCCCCACTCGTTTTCCCGTTCGCCGCTGTCCCGATCTTCTTTGGTGAAAATAATCGCGCCCGGACGGCCGATCGCCTCTGCGGTCGTGTAGCAAGACATCGCCTCGGCTCCCGGATTCCAGCTGTTGATGAACCCGCTTGTATCCATCGTTAAGATACAAAAATTCTTCACGCTCTGCATGATCAGGCATAAGCTGTTCGCTCTCGGGAAACAAATCGGCGCCGCCGCGCTTCACAGCATCGATGTCGACGAGGACCAGGACGGCTCGGTGATTTTGTTGTCCATCGTGCGATACGGCAATGCGTGTAGCGAGAACCGGCGCCCGTCGCGGTCCGGCACCTCGGTTTGCTGCGTGCGCATCTGGTCGATCGCATCGACGATAAACCGCTCCAAACAGGGAAATGAATGTTGGGCTTGATGATGGTGATCGGACGCCCGGCGTCGGTCGGCACGAGGTTCAACACCTTCTCGGCGAGCGGCGTGAAGCGCCGGATGCAGAGATCGTTTCCGCGAACGACGATGTCCCACACGCGCCATCTTGAGCACATGAAAGCTGGCCTCGCCCGGCATCGGCTCGAGGTAGCAGCTGGTGGAGCCGCGGAACTGAACGATCTCGAAGTGAACCTTCACGATCACGCCGGCGGGCGTATACTTGGCGAGCGTGATGCGGTCGGCTTCGCGTTGAGCGTCGGCCTCGGTCAACCCGGGCTGTGGCGCCGCGATTTTACAGCCGCCTCCGAGTCGCTCCGAACCGCTGAGCGTGAAAGAGCTTAACCGGTGCCGCGCGGTCGCAGTCTTCTTCGTATAGATCCGAGGCGCCTTGTGTTTGAGAGTGAAGAGATCCGGTGTTCGCCCACGGCCTCCGAGCCGCCGAGCAGGGGAAAGCCCTGCGGCATGAGCGCGTAGTGGAAAATCGGAATGACCTTTTTCTGCAGCGGCGGCTCGAAGTAGATGAGTAGGTTGCGGCAGCCAACCATATCCATCCGAGAAAAGGGCGGATCGCTCGACACATCGTGGCCGGCAAAGATGCACATCTCGCGGGCGGGTTTGCAGGCGTGAAACCCGCCCGCCTCCTCGATAATGAAGCGCCGCAACCGCTCCGACGACAGGTCCTGCATTTCGCTGCGCGAGAACTGCGCCGTCCGCGACTGCTCGAGCATGGCTTCGTTTGTGTCGGTTCCGAAGGTCTGCAACGGCGCCTATGAGCTTACGAGGCGGTGAACTCCACGATGGCCATCGCCATGCTATAAACTTCCAGGCCGCTCGAGCAGCCGCCGATCCGCATGCGCACGGGCTCATCGGTCGTGCGATTGGCGACTATGCCGCACGAGGATCTGCGGCTGGATACTGTCGTGATCGAGCGAAGGTGCTGAACAACCAGATGCACCCTGCCAGTTGCCTTCGTCATATGAAAGAGCACTTCGAAATCGCCTTAAGACCGCCCCACGGAAGCGACCGGCCGGCTTCAGTTTACCACCTCGTGCGCCGCCCGCATGAGTCTCCTTCATCGAAAAAGCGTCCGACCACACACCCGTTTTCGCTTCACCCGTTTCACCGATGCAGGTGAAGCCGCGGGTGCATTCAGGCGCGAGGGTGGGACGTTTTATCGTCCTTTTTCGAAGCCCCATGTTGCGATTTACGAGCGACGATCTTCTGCCGGAACTATTACGTTTTGCGCATATTTCGGCGCACAAAAAAGCCGCGAACGACGGGCGTTCGCGGCTTTTGAATTTACGAGAAAACTCGCGGTTTAGCTCGCCTCGGAGGCGACGGGCTCCTCGGTCGGAAGCTCTTCGCCAAACGGCAGGCTGATGCGGAGGTTCTTGTAGGCGGGCAGGCCGGTGCCGGCCGGGATGAGGTGACCCATGATCACGTTTTCCTTGAA
>DFYA01000205.1:31914-32831 GCA_002382525.1 Opitutaceae bacterium UBA4094
GCGCGGTCCACCTGCTCGCCCCAGAAGTATTCGCTGTCACCCGGATCGGTGATGCGCACCTTGCGGAGCATTTGGCGGATGATGATCTCGATGTGCTTGTCGTTAATCGTCACGCCCTGCAGACGGTAAACCTCCTGCACCTGGCTGATGAGGAAGTCATACAGCGCGGACGGTCCGAGGATTTCGAGGATCTCGTGCGGGTCGGCGGAGCCTTCCGTGAGGTGCTGGCCTTTGTGGACCACGTCGCCCGGCTGCACGATGATGTGCTTGCCGGTCGGGATGAGATGCTCCTCTTCCTGCGCGGTCTCTTCGTTGCGAACGACGAGCTTGCGCTTGCCGCGCAGCGTGCCTTCGAACGTCACCACGCCGTCGATACGGGCCATCTCGGCGGCATCCTTCGGACGACGGGCTTCGAAAAGCTCGGCGATACGAGGGAGACCACCCGTGATGTCCTTGGTCTTGGACGCCTGACGCGGGGTCTTGGCGAGGAGGGCGCCCGGCTGGATGATGTCGCCTTCTTGCACGGCGATCTGCGCGCCCACCGGAATGGCGTAGGCGGCGATCGGCTTGCCGGAGCTGTCGCGGACTTCGATCTGAGGATTAAGGTCTTCTTTGTGCTCGATGACGACCGTGGCGATGCGGCCCGACGATTCGTCGAGTTCGCGCTTCACGGTGACGCCAGGGATCATGTCCTTGAATCCGAGCGTGCCGCCCTTTTCGGAGAGCACGGGGATATTGTAGGGATCCCACTGGGCGAGCACGGCGCCCTTCTCGATCTTGGCGCCGTCGCCAACATGGAGGAAGGAACCGACCACGATGTTGTAGGTGTCGAGCTCGCGATCATCGGCGTCGATGATCTGGATGGAGCCGGTCTTGTTGAGCACGATGGCGGCGCCGTCGGCGGTTTCCACGAGGCG
>DFYA01000205.1:33027-33246 GCA_002382525.1 Opitutaceae bacterium UBA4094
CGGACGGATTGAGCGGGTTGTAGATGTCGTCGGAAGCGCAGCGACCCACGATACGTTCGCGCAGGTTGATGATTTCGTCGTCACCTTCGAAGATCGACTTCTTCCAGATGCCGTCGCGGCTGCCGGTGTCTTCTTCGGAGATGATCACGTCCATGGCGACGTCGCACAGCTTACGGGTGAGGTAGCCGGCGTCGGCGGTCTTGAGCGCGGTGTCGGCGA
>DFYA01000205.1:33284-37358 GCA_002382525.1 Opitutaceae bacterium UBA4094
GGCGAACCTGCTGTTTGTTACCGCGCGCACCGGAGTCCATCATGATGTAAACCGGGTTCACCTCGACCTTGCCGTCGTTGTTCTCGAGCTTCGCGAACACGGCCTTGGCGATCTTGTCGGTGGCNNACCTTGTTGTAGCGCTCGCCGTCGGTGATGATGCCCTTGTTGAACTGGGCTTCGACTTCGACGATCTTCTTCCGGGAGTCGGACACGATGTCCTTCTTGTCCTCGGGGATGATCATGTCGTCGATACCGATGGAGATACCGGCCTGCATGGCGGTCTGGAAACCGAGCTCCTTGAGCTTGTCGAGCGTCACCACGGTCGTGGCGTCGCCGGCAACCTTGTAGGTGTTCAAGATGAGGTCGCCGAGTTTGCCCTTCGGAACGGGGAAGTTCACGAAGCCGAGACCTTCGGGCCAGATCTGGTTAAAGATCACGCGGCCAACCGTGGTGCGGATGGTGCGTTTTTCGGAGTTACCGAAAATGGTTTCCCGACCGAAGTCCGGATTAGGCACCTCGACCCAGTCGTGCATCTTGAGCGCGCCGTCGGCCTTGACGAAGAGAACTTCTTGGAGGCCGGAGAGGAGCGGAACATGCGTGTCCTTGGACGGCTTTGTGCGCGGCTCGATCGTCAGGTAGTAGGCACCGAGAACGATGTCCTGCGACGGCGTGAGGATCGGCTTACCGGAGGACGGCGAGAAGATGTTGTTCGTCGCCATCATGAGGAGTTTGCACTCCATCACGGCTTCGAGGGACAACGGGACGTGCACGGCCATCTGGTCACCGTCGAAGTCCGCGTTGTAGGCGGTGCAGACGAGCGGGTGAACGCGGATCGCCTCGCCCTCGATGAGGACGGGCTCGAACGCCTGGATGGAGAGGCGGTGAAGGGTCGGCGCGCGGTTTAGAAGAACCGGGTGGCCCTTGGTTACTTCTTCCAAGATGTCCCAAACCTCGGGGGACTTCTTCTCGATCATCTTGCGGGCACCGCGGACGGTGTGCACGAAGCCGAGTTCCTTGAGACGACGGATGATGAACGGTTCGAAGAGAACCAGCGCCATCTTCTTGGGCAGACCGCATTGGTTGAGCTTGAGCTCGGGACCGATGACGATGACGGAACGACCGGAGTAGTCCACGCGCTTGCCGAGCAAGTTTTGGCGGAAACGACCCTGCTTGCCCTTGAGCATGTCCGAAAGGGACTTCAATGGACGGTTGCCGGCGCCGGTGACAGGACGGCCGTGGCGACCGTTGTCGAACAGGGCGTCAACGGCTTCCTGCAACATGCGCTTTTCGTTATGGATGATAACGTCGGGCGTCTTGAGCTGCATCAGATTCCGCAGACGATTGTTGCGGTTGATGACGCGGCGGTAGAGGTCGTTCAAGTCGGAGGTCGCGAAGCGGCCACCTTCGAGAGGAACGAGGGGACGGAGGTCCGGCGGGATGACGGGCAACACTTCGAGGACCATCCACTCGGGGCGCGAGTTGGATTGGATGAAGCCTTGGATGACCTTGAGACGCTTCGAGAGCTTCTTTTTGATCTGTTTGGACTTGGTGGCGCGCATCTGCTCCTGGAGCTCGGCGACGGTCGCTTCCATGTCGGTCTTCACGAGGCAGTCACGAACGGCTTCGGCGCCCATCTTGGCGACGAAGGAGTCGTCACCGTATTCGTCGAGGGCCTGGCGATATTCGGTGTCGGTGAGAAGCTGCTTGAGTTCGAGCGGGGTCTTGCCCGGATCGACGACCATATAGTTCTCGTAGTAGATAACGCGCTCGAGCGAACGGGCGGTCATGTCGAGGAGGAGGCCGAGGCGCGAGGGCATCGACTTGAGGAACCAGATGTGCGCGACGGGCACCGCGAGTTCGATGTGGCCCATGCGCTCGCGACGAACGCGGGAGATGGTCACTTCGACGCCGCAGCGATCACAGACGACGTCCTTGTATTTGATGCGCTTGTATTTTCCGCAGGCGCACTCGTAGTCGCGAACCGGTCCGAAAATCTTTTGGCAGAAAAGACCGCCCGGCTCGGGCTTGAAGGTGCGGTAATTGATCGTCTCGGGGTTCTTGACCTCGCCCTTGGACCAGGCGCGGATCGTCTCCGGGGAGGAGACGGTGATGGAGACGCAGTCGAACGGGCTCTCTTCGAGGCCGAGGGCGGCGCGAGTCTCCTCGCGGGCACCGGCGGCAACTTCGTTGGGTTGAATGCTCATTTTGAGTTAATTCCCTATGTATTCGTTAAATGGTGACGTGAACCGAATCAGGCGGTGAGACCGCCGAGGGCGTCACGCTTGTTGAGCTTGATGTCCAGACCGAGAGACTGGATTTCCTTGATCAACACGTTGAAGGACTCGGGCGTGCCCGCGACCAGCGTGTTGTCTCCCTTGACGAGCGACTCGTAGATCTTGGTGCGACCCTGCACGTCGTCGGACTTGACAGTGAGGAGCTCCTGGAGGGTGTGCGCCGCGCCGTAAGCTTCGAGCGCCCACACTTCCATTTCACCGAAGCGCTGNNCTTCCATTTCGCCGAAACGCTGGCCGCCGTATTGGGCTTTGCCGCCCAACGGCTGCTGCGTGACGAGGGAGTAAGGACCTACGGCACGGGCGTGGATCTTGTGAGACACAAGATGGTTCAGCTTCATCATGTAGATGTAGCCGACCACGACCTGCTGATCGATCTTCTCGCCGGTGCGACCGTCGAAGAGCACGCTCTTGCCCGTGGTGGGCAGACCGGCGTCCTTGAGGTATTCGCGGACCTTCTTCTCGGGGATACCGTCGAAAACGGGCGTCGCGACCTTGATGCCCAACTTGGAGCACGCCCAGCCGAGGTGAGTTTCCAACACCTGGCCGACGTTCATGCGGGAAGGCACGCCGAGGGGGTTCAAGCAGATTTCGACCGGAGTGCCGTCCGGGAGGAACGGCATGTCTTCTTGGGGAACGATCTTGGCGACCACGCCCTTGTTACCGTGACGACCGGCCATCTTGTCACCGACCTCGAGCTTNNCCGGCTTCAATGCTGTTGATCTTGCGCTCGCGGTCGGTTTCCAGCTCGTCGAATTTCGACTGATAGGAACCGATGATCTCCATGATCTTGATGCGAACCGGGGACGGGTCGATCTCGACGTGTTTGGAGACGGCGGCGAGCTTGCGGAGGAGCGTCTTGGTGATCTTCCGGTTGGCGGGGATGATGATCTCGTTCGTTTCGCCGTTGATGACGTCGAGCGGGATCTTTTCACCGAGGAGGATGTTGGAGAGGGCCTCGGTCAGACCTTCGCGCAACTTATCCATCTGCGTCTTGTAATCCTCTTGGATCTGCTTGGTCTGACGACGACGATCAGAGGGAGAGAGCTTCTCCTTCTCGAAATCGACGCGGCTGGAGACCTTCACGTCCATGATGATGCCGGCGACGCCGGACGGAACGACGAGCGAGGTGTCCTTCACGTCGGCGGCCTTTTCGCCGAAGATCGCGCGGAGGAGTTTCTCTTCCGGAGCGAGTTCGGTTTCGGACTTCGGCGTGATCTTACCGACGAGGATGTCGCCGGGCTTCACTTCGGCACCGATGCGGATGACGCCGTTGTGGTCGAGGTTCTTGAGCGCCTCTTCGCCGACGTTCGGGATGTCGCGGGTGATTTCCTCCGGCCCGAGCTTGGTGTCACGGGCGGTGACCTCGAACTCCTGGATGTGGATCGAGGTGAAGATGTCTTCCTTGAGGACCTTCTCGGAGATCAGGATGGCGTCCTCGAAGTTGTAGCCGTTCCAAGGCATGAACGCGACGCGCATGTTCTNNGCATGAACGCGACGAGCACGTTGCGGCCGAGGGCCATTTCGCCCTTTTGGGTGGAAGGACCGTCGGCGATGATGTCGCCGGCTTTGACCTTCTGGCCCTTGTCGACGATCGGCTTCTGGTTGAAGCAGGTGCCGGCGTTCGAGCGCATGAACTTGCGGAGTTCGTAAACGTAGACGCCGTTCTTGCTGTCGGTCTTCGGGCTCTTCTCGAAGTTGCGCGGGAGTTCGCCGTCCTTCGTGACGACAATCATCTTGGCATCGGCGTAGGCGACGATACCGGCGTCTTCGGCGACAACGA
>DFYA01000208.1 GCA_002382525.1 Opitutaceae bacterium UBA4094
CGACCTCGCAGCGCTTGCCGCGCTGACGACCGCCGCCGGCGGCCCCGCCGTTCCGTCCGAGATTGGCACGCTCTGGCCAGTCATTGCCGCCGAAGTCCCCGCGCTCGCCACGATGCTCTACAAAAACATCCCCGAAAGCGGACTCCTCCTCGATTCCACGCAGTGGCAGTCGTTGCCCTTCGGCGAAGGCGAAACCCTTCATTTCAAACCCGCCGCGTCCGCCGCCGCGACCGCCTAACTCAGCCGCGCCGTCATGTTCGACTTCTACTTCGACCTCCCGCACTGGATCCGCATGGCCCTCCAAGGCCTCGCCGTGATGCTGGTGATGTTCCCCATCGCCGCCGCGTGCTCAATGGCCGAGCGCAAGATCGCCGCGTGGATCCAAGACCGTCCCGGCCCCAACCGCACGCTCGCGCCCATCCTCGCGTGGGTTCCCGGCATCGGCTTCTTGCAGCGCCTAGGCATCTTCCAACTCGCGGCCGACGGCGGCAAGTTCGCCTTCAAAGAGGACGCGATTCCTGGTCACGTTAATAAGTTCTACTTCGTCGCCGCCCCGATCATCGCGATGATCCCGGCGCTCACCACGGTGGTGGCGGTCCCCTTCGGCGCCTACATCGACTCCGCAGGTAAGCTCGTCCCCATCGTTCTCGCCAACGTGGACCTCGGCATCCTCGTCGTGTTCGCCGTCTCCTCGCTCGGCGTTTACGCCGTCATCCTCGCCGGCTGGGCCTCGAACTCCAAGTTCCCCTTCCTCGGCGGCATTCGCGCCTCCGCCCAGCTCATCTCCTACGAGCTCTCGATGACGCTTTCCGTGCTGCCCGTGTTCCTCTGGACCAACGGACCTCTCGCAGGCGAACCTGCCGGCTTCACCGGCTCCCTCAACCTCGCCCGCGTGGTGGAGTTTCAATCTCAAGCCGGCTTCTGGGGCGGCGCGTGGTTCATCTTCCTGATGCCGCTCTCGGCCTTCATCTTTCTCGTCGCGCTCTTTGCTGAAACCAACCGCCAGCCGTTCGACACCGTTGAATCCGAAGCCGACCTCGTGAACAGCTTTGGTTCCGAATACGGCGCCTTCAAGTGGTCGCTCTTCTACGTCGCCGAATACGCGCACATGCTGATCGGCTCCGCGATCTTCATGATTCTCTTCTTCGGCGGCTGGAATCCCTTGCCGTGGTATACGCTCTCCGACCTCGCGCATCACCTCAACTTTGCGCACCTGCCCCTCGTCATGGGCGTCGTCGGCATCGGCATCTTTATCGGCAAGGTGCTCGCGATGATTTTCTTCTTCATGTGGGTGCGTTGGACGCTCCCCCGTTTCCGCTACGACCAAGTCATGGCGATCGGCTGGAAAAAGCTTTTGCCTTTGGCCATCGCCAACCTCGTCGCCTACACGATTGGCATCGCGCTCCTCTATCGCTGATCGGCCTTAAAATTAAACTTCGAGCTTAAACTCTTTCTCGCGCCATGGCCGTCATCCCCGTCGAACGCAAACCGCTCACCCTCGCCGAGCGCACCTATATCCCGCAGATCGTCGGCGGGCTCCGGACCACGCTGAAGCATCTCTTCCGCAAGCCGCTCACGCTCGAGTATCCCGAGCAACGCCCCGCGCTCCCCGTGGGTTACCGCGGCGTCCCCACGCTCGTAAAAGACCCCAACGGCCGCGAGAAATGCGTCTCTTGTCAGCTCTGCGAATTCGTGTGCCCGCCGAAGGCGATCCGCATCACGCCCGGCGAGATCCCCGAAGAGTCCACCAACGCCCACGTCGAGAAGGCCCCGCAGGCTTTCGACATCGACATGCTGCGCTGCATCTATTGCGGACTCTGCCAAGAGGTCTGCCCCGAGGAGGCGATCTGGCTGCAGAACCAGTTCTCGATGAGCGGCTACACCCGCGAGGAGATGGTGAACAACAAAGCCAAGCTCTACGAACTCGGCGGCACGCTCCCCGACGCGCACTTCAAGTGGGACAAAAAGAAAGCCGCCGAAGAACACGGCAACGCGCATTGATCGCTGAAGTAGCGAGTAACGAGTAGTGAGTAGCGAGCATCCCGAACCACCTAAAACGCCGACCACTTCTCCGACTACTCGCTACTCACTACCCGCTACTCACTACTTCACTTTCCGCCCATGTCCTCCGACATCTTCTTCTACATCTTCGCCGCGCTGACCGCGGGCTCCGCGCTCGCGGTGGTGTTCACCAAGAACACCGTTGCCGCCGCGCTCAGCCTTTTGGTGAGCCTCGTCGGCGTCGCCGCGATCTTCGTGCTCCTCGACGCCTTCCTCTTGGCCGCGCTCATGGTGTTCGTTTACGCGGGCGCGGTCGTCGCGCTGTTCCTCTTCATCGTGATGCTCCTCGACAGCCAAGGCGGAACCCGCAAGCCGTTCAAAAAGGCCACGCTGTTTTCCGGCTTTGTTGCGCTGCTGCTGTTGATCGTCGGCCTCGCCTCCTTCGCCCAGCGCGGCGCCCAAGCGGCCATCGTGCACGAAGTGCCCGCCGCGGCGGTGCCGGTTGGCGCCAGCCTGCGCGCCTACGGTGAGCAACTCTTCACGACCTACCTGCTGCCCGTGCAGATCGTCGGCTTCCTTCTCCTCATCGCCATGCTCGGCGTGATCGTGCTCAGCAAAAAATTCGAAGGCTTGGGGGACATCAAATGACCGTCGGACTCAACGAATACCTCTTCCTCAGCGCGCTGCTTTTCGCGATCGGCTTCTTCGGAGTGCTCCTCCGCAAGAACACCCTCGTGATCTACATGTGCCTGGAGCTCATGTTGGTCGCCTCGACCGTCGCGCTCGTGGCCTTCTCGCACTTCAACCGCACGATGGACGGCAACGTCTTCGTGTTCTTCATCCTCACCGTCGCCGCCGCCGAAGTCGCGGTCGGCCTGGCGATCATCGTCGCCCTCTTCCGCCGCCGCCAAACGATCCAGGTCGAGGAGCTCAACGCGCTCAAGAACTGAGCTCGTCCGCTTTTCCTGTTTCCGAGGATTAAACCTTCCCGCTTCGCACCGCACCGATGTCCGCCTCCCAGCTCGCTCTCACCCTCCTGTTCACACCGCTCGTCTCGGCGGTGCTGATCGGTCTCTTCTTTCGCAAGCAGCCCGCCATCGCCAAGGCGCTCTCGCTCACGGCGGCCACCGCCATCGCGGGACTCGCGGGCTTGCTGATCTTCGCGACCGACGACTTCACCGTCGCCGCCGAGTGGCTGACGATTGGGAACTTCACCATCCACCTCGGTTTCCTCCTCGACCCGCTGTCCAAGCTCCTGCTCGCGGTCGTCGCGCTGGTCGGCCTGCTCGTCCACCTCTTCAGCCTCGGTTACATGAAGACCGAGGAAAACCAGGCCCGCTTCTTCGGCTGCCTCTCGCTGTTCATGTTCTCGATGACGGGCCTCACGCTCGCCGACGACCTGATCATGCTCTTCATCTTCTGGGAACTCGTCGGCCTGAGTTCCTTCCTGCTGATCAACTTCTACTACGAACGCCCGGCCGCCGTCGCCGCTTCGAAAAAAGCCTTCATCGTCAACCGCCTTGGCGACTTCGGCTTCCTGCTCGGCATCATTCTCGCGTATTGGGCCTTTGATACGATCACCCTCGCCGACATCGCCGTGAAGATCGGCGCGGAACCCTCGGTGATCGCGACCTCGATCGCGTTGCTCATCTTCTGCGGCGCCGTCGGCAAATCCGGTCAGCTCCCGCTCCACGTGTGGTTGCCCGACGCGATGGAAGGTCCCACGCCCGTCTCCGCGCTCATCCACGCCGCCACGATGGTCGCCGCCGGTATCTTCCTGCTGTGCCGCGTGAGTGTGCTGATGACCGCCGACGCCCTCAACGTCATCCTCTGGATCGGCGTCTCGACCGCGCTCTTCGCCGGTTTCACCGCTCTCGGCCAACGCGATCTTAAACGCATCCTCGCTTACTCCACGATCTCGCAGCTCGGCTTCATGGTCGCGGCCTTCGCGCTCGGTTCGCTCGTCGCGCTTCAGTCCGGCGCCAACGTCTCGCTCGCGGGCATTACTGGCGGCGTCGCTGCCGCGATGTTCCACCTCACGACCCACGCCTTCTTCAAGGCTCTGCTCTTCCTCGGTTCCGGCTCCATCCTCCATGGCACCCACCACGAGGGCGACATCTACCGCCTCGGCGGCCTGCGCAAG
>DFYA01000039.1:0-11081 GCA_002382525.1 Opitutaceae bacterium UBA4094
GGCGAGGTTTGCGGCGGCGCGGTCGGCAGCGTCGCCGGTATTCGACGCCCGATGATCGAGGAGGTGCGCGTAGAAGTGGGCCGCAGCAAGATCGTTGGGCGCGGCGGTGTGAATACGTTCAATGGCGGCTTGAAATCGTTTCGTCGCGTCGGCGGTGCGGGTGCGTTGATCGGAGGCGCGCACGAGATTTCGGTAGGCCAGCCAGTCGTCGAGGGTGGGCATGAGTTGCGCCGTGGCCGCCACGAAAGCGCGATGGTGATGATCGAGCGCGGCGGAATGCCCGGCGTGGTGGAGCGTGCGCGCGAGCTGCAGCAGCACGACCGGGTCATCGGGCCGAAGGTGTTCCATCGCCTGGAGGTAGGACGCATACACGCCGGGCATCTGGTGGCGGGCGATGATCGGGCGATGGCGCGCCAGCCAATCGAAATCGTCGAGGTGGTGGTGGGCTTCGGCGGCGGTGAGCACGGCGGCGAGATCGTGGCGGGCCGCAAGGTGGGCGAGCGCGATGCGTTGTTCGCGCGCGGCCGGGTTGTCGGCCGGGAGCTGGTTGACATGCCGCAAGGCGACGCGGGCGTGGGGTGGCGAACGCGCGGCGAGCGAGGCATCGACATAGTCGCTGACGGCGGCGGCGTAACGCGTATCGTCGGCTTGCAAGCGGCCGACGGCCCGGGCGATCAGGTGCACATGGACAGGCACGAGCGCGGGGGTGCGTTGGGCGTGTTCGGCGAGCGTCAGCCATGCGTCCGCTTTTCGCGCCTCGGGGGTGAGATCGAGGAGTTGGGCGTGAGTTTGCCAGAGCGCGAGATCGTCGGAGGGAAACGCTGGTCGCGTGCGCAATGTGCCGAAAAAGGCGTCGCGACGGGCGGGCACGTCAAAGGCGAGGGCCAGCGCGAGGCGGGCGAGCGGCACGTTGAGCGGGCGCAAGGCCGAGAGTTGAATCGCGTGATAGGCCGCGAGCTCGTAATCGAGTTCGAACAACGCGGCGTCGATGCCGAGCGAGAGGAAACGCGGATCGAAGTGCGGGTGAAGGCGGGCGTCGAGCGAGGTGCACGCGGCGGCGGAGGCATGGAGGTTTTGGCGCGCCCCGGACATCATGGGGTGAACGTGCTCGGCATCGACATCGGCAAACCGGGCGAGGAGGCGACGGGCGGTCAGATAAGGAATCGCGGGGCTGGTCGGGTCGGCGTGTTCGAGCGCGTTGCGGAACGTATCACCGAACCCCCATTCGGCGCGGGCGTAATGGATCTCGGCGGCGAGCCATTGGGCGGCGGGGACGGACCCGAAGCGTGCGGCCTGACGGGCGAGCACGAGTGCGCGCGATCCATCGCCGAGGAGAAACCAGGCGCGGGCGAGGGCGGTGTCGAGCGCCGCGTCGGCCTCCCGGCTGTGGTGGGGCGGTTGCGCTTCACAGAGGTGGCGGAGGCGTCCCCCGTCTCCGGCGGCGATGGCACTTTCGATGGCCGCAATGAGAGCGGCGTTTTTGTCGGCGGGCACGGAGACGCGGCTCGCGGGCGACGGATCGGCGGCCGGTTGCGCATGCGCGGCGAGAGAGTAGGCGAGGGCGGCGGCGAGGAGGAGTCCGGAGCGGCGGAGCGCGGGGCGAGCCAAGGGGTGGGGCCGCTGCGTAAAGAGGTGCATGAAGCCGCCCAGTGAGGGCGATCGCGGGAGACGGGCAAGCGTCGAGTCTCGAGTGTTCGGTCGCACCCATGACCATACAGATTAAAACGGGCATCAACGGAGGACGGACATTCCTGTCCGTCCGGTTCGGAGATCCGGAAACCCCGGCCATATCCTCCACAGACGGACAGGAATGCCGTCCTCCCAGACCCGCGCGTTCTCAGGCATTCCCGCAGCGCGAACTTGCGGCCTTGCTTGCGACCACGGTTTTATGCCCCCGCATGAACCGCCTCTTCACACTTCTTGTTCTCGGTGTGGCCGCGCTGTCGCTCACCGGCTGCGCCCACAACTACATCACGCCCGGGTCCAAAGCCGACCTCCAGGCCTTTGCGCCCGCCGACATCCAGGAGAGCTTTGCGATCAAGCCCACGCATCCATTTCCCGCGGCCATCGCCGTCGTCCGAGTTCAAGCCGCCGGCTACAACAACTATCACCTCAACGAGCGCGGCGGGCGCCATGGCAGCGGACGCTACTCGGTCATCCTTACGCGCGAAGTGGAAACCGATGCCCACTTCGCCCGCATTCAAGCGCTTCCTCAGGTTTCCGGAGTGACCACGCTCAATCGCTTGCTTCTCCCCGATCGCCTTGAAAGCGACCGCGAACTCCGTGCGGCGGCGGCCCGCTTGCAGGCTGATTTGGTCTTCATCTACACCTTTGACACCGCGTTCTTTGGCTCCGACGCGTCCAAGCCGCTCAGCGTGATCTCGCTCGGTCTTTCTCCGACCCGCAAAATCACTGCCGTCACGACGGCGTCGGCGCTCCTCGTGGATACGCGCACCGGCTACATTTACGCGACGTATGAAGCGACCGAACGCGAAGCGGCACGCTCGACCTCGTGGGGCAGTCGCGAAGCGGCGGACGAGGTTCGTCGTGGCACCGAGGCGCAGGCATTTGACGAGATCGTCGGCGAGTTCGCCGCCTCTTGGTCTAGGTTGACCGCGCGCTAACCGGCACCCGACCGAGCCGCAGTCATCCCGTGCCATGACTGACGCTTCCCACGTTTGAGCGCCCACGAGGTCGCGGTGATCAAGCGGTCGAGTTCGCCTGTTGAGGAGTGCGGTCGGTGACAATGCGTTGGGCGCGCAATTTGTTGCATCAGCGGGCATCAAAGGTGTTGGCCCGGAGGCCATCGCCTTAAAGGCGCCGCGAAGTCCCGCCCACGATTTTCCGGCAAGCGGATTATGCGCGCCGGCCTCATTTAATCCCGGGTTATCTGATTGCCGGTGAACAGGGTGCTTTCTATTTGCATCCAGTATGCCTCGTCACAACGCCGTCGTTCGCTGGCCGCTTTTTCTTTCGATCCTGGCCGTCATTATCGGTCTCGGCTGGTTCCTTAGGCTGGCGCCGCGATCGCAGGCCGCCGACACGCCTGTCGAGATCGCTCAGCGCGTTCATGGCGATCGACCTTCACCGGGACCCCAAGCGGGTCTGGCTGCCGCAACGTCATCCGAGCAGGCGGAGAAGCCCGCCATCGCAGCAGGAGCCTCCAGTGCCGCATCCCTCCCTGCGGAGGATACCGTGCAGCGGCACCCGTCGGAGCCGTTGATCTCGGGGTCAACTTTGGTGCGCGAGCTGTGGACTGCACCCGATGCGTTGGGCAACCGCCAACGTAGGGCCGTTTATCAGACCGATCTTTTCAAGCACCCTAAGCTGCGAGTGGAGGAAACTTGGTCAGGCAAGACCGGCGAACTGGTTTCCCGCGTGGTGATGGTGGCGGATCACTTGCTCGTCGCGGCACGGCCCGGGATGGATGGGGCGGAGTTCCGGGCGCGAGCCGAGGCGAAAGGGTTCACGCTGGGTGAGCCTGTGGGGGATGCGTCGCTGCTGGTTTCGTTCAGCACAGACGTCGATGATCCCGCGGCACTCCCGCAGCAGATGGCCGCGCTGAGCGAACTCGTTGAATATGCCGAGCCGGACTATCTCGTGTGGCCCTGCGTGGAGCCGAACGACCCGGCGTATGCCGACAACCGGCTGTGGGGTCTCCGCAATCTGGGTGGCGTGAGCGGATACACGGCGGGAGCCGACATCAAAGCACCGGCGGCATGGGCCGTGAGAACCGATGCATCCGCAGTCGTGGTGGCCGTCACCGACACGGGTATCCGCTACAATCACCAAGATCTGGCCGCGAACATGTGGAGGAACACGGCGGAGATTCCGGGCAATGGCATCGACGACGATGGCAACGGCGTGATCGACGATGTGTTCGGCTACGATGCCTATGATCGCGATGGCGATCCGATGGATTTTCAGGGGCATGGCACCCACTGCGCAGGCACGATTGGAGCGCGCGGCAACAACGGCTTCGGCATGACCGGCGTCGCTTGGGAAGTCCAATTGATGGCCGGGCGCTTCCTCGGTCCGTTCGGCGGCACCACGTCGGATGGTATCAGGGTGATCGACTACGCCCGACTGCACGGTGCGCACATCATCAGCGCGAGTTGGGGTGGCGGCGGCAACAGCCAGGCGCTCAAGAACGCGATCGCCGCGTGCGCAAACGCCGGCATTCCGTTCGTGGCCGCGGCCGGGAACTCCGGCAGCAACAACGACTCGCTGCCGCATTATCCATCGAGCTACGACTTGCCCAATATCGTGGCGGTGGCCGCGACCAACGCGACCGACACGTTGACGGGCTTTTCCTGTTATGGCCGCAACTCCGTGGATATCGCGGCACCCGGCTGGCAGATTTGGTCAACCTACAATGGCAGCGAGACGGATTACCGCTTTCTTCACGGCACGTCGATGGCCACGCCGCATGTGAGCGGCGCTCTGGCCCTGGCGCGCGCGCAGTTTCCAGATGCCGGAGTGGAGGACCTGATTGCCGCGCTCTATCGCTCGTCCGACAAGCTGGCGTCGCTCCAAGGCCGGGTGTCCTCCGGCGGCAGGCTCAACTTGCATCAGCTGCTCACGGACTCCGGTTTGAAACCGCTCAACGACCAGTTCGACACGCCGTATGTGCTTGAGGGCGATTTTGCCACCTGGAGCGGCGGCAACCGGGCGGCGACTCGCGAAGTGAACGAGGGTTCGTATTCGCCCGCCTCCGAGGCGCGCACGATGTGGTTTGCTTGGCAGGCGCCCTATGACGGCTTCGCAAGTTTCACCACGCACTCGCT
Organism: Opitutaceae bacterium UBA4094; assembly: GCA_002382525.1. Lineage (GTDB taxonomy): Bacteria > Verrucomicrobiota > Verrucomicrobiia > Opitutales > Opitutaceae > Rariglobus. Next base: position 4,788 of record DFYA01000039.1, read on the forward strand.
TGGTCGCGGACAGCGGGTGGTCGTTTTCAGCGGCGACACACGCAGCACGCTGCGCGTGGTTTATGACTCAGGCACGGCGGCGGCCGGCGCGTCAGTCACCACCGCACGTTTCTTAGCGGAAGCAGGGACCCGCTACCGCTTCGTCACGGCGAGTGATAGCGCGAGCGGCGAACTTTTCAGCCTCAAGCTGGAGCTCGTGGCGGCGAACGACTTGGTCAGTCGCGCGGTCATTTTGGAGGGAGCGGAGTTCGAGACGCGTGGCTCCAACCGCGGCGCAACCGCGCAACCCTTTGAGAACGCGGCACCCCACGCCGGCGTGGGGGCGGGCCACAGCGTTTGGTTCCGTTGGGACGCGCCGGTTTCCGGTGCCTTCACCCTCAACACCGAAGGCAGCGACACGGATACCGTCGTGGCGGTTTACACGGGGGATCCGCTTGCTCCCTCAAGCTTCACGACAATCGGCGCCAACGACGACGTCAGTGGCATGCTGCGCTGGAGCCGCGTGGATTTCGACGCGGTGCAAGGCGTGCGTTACTACATCGCGGTGGACACCGCGATGGGGGGCGTGCCGGGGCCGTTCGTTTTGCGCGGCGGGTCTCCCGCGGTGCCGGCGATTGCCAGCCAGCCCCTGAACGCGCACGTCCAGCTCGGCGGTCGCGCCGTCTTCAGCGTGGGGGCGGGCGGCACGCCGCCCTTACGCTATCAATGGTTCCGCGATGGAGCGGCTCTTCCCGGCGCATGGGCGGCCAGTCTCGTGGTTGACCCGGTGACGGAAGCGCAGCTCGGGACCTTCCATGTGCTGGTGAGCAATAGCTATGGCAGTGTCACCAGCGCCAATGCGGTGCTTTCCGAGCAGCGCGTGGCCCCCAGCATTATTTGGAAAACCAACGATCTCTCGGCGGGCAGCGGCACGCCGGTCGAATTGCGCGTGGAGGCCCGTGGCTCCCAACCGATGACCTATGAATGGCGGCACAACGGCAACGTGATCGACGGTGCTGACAGCGCCTCGTTATCGCTCGCGGCCCTGACGGTGGAAGATAGCGGCTTATACTCGTGCAAGGTGACCAACGACGTCGGGCATGCGACCGCGCGCATCCGCGTTAACGTGGTGGCGTCGCCCTTCGACGCGTGGCAGTGGCGTCTGGAAGAGATGCCGGGCATGGCGGTCACCGAGATAAAGGAGATCGGGGGCAAGGCTTACGCCGTCGCCGGAGACCGTATCTTGGTGAGCGAAGACGGGGCTGAGTGGACCGCATGGATGTTACCCGCCGGGTTCGAAGGCGTGTCGCTCAACAAGCTCGGCGGCACTTGGCTGTGCGTCGGCATGGACGCGTCCGGTAATGGTCGAGCGGTCGCTTCGACCGACGGCGCCACTTGGTCGGCACCGCAAACGCTCACGGGACTGCCGTCGGGCTTTCCAGCGTATCACGTCGCCCGCATCGAAGTGTTCAACGGCCGACTCATCGGTCAGCTAGCCAATCGCACCACGAATTTCGGCAACGTTTATACGTCCACGAATGGCACCGCTTGGACTGCGGCGACGCTCGATGGAACATCCGCTCCCGTGACGGCGAACGGCCCGTTTGCCGCGGGTTCTGGGATGATTCTGACAGGCGTAAGCACTTCCTACACTCCCCCGCGAGTTTACTGCACTGTGGACGGGGTCGTGTGGACGACCATCAACCTGCCGCCCAACGGCACGCAGTCCTCGGCGACCCGCGGAGCCATGCGCTGGAACGGTCAGTTTGTTTTATTCAGCAGTGCCCCGGGCGGCGCCTACGGATGGGTTTCGGATGACGGCGTAAACTGGACTTTGAAGACCGGTCGCTCGTGGGTTGGCGGGGTGGATTTCAAGGGTGACTTTGTCTCGCTTGGCGGGGCCCAGTTTAGCGGACTGTCGGTCGCTTGGGCCGCCGATCCTTGGACGGCGGACCAGACCTTTATCAAGCCAGCGACCGGGGACATCATCTCTGCGTATTGCGTGTTCAACGACCGTATCGTGTATGGCACCCAACGAGGCTTCGTTCGTAGCCTCACGGAAGCCAGCGGGCTGCTGCCTTTGGGCGGCAGGGTTACGGTGCCGACCCAGATCGTGTTTCAAGACAATCGTTTCTTCGTCCTTAGAAATAGCGGCACCGGAGAACGCGATCTCAGTCCCATGGTTTCCGGCGATGGTAGCAATTGGCGGAAAATGCGGCCGTGGACCTGGAGTGGTGAAGGCCGTTATACGGCCTTCACGCTCGCCGGCTTCGGCGGGGAGCGGTTCTGGGGAACGAACGGCATATATAACGCGGTCGCTCCTGGCCAAGGTGTGTTGCCGCATGTGATGCCAGAAGTTCCCCCCGCTAATGGATTGCCCAGCGGGTTGACCTCGCTTGCGGCCGATGGGAACACCCTGCTGGCGATTGCCGCAAACAAACTCCACCGCAGCACCAACGGTGGTGTTTCATGGACCGAGGTNNGCGGCAAACTGGCCCGAGTTCGGGTTCGTTCACTATTCGAGCGATGGTCTGACGTGGACAAAGACGTCCGGCAAGGCGGGCTTTATTGTTCCTTTCGACGGCGGGCTTTACGGCTTTGAGAACGTGACGTCCGGGTCCACGCGGGTGGTCGGTTGGAAGTCGGTGGACAACGGGGCCACCTGGACCGAGGTGGTTTTTGATGCTGTTAACAAGCTGGGCGGACCGGAGGTTTTCCAGCTCGGGGAATTCGGCGGCTCGCTGGTTGCTTTGGTGCGGGACAACGCCCGCTCCGTGTGGTTCTCGAACGACGGGGTCTCTTGGTTTCTAGCCAACACGCCTATGGGCATCCAAGGCTTCGCNNACAGGCCTTGGCCAGTTTGTCGCTTACACGAACACGGGCGCGATTGTGCAGGCAGGATCACCCCTGGCCGGTGGGTCTGCGCCCATCGTGCGCGCGGCCTATCCGGTGCACCAGAGTTCGGTCGTCACCGGCTCGTGGGTCGAGGTCACGGGCGAGGCATTCGATCCCGAAGGAACCAGTATCGTCCTTACGTGCCATGTGGATGGCCAACTGGTCGGAACTTCCGGCACGGGCGCGTTCCGCTTTCGTTTCCGTGCGGATAATGCAGCCGGTCACACGGTGGTATTGCGCGCCACCGATACAGCCGGACTCGTCGGCAGCGACGAGTTGAGAATTGGGACGGCACCGCCGCAGACGGCCAACCTGCTCGAATCCGCAGAAGGCCGCGATTACCTGCCGCGCGTTGCGATGGTTGAGTTCAACGGTGCGTTCTATGCGGCGGGAGAATCCGGCATCATTCGATCGACGGATGGCGACGTTTGGCAGCCGGTCTATCTGCCTTCGCTCTCCTCCAAGCTCAGAGGCCTCGCCGCCGGGAACGGCAGCTTGGTCGCCCAAACCGAGTGGGGCGTTCTCTACACCACCCGCGATGGCGTGAATTGGTCCCAAGTGGATCCGGCCGCCTATTCCGGATACCTGATCTACCAGCCGATTGTTTTTAGCGGCGGGCGTTTTCTGATCGTGCAAACCCAAAATGGGACGGCGATCTACCGCACCTCCCTCAATGGTCTTGATTGGACGAGTGCGGGAGGCACCACCAGTTCGACACGAGCGATGATCGGCGACAACGGCGTGATCGTTACGATTCACGAAGATAACTGGGCCAATGAGGACAGAGCCATGTGGTCGGCGGACGGCGGTAATAACTGGAACGCGATTCCGGGCATCGGCCGCAGTCATTGGGTGAGCATCGGCTTCGGCATGGTCTATGGCGACGGGGTTTTCCTCATCGTTGCGAGCGATGGCCGTGCCTGGCGGTCCACGGACGGCAAGTCGTGGACCGGCGAAAACCTGCCCGCCGTGCCGGTGGTGACGGCGCGTTATGCCAACGGACGCTTCTTCGTCGGCTCGACCACCGACCTGTTTTACAGCGCGACCACCGCCATCGGCAGCGCATGGCAGACGTTATCGCCTCCGGTAAAGTCGGATGCCGTGATCTACGCCCAGGGACGTTTCGTGGCTCGGGGTGAAAGCGGCATGGCGTGGAGTCAGGACGGCGTGTCTTGGAAAAATGCGCAGGGAGGGCCCACTTTACCCATCGGAATGCGACTGGCCTCGACTGGTGATCGGATCCTGGCGATCGATTCCAGCGGAGCCTCATGGTCTTCCGAAAATGGCGTCGTCTGGCAGCGGGATTTTACCGGCATCTCCAGTCCCTCCGTCGCCTCGATTCAAGTGGGCCAGCAGATGGCGAAACTCGAGTCTTCGATCCTCCTCGCCGGAACCTATGGCATGCTTCTCCGCAGCGTGGATGATGCGGCCACTTGGACTACGGCCAAGGCCAACGGACAAGCGGTGCCTGCCGATTGGCATTTCAACCGAGTGCAAGTATCCGCGGGCACCGCGCTGGCCACGGCGGCCCTCGGATTCACCGCCGAGAAAGTCGTGCTTCGCAGTGTGAACGGGAGTGACTGGCAGTCGGTCGCTGCGCTGGCATCGCAGCGCATCGTGGATGTCGCCGGCAATGGTGCGGGCACATGGGTCGCTGTCGGGGCGAATGCCGCGCTCCTCCAGTCCACCGATCATGGGCTCACTTGGCAGCAAGTCTCGGGTCCAACGATGGCGACGGCGCGCGCGGTGGCGTGGTTCAACAATCAATGGTTATTGTTCGGTGCCGTGACCAGCGGTGGAGACTCACGATGCTGGAGTTCGAGCGATGGCATCAGTTGGACGGATCGTGGCCTTAACGGACTGCGGTTTTCCAATAATGATTTTTTCCGAACCCAAGGTCACGGCCGCTTGGTCGTTTGGAACCGAGGGGATAAACCGATGATGACTAGTGACGGCGTTTCGTGGCAGGCATTCAATGGCTACAAGACGTCCATATTCAACGCGCTCTACTGGGTGGCTCCTCGGCCCACGGGTTTCCTGCTGGCCACCCCTTTCGGCTCCGCCCAATCGCCGGTGCAGATGTCCAGCGGCACGCCGGACGGGCAATCATGGACGGAAACCCCGCGCCTCCAAACCGACACCATTTGGGCCACGACTTTGAACGACCGTCTGTTCCTTTTCGCCCGCGGGCGCGTGGTCGAATGGACCGGGGCCGATCTCGAACTGGAATTGTCGCCTGTGCCGCTCGCTAGCTTTGGGGTGGGCGATGTCGTTCAGTCCCCAGCTGTCTTCCGCAACTTGGGCAGCAGTGCCGTGAACGGCTCGTTGGACGTCGATGGATGGCTTTCCGCCGATGGCTTTTTCGGCGACGGCAACGACGTCTACTTGGGCCGTATCAAGGTCAACGTCCCGCTCACCCAGCCCGGCGGTGAAGTCGCGCTCAATCTTAGTTTCAAGCTGCCCGGGAAGATCAAACCTGGTGATTCGCGACTGGTCGTGGTGTTGGAGCCCGACAACCGATTCCGCGAGAAAAACCTCTCCAACAATGTCTCTATCTCGTCGGTTGCGGCGGTTCGCGTGCCCCAGCGCCGACTTGAACTGCTGGCGAACGGCTACGGCACGGTAAGCGCCGATCAGAACGCCGAGTATTATCCACATGGCGCGCGTATCGCCATGGTGGCGACGCCTGGAAAAGGTGCGCGCTTTGCCGGCTGGGGCGGAGACGCCTTCGGCTCGTTCAGCGAAACGCTCGTTATCATGGATCGCGACAAGAGCGTGGAGGCCAACTTCGTCTCGACGTCCGCGCTGACCGTTTTTACCCGCGGCGGCGGCCGGGTGATGCAACCGGCGGACGACGGCATCTATGGCGCAGGCACGACGGTGGAACTGACGGCGATACCCCTGCCTGGCTGGACCTTCAGCGGCTGGTCGGGGGCTCTGACTGGAGCCGAGCCCAGCAGATCACTTCTGATGAACTCCAACAAGGTCGTCACGGCACGTTTCGCGCTCAGTCTCGACGCGTGGAAGGACCGAGTATTCACCGCTGCGGAACGGGCGAACCCCGCGATTTCCGGCGACCGCGCCGACGCGGATGGTGACGGGCTTGAGAACTGGCGTGAGTGGCTGCGCGGCAGCGATCCAAAGAAGGGGGCAAATCACGGCCAAGGCGCACTGCGTCGCGAAGGCGCCTGGATGGTCATGAATTACACACGGTTGGAAGGCATGCCATCCGGCCACAGTGTGCATGCGAGCGCCTCGGTGGATCTCGTCAACTGGTCCGTGCCTCTGGAGGAACGCATCGTGGATTCAGCCGATGGTGTGGAAACCGTCGAGGTGCGGGTCGATGTCACTGCTCGACCAAGGATCTTCTTCCGCATCGTGGATACGCGGCCCGAACCGTGAGCAGCGAGGGACGGGCTG
>DFYA01000039.1:11172-12098 GCA_002382525.1 Opitutaceae bacterium UBA4094
GGGACCATGCCGATCTGCACCCATTGTTTATGGTTGAACAACGGTTCGGCATGCCACGACGGCATCACGGGGCCCGGGGGTTTGATCTTGGGTGGGTCGGATTTCACCAGCATCCCTGCGACCGTGCCGTCGTCCACGTTGAGGATCGGCCCGCCGGAAATGTAATCCGCGAGCGCGTGCTCCACCGCATAGGCACCGGCCGGCGTCGGGCGGCTGACGCAGAAGGCCGCCTGCATGTGGCCTTGCGGTTTGTTGAAGGCGCAGAGCATGAGCAGCAGCGCCTGGCGACGCCGCGGACTTGGGGTCGAAGGGGCGAGGCGACCGGGCACGCTGGTGGCTTTCAGTAGGACGACCCGGGTGTCGGGCGCGTGAACGGCGTCGGTGAACGTGATCTTGTTGCCCTGCCAGTCTCGGATTTTGACCCACCGGTTTTTGGTCAGGAAACGCACGTCGGTGACCAAGTAATCCTCCTTGGCGTAGCGGACGTAAAAGCCGAGGCCGCTCAACTCGTTGCCCTCGATCGTGACGATGGCGGCGCGTTGCTCGGGACTGAGCGGCGGAAGCGCCGGCTGCGCCTGTGGCTGGTCTTCGGGACGTGCGATGAGGAGCCCGGCGGCGCGTCCCGTGATACGGAGGTTTTCTTGAAGCTGTTCAATCGGGATGAAGGGCACCCACTGCATTGCCGTGTCTTCAAACGACTCGTCGAGCGGTGGATTGAGGTTGGCCACCTCATCGGCGGGGAGGATTCGGATATCGCAATAGAGATCCACGATGCGGTTGGACTTGGGGCTGATGCGTTGCCACAGCACGCGGCGCACGAGAAAGGTTTTTGCGTCGAACCAGATGGTGGAGTGCGGGGTGTCCATACGGATGCAGTCGTGGCCGGCGATGTTCTCACGACCGGCGATGCGATTGTGGTCGTTGGG
>DFYA01000039.1:12199-15008 GCA_002382525.1 Opitutaceae bacterium UBA4094
CCGGGATGCATCCGTTTGTCTGTGGAGTCGCGCAAGGTGTAGGAGTGCCGGTTGACACCGACCAAGGCCGTCACGCCCGGGCCTTCGTTCACGATTTTCGAAACGGATGTCTCCGAGGAAGGCAAAGCGGCCTCATCCCATTGGAAGGCGCGCGTCCAGACCTGCATCGAGAAGCGTGACAGTTGGGCGTGGGCTTCGCCCCCTTTTCGCATGACCTCCTCGGGCGTGTAGTCCGCTCGCGCGACCGCCGTGATTGAGAGCAAGAGCACCCACGGAAATGCAGCCCGGAGCACACGACGGAGGGCGAAACGCGGGACGGACACGTGGGGAAACGGTTCGAGGGCCGAAAGGAGGATGCCGGCGCGGCTGCTTTGGAGATCTGCGGCGCTCACTTCAGCGCGGCGCGGATGTCTTCGAGAAGCGCGGCTTCTTTCTCGGCGGTGGAGCCGTCGGCGGAGAAGAGTTGTTTGCAGAGGTCGAGCGCGAGGGCGCGGGATTCGGCGGATGGGAGACGCTCCGCGGCGAAGGCGAGGAACGCGGCCTTGGATTCGGGACTGCCCTTGGCGGCGCGGGCGGCGGCGATGGATTTCGATTCGTAGCTGCCGAAGGCGAGGCGGGTGTCCCAGCCGATGGTTTCGACCACGTCGGCGATCAGGTCGCCTTCTTCGAGCGCGATGTGGGCATCGGCGTAGATGCAGAGGTGCAAGAGATCGACGATCGCTTCGCGTTCAGTTTGGGCGAGGTCGTGGGATTTGTTGTTCGGACGATTTTTGAAGAGAGCCATGGAGTGGATATGAATGACGAAGGATGGAGGGGGTGCGCTGGCCGATTTATCCGGCAGAATCGGTTGAGGAGGCGTGCGCGTTGTGTCTGGTCGCAAACCGAAGGCGGGTAAAGCCGTGAGTGCCGCGCGGGGTAACGCCGAGGGCACGCTGTCCATAGTGGCGAACGCGCGACGCACTCCGGGATTAACGCGGGAGGGTGATCGGCGGTGCGGTGCTTTACTGACTCCGAGTTGCAGCTTTACTCCGGCGTAGTTGCATGCAGCCTGCGGCTGAAAATTTCTCCGGATCATCATGTCGAACCCCTTTCTCGAAACTACTTCCGCCGCCTCGGTCGCGCCCGTCATCGATCGCAAAGCCATCCTCACCGCCAACCCGGGGATCGTTTCTTCGGCCCGATGGTTTTATTGGATCGCCGGTCTTTCGATCGTAAACAGCGTCCTTACTCATTCCGGTAGCGAGACGAGTTTTGTCGCGGGGCTGGGTTTCACCCTCGTGGTGGACGCGGTGTTTCAAAGCCTGAAACCCGTGGCTTTCGTGATCGATGCGCTGGCGGTGGCGTTTTTCATCGCGATGGGCGCGTTGGCCGTGCGTGGCCATCGTTGGGCGTTCCTCGTGGGCGGCGTTCTCTACGCGATGGACGCGGTTATCTACGTGCTCCTCCAAGCGTGGTTTCCGGTGATCTTCCACGCTTGGGCGCTCCTCTCTCTGTGGGTGGGCGGCATGCACCTTCACCGCGAAATCAAAGCCCAGCTCGCCGCCCCGCCGGCTCTTGCGGACGCTCCATTGGAGGTCACGTCCACGAGTTCGAGCTAATCCCCGCCCGCAAAACACCCACGAAGGCTGGCGGCGCAATGACGCCACGGCCGCGACGCGGTGCTGGTTCGGCACGTGCTCGGGCCACAGGGGCACAAGCTGCTGGCGACGGCGCGCCGGGTGTATCCACCGAGTGGATTCAGCCTGCGTGTAGGACATCCGCCTACATTGCGAATGCTTCGAGTCTTACGTTTCTATCAGACGGGCGCGGATAATTAATGCCCGGCCATTTCGCTAGAGTGGCGGGGCATGAAATCAACCGTAACGACCCGCTCGGGTCTCATCACTCTTCTCTGCGCCCTCGGTATGACGCAGGCCACCGCGACTCTCTCCGCCGCTCCTTCGCACGACATCAAGTCGATGCCCGCGGTCAGCCCGGTGCACGGCACCAAGCTGCGCAACCCCAAGGTCGGGAACAGCACTCTCAACATCCTTTCGCCCGACGTCCTCGAACTGGTCCGCGTCAATGGCAAACCCTCCGCCAACGCCCCCGTGGACAGCTGGGACTTCGTCGATGGCAACGGCAACTTGAACGCCCCCGCCGCGTGGAAGTTCTCCGTCACCGTCGATGGCAAGGCCGTCGCCGTGAAATCCGTCGGTTTCAAGCGCCGTCCGCTTTACGCGCCTCTCAACAACCGCGACCTGCGCATCGGCAATAGCCTCTTCCTGGAACTCGCGAGTTCCGTTTCGCCCGGCCAGAAGGTCGTGGTCAAGAACCCCGACGGCAGCCTCTGGCCGTCCTCGATGAACTTCAACGCGCAGGCCCACACCTTGCGTTACAGCCCGGCGGTTCACGTCAACCAAGAGGGCTACGTTCCGGCTTGGCCGAAGAAGGCCTCGGTCGGTTATTTCATCGGCTCGCTCGGCGAACTCGCCGTTGCCGACAAACGCTTCGAACTCGTTGACGCCGCCACCGGTGACGTCGTTTACAAGGGCTCCCTCACTTCCCGCCGCGATGTCGGCTGGAACCTCAACCCGGCTCCTTACCAGCGTGTTTACGAGGCCGACTTCAGCGACTTCAAGGCCGAGGGCGAATACAAGCTGGTCGTTCCCGGTCTCGGCGCCTCGTTGCCGTTCATGATCGACGAGGGCATCGGCATGAACTTCGTGCGCACCTACGCCCAAGGTCTCTATCACCAGCGCTGCGGCCACTCCAACAAACTGCCGTTCACCCGCTTCACCCACGAGGCCTGTCACGTTGACCACGCCCA
>DFYA01000039.1:15067-39708 GCA_002382525.1 Opitutaceae bacterium UBA4094
CCGGCGGTCACCACGACGCCGGCGACTACAGCAAATACACCACCAACGCCGCGATGCTCGTCCACCTGCTGATGGTCGGTGTCGACGACTTCGAGGGCGTCGCCAAGCTCGACAACCTCGGTCTGCCCGAGAGCGGCGACGGAATCAGCGACATCCTTCAGGAGGCCAAGATCGAGGCCGATTTCCTCGCGAAGATGCAGGACAGCGACGGCGGGTTCTACTTCCTCGTTTATCCCCGCGAGCGCCAATACGAGAGCAACGTGCTCCCGCAGGACGGCGACACGCAGGTCGTGTGGCCCAAGACCACCTCGGCCACCGCCGCCTCCGTCGCCGCGCTCGCCCAGACCGGCTCCTCCCCCGCTTTTAAGAAGGCTTATCCTAAGGCGGCCGCCGACTATATGGAGAAGGCCAAGCTTGGCTGGAAGTTCCTTGAGACCGCCATCGCCAAACACGGCAAGGCCGGCGCCTACCAGAAGTTGACCCACTACGGCGACGACTTCACCCACGACGACGAACTCGCCTGGGCCGCCGCCGCGATGTTTGCCGCCACCGGTGACGAGAAAATCCACAAGACCCTCAAGTCCTGGTATAACCCGTCCGACTCGAGCACCTACCGTTGGGGCTGGCAGCGCGCCTACTCCTCCTTCGGCAACGCCGCCCGCGCTTATGCCTTTGCCGCCCGCAGCGGACGCATCGCCAAGAGCAAGCTCGACGCCAACTACCTCGCGAAGTGCGAAGCCGAGCTGATCGCCGCCGGCGACGCCGCCCTCAAGTGGTCGCAGCAAAGCGCCTACGGCACCAGCTTCCCCACCGAGACCAAGGCCGTGCACAGCGCCGGTTGGTATTTCTCCAGCGCGCAGGCGTTCGACATCACCGTCGCCCACCAGCTCAAGCCGAAGAAGGCCTACCTTGACGCGATCATCCGCAACATGAACTACGAGGCCGGCTCTAACGCCATCAACGTCTCCTACATCACCGGGCTCGGCTGGAAACGGCAGAACGAGATCGTGCACCAGTATGCGCAGAACGACGACCGCGTGCTCCCCGTGAGCGGCATCCCGCAGGGCAACTTGCAGACCGGCCCCGTTTACACCGGCACCTACGGCACCGAACTTGCCGCCCTCACGTATCCGCGTGACGACAACAAGTCCGCCCCCACGCCGTTCTACGACCGCTGGAGCGACACGTTCAACGTCGCCACCGAGTTCGTGCACATCGACCAGGCCCGCGCCCTCTCCAGCCTCGCCTACATGGCCACGCTCACCAAGACCTCCAACCAGCAATGGAAGTCCGCCAAGGGCACGATCAAGGGCGTTCCGCCCGAGATCCAAAAGGGCAAGGCGTTCAAGGTTCGCTTTGACGTCCCCGGCATGGACACCGACGGCGCCCGCATCACGTGGGAAGCCTCCGGCCAGCAGCCCGCCTTCGGCGAGACCTACACTGTCAAGCCCACCGGCGGCGCGCAATGGATCGAGGTCGAAGCTCACTGGCCGGACGGTCGCCGAGCCTACGCCCGCAAGAAGCTCTTCTCCGAAAACGGTCTCTCCACGATCAACGTGAAGGCCACCGACGCCGTCGCCACCGTCGGCAACGAGAAGGACAAGGCGGTCTATACGTTCACCCGCACCGGCGACAGCTCGAAGCCCGTCACCGTGAGCTTCAAGCTGAGCGGCACGGCGGCCAAGTGGACCGACTACCGTCGTCCGCAAGGCGATATGCCCGAGTCGATCACGATCCCCGCCGGCAAGGACAGCGCCAACCTGCCCCTCCTCGCGATGGCCAACTCCTCGGGCCAGAAAACCGCCACGGTGGTGCTCACGCTGGAGCCGAATAAAGCCTACAACGTCGGCAAGGAGAAGACCGACACCGTCACGATCAAGTAATCGAAAAACGGATACGAGATGCCGGCCCGTCGCATGAGCGACGGGCCGCGCTCCCCGGAGAAAAACGAACCACTTTCCGGCAAGTCTTGGCCACAAGCCGACTTCCGGTATCAGCCAAACAAATACCATCGGACGACCTCGCGCGAAGCCCCCGCGGTTATTGACTGAGACGATAGCGACCACACACACATCTGCCGGACACACGGGTGACCGGGAGACCCACGACGGAGAAGTCAGGCGTCAGCCGACTCACCGAAGCGACAAGGCGATTCCACGCGCGTGGAATCGCCTTCTTGTTTTTAGACCCACGCCCGCCTCCTTCGTGGCGGCGAACGTTCAGCGGGCTGAACCGGAGGGGGCCATCCGTCCGATGTCCTGTTGCGAGGGCGGCGGTCGAACCTTCGATTGGTTCACAACTTATCCCTATGAAAACCCACCCCAGCGTTCTCCTCGGCCTTTTTGTTGCGGCGGCTTCGACCGCCTTTGCGGCCACTGTCCCTTACTCCGATTCATTTGACAGCTCTTCCACGGCGGGTTGGACCACCGGAGGCTCCATCAACGCCAGCACGACGTGGGCGATCGCAAACGCGGCCGGCTCCAATGTCTATCAAGCGACCACCGGCAATTCCGCCGGCAACTTCACCTCCGTCGTTCAGCTCACCAACGTGAATCCTGCGCTGGAGAACTTCACGATGACCTCCACCTTCAAGGTCACCGACGGCACCATCGCCCAGTTTGTCGGCTTTGCCGCCTTCAGTAACAATATCACGCCGGGCGTCGGTTCCAACTACCTCGCGGACATCGATCGCGGAGGCGGCATGCGCATCCTGGCGCAAAACGACTCCAGCGGCTTCACCTCCACGACCGCGGGCTTCGGGTCCATCCTGCTCAACACGAGCTACACCATGAGTCTCTCGGGCGTTTACGTCGGCACGACGTTGAACCTCACCTTCACCGTCACGAACGGCACGACCACCCAGTCGGTCACGGCGACCGATCTCACGCCATTAACCGGACAATACTTCGGCTACCGCATGAACAACGGCACGGCCAATGACCCCATGCAGGTCCAGTTCTCCAATTTCGACGTCACCACCGGCGCGATTCCCGAGCCCGCCTCTACGGCCGCTCTGCTCGGGCTCGGCGCCCTCGGCACCGTTCTGTTCTCCCGTCGCCCCCGGACCACCCTCTAAGCGCGACTCAATTTCTCGTTGGTCTCGAGCGGCGCATTTTCACCGGAAAATGCGCCGCTTTTTGTTTTCCGGAGGGGCCTGAGATCCCCGTCCGTTCCCCGCCTCGTTCCGATCGTTTACCGTCAGCTTACCCCATACCCCATGATACCCCGACTCGATCAAAAACCCCGCCGCCTCGCCCTGCGTTCGCTCGCCACCCTTGGCTGCTTCGTATCCGTAATCACATTACAATCCATCGCCGCCACCAAGATCATGCCCCTCGGCGATTCGATCACCCAAGGCGGCATCAACGGCGCCGGCCCCGCTTATGCGTCCTACCGGTATCCGCTCTTCTACAAGCTCACGGGCGCCGGCCACGCGGTCGATTTTGTGGGCACGTTCACCGCGCTCCATAACAACGCCACGGCCAACGCCACGCTCTATCCGAATTACAACACCACGTTCGACAAAAACCACCAGGCCGACTGGGGCAAAAAAGCCGTCTATCTCGACACTTACATCACCTCGTGGCTGAACGCGCTTCCGACCGGAGGAAAACCCGACATCGCGATCATCAACATCGGCACCAACGACGCCGCGGGCGGAACGCCCGTCGCCACGTTCACCAATCAGGTCAACGGCATCATCGCCAAGCTCCGCGCGGCAAATCCCAACATCACCATCGTCCTCTCGAATCTCATGGTGATCCCGTCCTACCAGGCGGCGTTCACCAACATCAACAACGCCATCGCCGGCATCGTCACCGCGCAAAACACAACCGCCTCCCGCGTGGTCCTCGCCGACATCGCCAGCGGCCTGCCGTCGGGATCCCGCTACGACGGCATTCATCCCAACGCGATTGGCGAAGAACATCTCGCCACGGTTTACTTCAACGCGCTCCAGCCGTTCCTCGGTTCGGGCACCGCGTCGGTCACCGTGGACAACGCGCAATCCGCCGAGGTCACGCTCATCGGCAGCTGGAACGCCTCGACCGTCGCCCCCGGTTACTACGGCACGAATTACATCCACGACAACAACACCGACAAGGGCGTTAAGGCCGCCATGTTCATGCCGTCCACCTTGCCCGGCAACGGCGACTACCTCGTCTACACGCGCTGGATCACCGATCCCAATCGCGCCACCAACGTGCCCATCGACGTCGTCACCGCGGGCGGCACCTCCACCTTCGTCGTCAACCAGCAGCAGAATGGCGGCACGTGGAATCTGCTCGGCGGCGTCCACACGCTTAACGCTTCCACCGCCGAGGTGACCTTCCGCAACGCCGGCACCAACGGTTATGTCTTCGCCGATGTCGTGCGCTTCATCCCCGCCACCGGTCCGGTCGTGGACAACACCGACGCCGCCGTGACCCTGGTCGGCTCGTGGGCCGCCTCGACCGCCACCGCCGGGTATTTGGGAAGCAACTACTTTCACGACGGCGCCGCCGGCAAGGGCACCAAGAGCGTTTCGTTCAAACCCGCCGTGAGCGCCACGGGCAACTACCTCGTGTTCGCCCGCTGGCCGGCCGAGATCAACCGCGCCACCAACGTGCCGGTGGATATCGTCACGTCGAACGGCACGACCGCCACGGTCCTCGTCAATCAGCAGCAAAACTCCAACACGTGGAACCTGCTCGGCACCTACTCGCTCGCCGCCGCCAACGCCGAGGTGCGCATCCGCACCACCGGCACCACGGGCTACGTCGTCGCCGATGGCGTGCGCGTCGTCCCCGCTCCCGTTCAATAACGCGATCAGACACCGACTCGCCGCGTGCTCCTTCGAGGCCCCTTCGCTCGAGCGAAGGGGCCTTTTTTCATTCCGCTGCCCAACATGTCCCGCCTGATTATTTCCCGACTCGCCAGGATCGCCGCCGGTTTGATTGCCGTTCTTTTCGGCGTCACACCCGCGGCTGCGGCGATCAACATCCTGCCGCTCGGCGACTCGATCACCCAAGGCGGAAAAAGCCTCGGTAACATCGTGTATGCCTCCTACCGCTACCCGCTGTATCACAAACTCAAGGCCGCCGGCTATGACGTGAACTTCGTTGGTTCGCTCTCCAACCTGAACGGCAATCTTACGCCGAGCGCCGCGAACTATCCAAACTACGCGGGGACCTTTGATCGCGATCACCAAGCATACTGGGGCAAGACGACTCTGTATTTGAACCAGAACCTAAATGCCGCGCTGGTCAGCCTGCCCGTCGCCGACAAACCCGAGCTGGTGGTTCTGAATATCGGGACGAACGACGCGAACAACATCCCCACGAGCACCTATGTGACGCAGCTCACCAGCGTGATCGACAAGCTCCGCACCGCGAATCCCGCGGTGAAAATCGTCCTCTCGAACATCATGGTGTTCATCAACCACGAGGCGTCGTGCATTGAGTTCAACACCGCGATCGCCGCCCTGGCGTCTTCGCTCAACACTGTGGAATCCCCGGTCGTGCTGGCCGATATCAACACCGCCCTGCCGGCAGCCGCACGCTACGACGGCATCCATCCCAATTTTGTCGGAGAAGAGTGGCTCGCCACGGTTTACTTCAACGCGATCCAATCGCTGCTCGGTCCGCCGCATCCGCTGACCGCCGACAAGCTCTTTGGCTCCGGCATGGTGTTGCAGCGCTCGCAGCCGTTGAACGTCTGGGGCAGCGGCGCTCCGGGCGCCTCCGTGACCGTGAGCCTGCTCAATGGCGCGACGCCGCTGACGTCCGGCACCGCCCTGGTGGACGGCTCCGGCCAGTGGCTGGTGACGATGCCCGCGGTCAGCACGCCGGGCGGTCCGTTTACGCTCACGATCACGAGCGGCACCGCGACGCTCGCGTATGACAATGTCCTGGTCGGCGACGTGTGGTTGTGCAGCGGCCAATCCAACATGGATCTCACGGTGAAGGAGAATAACGCCAACACCGCGTTCACCGCGTTGGTCCCGGCCACGGACGATCACATCCGTCATTTTTCGGTGGAGCATCTTCATGCCGCCATGCCGCAGGAATCACTCGGCGACCGTGCCGATGAAACCGACAACCAATGGGAAGTCACGGCCACGCCCGCCGTGGATGGATTCAGCGCTGCCGGTTTCTTTTTTGCGCGAACGTATCGCACGACCCACCCGACGGTGCCGGTCGGTATCATCAAGGCCGCTTGGGGCTCCACGTTGATCGAGTCGTGGTTGAGCGCGGAGGTTCACGCGTCGCGTCCCGACCTGGCCGCCCGCGCCGCGGTCATCGCCAACGATCCGGTCAACGACCCGGTTGCCGTGGGCACGCGCCAACGTCAGCCGTCGGCGACCTACAACGGCATGATTCACCCGCTGCGCCGCTTCGCGATCCGCGGCTTTGTCTGGTATCAAGGCGAGAGCAACGCCAACGCCGCCGGTGTGCTCACCTATCCGATCACGCAACGCCTGCTCATCCAGAGTTGGCGCGAGTTGTGGGGCGGCGCCGAACGTCCGTGGGTCACCGTGCAGTTGCCCGGCTTTGCCTACTCGGGCGGACCCGTCTACTGGCCGTGGTTGCGCGACGCTCAGACGACAACCTTGCAAGAGAACAACACCGCGTTGCTCGGAACCATCGACCTCGGTTCGACGGTGGCCGACCTCGGCGACACTGATCGCGAGCTGCATCCGCGCACCAAGATCGAGCTCGGGCGTCGATTGGGCCGCTTGGTGAGCGCGCGTTTCGACGGAGTCGCCACGGTGGCCGAAGGCCCGGTGCCGACGGGCGTCGAGACCGCTTCGCCTGGAGTCCTGCGCGTCACGTTTGATCTGAACGGGTCCGCCTCCCTCACCACAACCGGCAACACCGCGCCCGCCGGGTTCGAGGTTGCGGGAACCGATGGCGTGTATTTCCCCGCGACCGCCCTGCTCGAATCACCCACGACGATTCGCGTCAGCAGCAGTCTGGTTACCGCGCCGAGTTACGTGCGCTATGCCGTCGCGAATCTTTTCACGGGCAACCTCTTCAACGCCGAGAGTCCGCCGCTTCCCGTGCGGCCGTTTCGTTTGGAGCCCGCGCTACTCGGTCCCGTGAACCTCGACGCGGTTGCTTCGCCGGTGCCGGGTCGGGTTTCACTGGCGTGGGATCTCCCCATCGGCGCGACCGGGATCGAAGTGAAACGCGCCACCCAACCCGGAGGTCCTTACACGACCTTGTCCACCACCGCGACCACGAGCCTCGCTGACACCACAGCGGTCGCTGGCACGGCATATTATTATTTGGTGACCGCGAAGAATGACACGGGCTTCGTTTCAAGTTCCACCGAGCTGCAGACGGCCACCGCTTTGATCAAAGACAACGCCGACTCTGCCGGTGTCACGCTCACCGGCGCGTGGTTCTCCAGCAGCGTCACGGACGGCGGATATTTGAACACCTACCTGCATGACGGGAGCACCGGGACCGCAGGCGAAAAAAGCGTTCGCTTCACTCCGACCTTGCCGCGGGCGGGGCGTTATCATGTTTACGCCCGCTGGACCTCGGAGCCGAACCGCGCGACCAACGCACCGGCGGACCTCACGTTCGCGACAGGGCAGCGGGCAACGCTGTCGTTCAATCAAATGCTCGACGGTGGACGGTGGAACTGGCTCGGCACGTTTCCCTTCGACGCCGGTGGCTCCGGTAATCTGCTCATCCGCAATACCGGGGCCAACGGCTACGTGATCGCCGATGCCGTGCAGTGGGTGCTGGCCAGTCCGCCGAGCACGGTCGGCGCGGGCGAAGTCACCACCATCAACGGCAATTATACGGTTACTGCAGAGGGAACGCTCGCGATGAATCTCAGCGCCGCGCAGTCCGATCAGATTCAGGTGTTCGGAATGGATTCGAGGGTGACCTTACGCGGTGGGTTGACGCTGAGTGTCGCCGATGGTCTGCCGGCGGGAACCTCGTTTACGATCATCGCCAACGGCGGCAGCGCGCCGGTTGACGGCACGTTCGTGGGCAAGCCGGCGAACAAATCGTTTGTCGCCGACGGACGCGCGTGGGCCATCGACTACGCCGGAGGAGGCGGCAACGACGTCGTCGTGACCCTCCTGTCCGCACACCAAGCCTGGCGCTTGGACAGGCTCGGCTCGCTCGTGAATGCGGGTGTCGCGGCGGATGCGGCCGATGCGGACGGCGACGGTGAAAACAACCTGCTGGAGTTCGTCACCGCGCAGGACCCGAGGAGCGGAGTGGGCCGGCCTTTGCGACCCGCGCTGTCAGGGTCCGCGCTGGTCGTTGATTACACGCGAAGCAAAGGAGCGCTGGCCGACGGGTTTCAGTTTGTCGTCGAGCGGAGCACCACACTGGCTCCCGGTGAATGGCACACGACCGACGTTACCGAAACCGTCGTTTCAGAAGACGCGCAGGCTCAGCAGGTGAGAGCCACGATTCCCGCAGAGACCGGCGGGCGTTGTTTCGTCCGCCTGCGCGTGACGAAACCTTAGCGGCGTAGCGCAGGCTTCCTGCCTGCATCTTATCTCGGAGCAGGCTGGAAGCCTGCGCTACGTTCTGGCGAGAACTCCATTTGAGCGGCTCTAGTCAGCAGCGACCGGCAGCGGGCCGAAAACCGGCACCGCGAAATCGCGCGCGTCGGTGAGGTTGCAATACGGATTCAGTCCATGCCCGTAGGACAAACTCAGTTTCGAGGATGCCAGCGCTTCGGGCACCACGTGAAGGCGTGCCGTGTCGCCGCGCAGGCTGATATGATGAATGAGCGGCAACTCGCGTCCGTCCGCGTCGAGCAACGCAAACCCGTGTGGTCGTCCCTCGGCCCGCAGTCCGCCGACGATATGATCGAAGGTCACGTCGATCCAGGCGGCGCCGGTCGCGCTGTCCGGCGTGAGCGACGAAATTCGGCGCAAGGCGGGGGCGGGCGATTCGTTTTTGTTTACGTAAACCAAGCGGTCCGCCGCGCGGGCGTAGCGCTCGGCGAGTCGCGGCATCGCGGTCGCACCGAGGTGGATGAAGTCGTCCAGCGGCAGGTCGATCGTTGCGATCAGTTCCAGGTTTTTGATTTTCCCGGCGAGCCGCCGTTGCTCCTCCTGCACGAGATTCCAGCGCGATTCGGGACGGTCCGCCACGAGGCGGCCAAGTTGCCCAATAATCCATGGAAGCCCCGGCTGACGCAGATCGCGCCGCGCCGATGTAATCAAAGTTTGGATACGCTTGCCGTAGGCTGCGGCGAATTCCGGGGCGTTGTCGCTTTCGCCCTGTTGCCACAGCACGCCTGCGCAGGGTTGGCCGGTCGCGCGCATCGAGGCGAGCATCGCCCCGTAGAGCGAACCGCCGGCGTGGTCTTTTAATGCGGGATCCCACTGGTCCATGCGGGTGGCGCCGCGCGCGCAGCAGACGAGCCCCTGCGGCACACCGGAGCGCGCGAGCATTTCACGCGCGAAGAGAACGCCCGGGCCGACTCCGCGAACACTCGTGCGCCGGTAGTCCTCGGCCTGTGCTCGCGTGAATGGCTTGCCCTCGTTGAGCGCGGGGTCAGGCGACTCCCACGGCACATGCAAGGGATCGGCGGCCTGCCGCCATTCGCGAGCGAGCGAGAACGCGCGGATGAGGCGGTGCGGTTTTGCGGTGCCGAGCGAGCGCAGTCCGCAGCCCTCCATATTGCTTTGTCCGGCGAGTAGCCAGACATCGCCGACGTAAAACGAGCGCACGACCGTCCGGCTGACACCGCCACGTGCGAGCACCAGCCGGTAAGGTCCGCCGGCGGGTATGCCGTGGAGCTCCGCCGTGAAGCGCAGGCGCACACTTTGGCCCACGCGGCGTTTTGTCCAACCGACCAACGGGGTGCCCGCGCGAAGGATCGTGGCGTAAAGCACACCGTTTTCGGATGGGGTAGGGAGCGTGCCCGCGAGCCGGACGGAGGCCCCGCGAATACCGACGCGTTGCAAGACCTGACCCTCGGACAGACCGGTGAGGAGTTTCATCATGGGGAGGGATGTGATGGCGTAATGAATACCAGATTCAGGAGCGGAATAACCGTTGTATCTGCGGATTCTTCGTTCTCCGTTCAGTGGGCTGAATCGGCGATGCCCCTCTTGCCGATGTCCGCTTGTTGCCCGCAGCCGCCCGCGCAGAGTCACACATCGTCAGGCCTTACCTCACCGCACACGCGGCTCTGTCTACGACGCATGTTTCACCCCGCTTATGAAGGTTTTCTCCACCCTGTTTTTTGCCGCTCTCGCCGGCCTCGCTCCCATGCTTCACGCCAAGATTGACGTTGATAAGGCGCAATGGAGCGCCGCCGAAGACGCCGGGAAAAACGCAAGCCCGTTGACCTGGGTTCGCGACGTCAAGCCACCGACGGCGCCCATCGCGTTCTTTGGTGCGGCCGCGTGGCAGCTCAAGGGACAACACGCCGCGAGCACGCCGCACGCGCCCTTGCACGCGGGCATGCGCGAAACGCTCACGCTGGAAGCGTGGATCAATGTTCCCTCGACGCCCGTCCGCGACATCATCGTGCGCAAGGCGGGGCAGTTCACACTCGATTTTTTCCCGGAGACCGACGGCACGCACCTGCGCTTCGTGGTCTGGCAGGGCGGACAGATCCACAAGGCTTCCGTCCCGGCCATCGGGTCCGTGGCCGACGGCGAGTGGCACCACGTCGCCGGTGTCATGAACGATGGCGTGCTGGAGTTGTTCGTGGACGGCGTGTCCGTGGACAAGGTCACCTTCGGTCACCCGCCCGTGGGCAGTCCAATTATCGATCCGAGCAATCAGCCCGTATGGATCGGCGGCATGCAGGAAACTCCCTCCGGCCCCGTCGTCCGCGGCTTCACCGGGCAACTGGCCGAAGTGCGCCTTTCGTATCTGCCGCTGAAGCCCGCCCAGTTCGGTCCGCGCAATCCGCTCAGCGGTAAACGCGTTGCCGCGTCCGTGCCGTCGGCCGCGCCCGCCGGCACCGCCGCGAAGGCACCCGCCGCGCCAAAGTCCCTGCAACCGCCGACCGGCGGACTCGTGCAAAAGCCGGGACTCACCGTGCTCACCGCCGGCTCGGCGGCGCGTCCGTTTCTCGGAGGCCCTGCGCAGGTGTGGCGTTTGGGCAACTGGTATTACGGCCAGCAGGAAGTGCTGCGAACGCCGCCGACCGGTGCGTCCGGACAAACCCTCCGCCTGCGTCTGCCTCGCCCGGTGCTCGCACCCGGCGAAGCCCTTCATGCCGGTCTCATCACCGCCAACGAAGTGGGCGGTGTGCTCGACCTCGAAGTCTTCGTTGACGGCAAAAGCGTCGGCCGTTTCCCGGGGCTTTCGGATCGCACGACGTTCAAGCAGTTTCACCCGCTGATCACTGGAGCGCTCTCCGCGGCGTCCGCCGGCGGTGAGGTGGTCGAGATCGAACTGCGCGCTGCCCGGCGCGACGAAGGCGATCGGATCAACCTGCTGCAATTCGCCCTCGGCACCGAGGCCAACCTGCGCGCGTGGCAGGCGACGTGGGATTTCCCCGCGTTGCCCCCGCCGCCCGCCGCGCCGGCGGTCGCCGACATCGCGCCGTATCGTCTCGCGACCGGCGCACCGTGGAACGGCATCGTGTATTATTCGCGCCGCGTGCGGGACCAGGCCGCGACTATCGCGACCGATGCGAAACGTCTTCAGGACCTCGGTTTCTCGGCCACGTTTCAGGACCTCGATTCCACCATCAACCTGAACTCGCTGCGTCACGGACTCGACGACAACGCGCAGTTCAATTCCTCGCAAAAGTGGCAGCTCGATCTCTTCCGCAATCACGGGATGCAGATGGTGTTTAACGTTTATCGCCTTCAGCTTTTCACGGGCGAAGATTTCTACAGCGACCTCCCGCTCGTGATCGACGCGTCCGGCAAACCCATTGGCGCGCCGCGTTATCCGAAGTGGATGTCGAGTCCGGTGATCGAGGCGCCGCAGACGCAGGACCGCCTCCGTGAAATCTGGGAAGACCTCGCCAAGCACTACGTCGAGACCCCGAATTACCTGCGCGTCAAAGGTGAGGACGGCAAATTGCACCCGGTCTTTCTGCTGTGGTCGCCGTTCTTTTTTGATCTCTTCGACGGCCATGTCGCCAGCTACGACGACTGGGCCCGCGCGGCCTGGGTGAAGTGGCAGGAGAAAAACGAAGGCACCGTGCGCTGGCCCGAGCCACCGCGCCAACGCACCGACGAAAAGAGCTGGGCCGCGTGGCAGTCCTTCCGCGGCGAATACGTCGGCAACAACGCGAAGATCGTGGCCGATCTTATCCGGGAAAAAGTGCCCGATGCCTGGTTCGCGATTCTGCTCAAGCAGCACAATTTCGTGCAGTCCGTCGGCAAGGCCTACGTGAGCGTCGGTTCGCGCGGACTCGATCCGCGTCATTACGGCTGGGCCGATTTCATCGCCACCGAGACGCACCGCTTCGGCATCTACAGCGTGCTCGCCGACCTCGACCTCGCCCGCGACATGCCGAGCACCACGGCGCGTCCGATCTTTATTCATTACCTCGTCGGCCGCGCCAACGGATTGCCGCACCGCTATCCCTGGTCGAAGCGCGAACTCGTCGGCAGTATGCTTCTGCGCCGCGCGCTGGCCGTGCAATACGGCTACAACGAACGCGATGACTTCGCCGGCTTCTCTTATTTTGAACGTCCCAATTCTGAGGCGCCCGACCGGTTGATGTGGCCCGAGATCCTGCCCGACATCCGCAGCGGCAACGAAGCCTACAACACGCTCTTCGACCGGGCGCAGGCCACGCCCGCCGCGTCGTCGGCGCTGGCTATACACCTGCCGATGGCGCTCTACACCGTGGGCGACAATCGCGAGGACTGGAACGCCGCGATCGTCACGCCGCACCGCGAGTTGCTCCGCCACAATCTGGCGCCGCGCTGGCTGCTCAACCTCGCCGATCTGGACAAACATCCAGAGATCACCGCGCTGGTGATTCCTGATCCGCTGTCGCTCAAGCCCGAGGAGGCCGGCGCGTTGTTCCGCTTCACGGATCGCGGCGGTCGTGTAGTCTTTATTTCAATACCGGAGGCGAAGGGCGACGCGTTGGATAAACTTCCCGGCGCGGCCGTCCGCGACGGACGCAAAGACGAAGGTTGGGCGACGCTGTGGAACCCGGTCGGTTCGCGCGGAGGCGTCGCGGTGGCCACGCTCGACGCGCTGGAAACGGAGGAGTTCGGCGAACGCCTGGCCGCGTTTCTCGGAACCGAGCCGGTGCTCGGAGCGGACACGCTCGACGTCGAAACCGGGTTGATCGGCCCCGCCGGCGATCAGGTGCTCGTCGCGGTGAACCACGCGGGCGAGCCGCGCGAGACGACCGTCACCCTCGGCGGCGTGCGGCGCACCTTCACGATTCCGGCGCATGACAGCGCGTTCTTTAAAATCGGCGAAAAGGCCGAACTCACCGCGCTGTTGGTCGCGCCCGAGCCCAACACCGCACCGGTCGGCCCCACGCTTCGCGATTCCGACGTGTGGGCGCGTTACCGTGAATACGTGTTCCTTTCCGCCGGCGAAACCCAGTGAAGCGCGCCGCACCTTAGCCCCTTTAAACCCTCTTAAAAATTATGAACTCGATGAACTTTCCCCCTGTGGCCCGGCCAGCACGCGCCGGTTTCACGCTGGTGGAGTTGCTGACGGTGATCGCAATCATCGCCATCTTGGCAGCGATCATTGTTCCGGTCTCAAGCAAGGTTCGCGAAAACGCGCGCGGCGTGCGGTGCCAGACCAACCTGCGCGAGATCGGCAAAGCAATGTTCCTCCATGCGGCGGAGAATAAAAACCGCTTCCCGGCGCAGGCCACGATCCAGGTGGCTGATCCATTGCTGCCATCCACCAATGCGGACAATTGGATACGCGCGGTTTCTTCTCACATAAGTGTGCAGAGCCAAACGCAACGGAATCATGTGTTGAGCTGCCCAAATGTGACGCAGGACCAGTCGGATCTTCTCCAGTTTAGCTACGCGATGAATCGCTTTCTTGCCGGCCGGATTACGAGCAGTCCGCCGAATCCGTCCAAGACCGTCTTGATTCGGCACACGGGCCAGTCGCGCTCGTCGTTTGCCGTGGAGGGCGACAATCAACAATCGCCTACCGGCCTCAATTACTCGGACAAAGCCGGGAAATTTAACTACCTCTTTGCCGACGGACACGTGGCGATGCACACGCCGTTGCTCGCGTATAATCCGCACTGGTATGTCGCGCCCTGAGCGCGAGACGCGGGCTATTTTTTGGCGGCGCGCGGCGCGGGTAGATTGAGTTTTTTTTCGATCTGGGTCGCGAGCGCCCGCGCCTGTTCTTCGAGCCACACGCGGTCACGCACGGCGATGTCCTTGTAGCTGATGGGCAGCGCTACGGCGAGGCGCGGCGGATACAACGGCTCGTGAATCAAGGCGGCGACGGAGGCCGTGAGCGGTTGGGTCTCGCGCATGTTCCAGGCGACGCCGGATTCGAGGGCGGCTTTCAAGGTCTGACGAAAATGCGCGGGGTTGAGATCGGTGTAGGGCGTGAGGCGCTCGTCGGCTTCGGTCGGTTCGTAGAACGCCCACTCCGTTTCGGGCAGATGGGCGACGATGACCTTGCCGGCGGAACTCGCATAGACGGGACCGGCCGAGCCAAGGGCCAGGGTGCCGCCTTGCGGGCCGGCGGCGGAGATCACGTAGGTGGAGCGACCGCTCAACATGCACAGATAGACGGCGCAGTTTAGTTTTTCGGCCTTCTCGTTCATGAAGTCGGCGACGCGCTGGTTGGGGCCGAATTCGTGGGCGAGTTCGTAAACGAAACGGAAGATCTCGGGACTGATGGTGTAGCGTTGCGACGTGGGATTTTTTTGGACGAAGCCGAGGTCGATCAACACGCCGAGCAGGCGGAAGGCGGATGACTTCGGCAGGCCCATGCCGGCGGCGATTTCGGTCACTCCGAGGCCGTGACTGCTGTGGGCGAGAAAACGGACCAATTCGATGCCCTGCGACAGCAAGGTCTTCCGACTTTCCGGGGAGGCAGGGGTGGGCATGGGCGGGCGCGAAGCTAGGGCCAACCGTCGTGAAGCGACAAGCGGCAAAGGCGGTGGACGCGGGCGGGCTGTTCACGCCGTTGAATCGGTGTCGGGCTTTTGGGCCGCTCGCGATGGAGTCGGGAAACGCGCGCGGCATCGTCGGGAGCGTGAGAAAAAAGATCATCGAATTGACCACGGAGTGTCTTGTGATCGGCGGCGGCCCGGCGGGATACGGCGCGACGATGGCGGCCCTGGATGGAGGCGTGTCGGTGCTCCTCGTGGAGCGTCACGGTTTCCTCGGCGGCATGGGCAGCGCGGCCGGATTGGGCTGCTTCATCAACTACCGGTTTCGCGGCGAGGACCTCGCGGAGTCGGTCTATCATAATCTGGTCGCACGCATGAAGCGCGAGGGCACGTGCTACAAAGGCGACGGCGAACACATTGATCTTTTCGACCCCGAGGCGCTCAAGCGCACGATGGAAACCAACGTGCTGCAGCGTGGCGGACGTCTGCTTTATCATTGCGTGCTGAATAACGTGACACGCGTGGGCGACGGGTGGGCCGCGGAGTTTTCCGCCAAGGGCTCGCGGGTGGTGGTGAAGGCGCGGTTCATCGTCGATTCGACGGGCGACGCCGACGCGTGTGCGCTGGCGGGGGCGACGATGTCGCACGGCCGTCGCTCCGATGGGAAGACTCAGCCGATGACGATGGTGGTGCATATCGGGGGTTTCGATCCGGTCGCGTGGGGACGCGCGGGCCGGGACCTCATCGACGGCATCTATGCGGGCGCGGGCGATTGTTTCGCGGCGGAAATCCGCACGGCGCGCGAGGCGGGGGAATGGGACATTCCGCGCGAAAACATCTCAATGGTGTGGGGCATGGCGGGCGACCCGACGCGCATCCTCGTCAACGGCACACGCGTGCAGGGGTTGAACGCGGGTGATCCGCTGGATTTCACGCGAGCGGAGATCGAGGGGCGCCGCCAGGCGCTGCAACTCGCGGCATTTTTCAGGAAATACATCCCGGGTTTTGAGAAGGCGTTTTTGTTGTCGAGCGGCCCGCAGATCGGCGTGCGCGAGACGCGGCGTATTGTTGGGTTGAATACGTTGACCGAGGAAGACGTGTGGGCGAGCCGCATGCCCGAGGATGCGGTGACGCGCTGCGCGTATCCGATCGACCTGCACCAGCCGGTGGGGGTGACGACCGATCACGAGCCGGAGAAGGCGGATTATCTTTACGGCATTCCCTACGGCTGTCTGGTGCCGGAGAAGCTGGAGAACATCGTCGCGGCGGGGCGTTGCATCAGCGCGACGCACGAGGCGGCGGGGAGTTTTCGGGTGATGCCGACCTGTATGTCGATCGGGCAGGCGGCGGGCACTGCGGTGGTGCTGGCAATCGAACACGGATGCGCGCTGGCAGAGCTCAACGGAGCCTGCGTTCGCGAACGCATGACGGGTGTGAAGCGGCGCGCGGTGGCGGTGGGTTGAGGGATTTAAGCGCTTGTCGAATCGGACGTGGACGAGGCTCGGCCCTTCAGCGCGAGCCGTCTCACCACGTGTCGGTGCGGAACGGCACGGCCGGGAGGCCTTCGCCGTTGAAGAGACCGGCGCGAGGGGCGTTGCGCCAGGCGTAGCGCACGGCGACGGGTTCGGGGATGTCGGGGCTGCTTACGAGGACCGAAACGCCTTCGATTTTGGCGTGGGCGGGTTTGAAGTGTTTGTCGGCTCCGGCGAGTTCGAAGCCGTCGAGCGTGGGGTGGGGCGCGATCAAGCCGCGATGGGTTTCGGTGAACGTGACGCGGAAGCCGTCGGCGGTGCGTTCGGCGCGTGCGAAGACGGGGCCACTGTCGATGACCGGTTGATCGTAGGTGCGGGCGAGGGCCAGGCGGGCGAGGCGGCGGCCGACGTCCTTTTTGTTTCCGGGGTGGACGTCCCGTGTGTTGCCGAGGTCGATGCTGACGGCTTGGCCGGTGGCGGGGAGTGAGAGGGTTCTGGTTTGGGCTTCGCGGAGGAAGGCCCAGTGGGTGGCGTCGCTGCTGACGGCGCCGCCGATGCCGTAGTTGGCGAGTTGCACCCAGTAGAACGGGAAGTCGCCTTGGGCGAATTGGGCGCGCCAGCCGGTGATGAGAGCGGCGAAGAGCGGATGATAATCGGCGGGGTTGTCGCCGTTGGCTTCGCCTTGATACCAGATCGCGCCGCGCAACGCGTAGGGCGCGAGCGGGGCAATCATGCCATGGTTAAGGCCCGACGGCGTGTAGTGGTGCCCGGGGCCGAGCGGGGCGTCGGGCTTGCGGCGCGTGAAGGGGCGGCCGGCGGCTTTGGCGGCGGATTGCTCCTCGGTCCACGCGGCGAGCGCGGCGTCGTGGCGGGCCTTGGCGGCGGGATAGCTGGCGAGCACGCGCGACCAGCGGGCGCGGACTTTTTCGGACAGATCGGGGATGGTTTTGTAGGCCGCGGGATCGATCCACGCCTCGACCGGACTGCCGCCGAGCGAACTGTGAATGATGCCGACCGGGACGTTGACGACCTGATGGACATCAAGGGCGAAGTAATAGGCGACGGCGGAGAAACCGCCGGTGGTGGCAGGGCCGGGAATCTGCCAGCGACCGGTAGTGGTGGTTTGCGGGGTGTCGGCGATCTGGCGGGCGATCTTGATGTGACGGATGAGTGGGAAGTTCGCCGAGGCGGGGATGTCGATGGCGGCGTCGAAGGTGTTTTTGACGATCTGCTCCATGTTGGACTGGCCGGAGGCGAGCCAGACGTCGCCGACGAGAATGTTGGCAAGGGTGATCGTGTTGTTGCCCGCTATGACGAGGGACGCGGGGGTGGCGCTGGCCGGCAGCGGAGCGAGGACGACGCGCCATTGGCCGGAGTTGTCGGCGCGGGTGGAGACGGACTGGCCTACGAACGAGACGGTGACTTTTTCGCCGGCGTCGGCGGTGCCCCAGATGGGCAGGGGCTTGTCGCGTTGGAGCACGGCGGCGTCGGTGAACAACGGGGCGGGCGAGACGTCGGCGTGCAACGCCGCGCAACAGCCGAGAAGGGCAAAACCGATGGGCAGGCAGCGCATGGATGTGACTCATGCACGCCGTATGCGCGGCGCAAGGGCTGAGTGATGTCGGGCCGGGAGCGGGTTCTACGGGTGGAACGCCGGCGGACAGAACCCCGAGGGACTAGGCGTCGGGTTGAGGGCGGTGTTGCGGTGATCCGAAGCGGTCGAACGAGGGGACGATGAAATCGACGGGCAGAGGATAAAGCGGTTTTACGCCAAACGACGAGAGCCGGGTGAGCCACCACAGGTGGGCGCCGCGGTTGACCTCTTTGCGCGAACCGTCCGGCGCGATGCGGTAAATGCGATCGTTTTCGTGCAGAGTGTGGCCGGACCGAGCCCCGTTGGATTTCAGATTGTAGTGCGTGGTCTCAGTGCGGCTGTAAACGCCCTCGTGGGCATGGCAGACGCTGCGCACCGGTTCGCCTTGTGCGTCAAGCACGACGACTTGGCGGATGAGTCCGGAAGGCTCGTAGGTGAGGTGGGCGAAACTCGTTGGCTGTTCATCCCGTCCGTAATGGATCGAGCACACCGGGATCATGGCTTCGGCGTAATACACGCGCTGGACGATCCTCAGCCCGGCCGCTTCGTGCCGGTAAACCTCGGTCGGGTATCCACCGCGATACACCATTTGATAATACGTCGAGGTGTCCGGAGGAGAGTGGCGTGGGCGCGGCCCGTAGTGCAGCCAGTGGTCCAGCGTCGTGACACCGGACGAGTAGAGCTTCAGTTCCTTCCCGGCGGGTGAACGAGGAGCGGCGAGCCAACGGCGTATGTCGTCGCGCAACGCAAGAATTTGCGCCGGCGAAAGCGCCAAGCGTTCGGGTAACGTTTCTGGCGTAAACGCGGGAGCTCGTCGCACCGGCCACGGGGCAGGCGCGGATTCGACCTTGGGCGAAGCCACGGCGGGAGGTTTAACCACCGGAGTGGGCGAGGCCTGCGGGAGCGATTTGGGCGATGGGGCGGGGCGGCGCGGCGGCGGGCGATGGTGGGAACACGCGGCAATAAAAACGCAGGCGATGAGGAGGCCGAGGGGCAGCAGTTTCATGGGGGCGCGGGTATCACGCCGCAGCCATCGCCGTTTACGCAACCTCTCGTTGCCCCAACGAAGCTACACCGCCGTGGACGAACTCAGTGTCGTCGGGCGAGGCAATCAGGCCGAAACCATAGTGGTGGGGGAGCGACGCGTTCGTCGGGTTGGGCGTCATCGCACGCACCGAATCTGCGGGCGGGTAACGCGTGCTCTCGAATGAGCCGCCGTTGAGCAGCATTTGGCAAAACCGAGCGAGAGTCGCCCGCAGTCGAATGGAATGCGCTGCCGCGCGAGGCATGGCGAAGCCGCACGTTGGCGGATACGTGAGGGGGCGATGCGCGTTCGCCTCGAGATCAACCTGAGCGTATTGGCCTCGTTCGCAGGACCGGTTTCTCGGCGGCCTCGACGCCACGCGTGAAGTGAGGAGCCGAGACGGCTTCAACGCGGGAAGCGGCGGGTCAGCGCCGGCGACGAATCATCAGCCCGACTCCCAACGCGCCGAACCCAGTGAGCATCGCTGCGGTGGCGGGCTCGGGGATGGGCGACGTGTTGACGATCTGCACGGAGTTCAGGAAGCCGCGTCCTTCGTTGATGCCACCGCGGGCAGCGAGGTTAAGGAATTCGCCGCTCGTGAGGGTGACGGAGAATTTAACGTAGTTGGTGAGTTCCCCGGAACCGCTCCATTGGGCGTTCTGAGTCGTCGGCGCCGCGAAGTAGGTGATGGAACGACTCGACAAGGCGCTGTGGTCGAAGTCGCCGGCGGCGGAGGACTTGCCGGCGAAGAAGTTTTGGCCATGGCCGCCTGCGGTATTGGTGTTTCGACCGGTGATGTAGATATCGTAGGTCCCGGCGGTGAGGCCGCCGATTTGAATGCCGACAGAGCGCGCTGTGCCGGAACCGCCCGTGAAAATGCCGTCGCGAGCGGCGGTGTCACCGTAGATGCCGGAGGTCATGGCGCTGCCGGTGAGGGTCGATCCGCTTGGCACATTCGCGAGCCCAATGGTGGTGGATGTGCCGTCGGTTGTGGCACCGAGATTGAGCGTGATGCCGGACACCGCGGTGTTGTTGGACCAAAAGAGGCCGGAGGCCACGTCGGAGGTGCCGACCTTGTTCCAAGTAGAGCCGGTGAACGACGGGTTGACGGTGTGGTAAGGACTATTGGTGGGGTTAACCACCGTTGTCGGACCGAAGTCGATCATCAGCACTTGAGCGGAGGTGGGAAGCGTGCAGGCAAAACCTGCAATCAGGGCGAGAATTTTCATGTCGGGAGGGGGGGGCAGGCGCACGGTGCGTGACCGAATCGGGGGTGGGCTGAGCCTGTCTCCAGCGACTGGTGGGTCAATTCTTCAGGGCGGAAATCCCCGCATAAATGCGCAGCTAAAATGCGTTGCGTCTGCGTTGGTTCGCACGAAACAGCGGCGTGTCCGCAGCGATCTTAACGCGTGAAACTTAAGCGGTGAACAGGGGGCGCAAACCCCGACGGGTATCAAGGGTGGCGGGTAGTGTCGGCCGCCCCTTCTATGCGGAGACGCGGAGAGTCGGCG
Source organism: Opitutaceae bacterium UBA4094 (assembly GCA_002382525.1). Lineage (GTDB taxonomy): Bacteria > Verrucomicrobiota > Verrucomicrobiia > Opitutales > Opitutaceae > Rariglobus. Next base: position 35,675 of record DFYA01000039.1, read on the forward strand.
TCGCGCGGGTAGAGGCGGCGGACTTCGGCTTCGAAGCGTTTGCCGGGCTGGGCGCCGTCGCGAAAATCGCCGGCGTGGTGGATCAGGAAGATGCGGATCTCGCCGTGGTCGACTGTCATGAACGTGTTGTGCGCGCCACCATGTCCGAACTCGCTTCCGTCGGGCGAGGCGCTCAGGCCGAAACCGTAGTGGTTGGGCAACGCGTCGCCCGTTTGTTTCGTGGTCATGGCGCGGACGGATTTTTCGGAGAGGTAGCGCCTGCTCTCAAACACACCGCCGTTGAGCAGCATTTGGCAGAAGCGCGCGAGGTCGCTTGCGGTCGAAAAGAGTCCGCCGCCGGGACACGCATGGCGATGGCGGGCGTCGAGCGGATACGTGAGATGACCGATGCGGGTTTCGACGAGCGCGGTTTTGTCGGCGTCGGGCGTGTAGGTTTTTGCGAGGCGGGCGAGTTGATCGGGCGTCGGAAAAAACGTGGTGTCGCGCATGCCGAGCGGGGTGAGCAGGTGCTCTTGCAGGAAGCGGTCGAAGGGTTTTCCGCTCAACCGTTCGACAATCAGCGCGGCGGCATCGAGTCCGGTGTTGGTGTAGAAATACGCGGTGCCCGGTTCGGTGACCAACGGATTGCGGAGGTCGATCTCGACGGAGCGGGCGAGCGGGAGCGCGTCGAGCGGTTCGGCGACACCGGTATCGGTGTAACGAATACCGCTCGTGTGGGAGAGCAGGTGGCGGATCAGCACCGGTTGGGCGGGCGGGAGCAACGAGCCGTCGGGGTTGCGGACGCGGAGGTTGGCGAACTCGGTCAGGTAATCGGATGCCGGGTCGTTCACGTTCACGCGGCCTTCGTCCACCAGCATCATCAAGGCGGCGGCGGCGAACGGCTTGGTCATCGAGGCGATCCAGAAGAGCGTGTCGGGGCGCATGGGGCGCTTGTCGGCGAGATCGACGAAGCCGACGGCCTCGTGGTGGAGAATGTGGTGTTTGTCGGCGACGAGCATGACGGCGCCGGCGAATACCTGTTCTTCCACCAGCGGTTGGAGCACCGGCGCTAAGACGTCGGCGGCGGGTGCGGTGGACGCGGCGGATAAGCAAAGGGCGGCAAACAAGGAGCGGGTGGGCGTGAGCGGCATGGCGATGTAAGGACGGACCGCCGGGCGGCGGGCGGGTTGCGTTGATTCGAAAGTAGCAGTCGAGGTCACGAGGCTGGTGGGGGCGCGTANNTCAGCGCGGCGCCGTCCGCGTGGTGGTGATCGCCCTTGGAGAACTATATACCTGCTTTACGTGTTCAGGCGGGTTGATCTCGGCACGAGTGATGTAGTCGTCCCAAGTGAGAAACCACAGCCAGGGCGCGCGGGCGGTGAGTTCGGGCAACGCGCCGCATTCTCCGAGCGCGAGCGGTTTGCGCCCGCGATAGCGTTCGCGCAGCGCGTCGAACGTGGTGAAGGAGTCGCCGTGGAACCCGGGTGGATAATAAAGATCGGCGACCACAAAATCCACGTAGTCGTCACCTGGATACCAGTCGCGGGCGTCGTCGTCATCGGTGGAGGTCCAGACCCAAAGCAGGTTGTCGAGACCGTGATGGCGGGTGAAGCGGTCGAACATCAGGCGGTAAAGGTGGCGGGTGGGCTCCGGGCCATGGGCGCCCCACCAAAACCAGCGGCCTTCGGCTTCGTGGAGCGGGCGCCAGAGCACGGGCACCCCGGCGTCGCGCAGGCGTGTGAGTTGCGCGGCAATCCTGTCGAGGTCGCGGAGCACCACGCGGTGTTCGTAGGAGGATTTGTCGGCGACGCGACGGATGTCGAACGTCGTCTTGGCGGTGGAAAAACTGGACCAGACGGGATCGCCCTGGCCGTCGGGCGACATCCAATGCCAGGAAATCGTAACAAGTGCTCCGCGGTCGCGTGAAGAGGCGAGGGCTTGCTCGATGACTTGGTCGCCGTGCGGCTGCGCAAGCGCGTGCGAATAGCGCAGCATGTCGAGTCCCAGGACGGCGGGAAGTGGTCCTCCGGTGAGTTGCTCGACCTGATCGACGCGCGTGGGGCGTTCGGGGGTGGCTTCATGTTGACCGGTGAAGGTGCGGTGTCCGAACTCCGCGATCAGGCGCTGGTAGAGGGCACACGCCGCGGGCGAGGCGCGCGGGTTGACCGGAGCCGCGGAGAGCCTGAACGGCACCGGTGTATTTGTTCTACGAATACTTAGAGAGGCGATATCGGCCCAGCCCCAGTCGGTGCCGACGCGGATGCGGTTTTCTCCGGCTTGAAGGACGACGCGTCCAAACGGGTGGTCAGCGAAGCCGTCGGTGCGCGGGAAGCGCCGGCTGCCCTGAAGGTTGTCGTTGACGAAAATCGGGATGCGTTTTTCGGAGCCCGTGCGATAGTGCAAGGCGATCACGTAGTCGCCCGATTCGGGCGCGTTAACGCTAAACTCAATGGCATCGCCGGGCTGTTGGAAGCCGGTGATGTGCGGGATGGGAGGCGCGTCCGCGGATTGAAGGACAAGGCGCGTCTGGCCGAGCAGCGTGGCTTCCGTGACAGGATAGGTGTGTGTCGGGCCAAGGCACCCGCTGAGCGCGAGTTGGATGCCGGCAAGGGTAACGCAGGCGACGATGCGGAGAGCGGAAGGAGTCATTGGGGGGCGGCGGCGGAGCGAGGGGAGGAATGGAGGCTCCTCCGAAAGGCGGTGATCGAAGAAGCCACGCGGCGCGAGCATTTCAGAGCGGGAGCGCGCCTCGCGCAGGGCAGATGCGTATAAGCCCCGGCGATGCAGAGAATTTATAGTTTTTGTCGCAGTTACGAAATTGACGGGGGTTGAACCGGCCGGCGGCACGAAACGGAATAAGCCAGAGTCGGTTTTTCCCTTCACCCCCAACTTATCTTCTCATGAACACCCCCTCGTTTCAGTCTTTTCGTCGTTCGCTTATGATGGTCGCCGCCGTGGGCCTGTTGGCTGCGGCCTCTCACGCACAGACGCCGTTGTTGCACTATACGCTGGATGGAAACGGCAACGATTCCGGCTCACTCAACATCGATGGCGTTACCCAAAACCAGGCCTTTTTCACCCAAACAGGAGCGGGCGTGGGTCGTTTCAGCGAGGCGTTGTCCACAGACAACGGCACCAATGATTATTTCGTGGCGGGCACCGGCGGCAACGCGGCGCTCGGTCTGGACGCGATCACCATCGCACTGTGGGTAAACATCGACGGAGGCGCTTCGACGGACCGCTTGGTCTCGAACATCTCCACGTCCGCAGGCTTCGATTTTTATATCCAAAACTACACCACGGGCACGGACGGCGTGGGTAAGTATAACCTGGCCTTCGGATTCAACAGCACCTCCGGCGCCGTCCAGTCCGCTTCGACCAACTATGTGACCGACAAGTGGCTGTTTCTCGCGGTGACCTACAATTCGACGACCGAGACGGTGTCGTTTTACAGCGGCGATCTGAGTTCGGCGACGGGCTTGAATTCTACGGCATCAAAGACCGGCAGCATTGCGGCGAGCGCGCTGGATCTGGAAATCGGCGGCACGCCGGTCACCACCGCCGATCGTAGTCCGATCGCGCTCTTCAACGACGTGCGCATTTACAGCGGGGCGTTGACGCTCACGGAGATCGAAGCGATTCGCGTGACGGCCATCCCCGAGCCCTCCAGCTATGGCTTTATCCTTGGGGCGGCTTCGCTCGGGTGCATCGCGCTGCGTCGTCGTCGTTGATTTGACGGTTGAGGGCCTTGAGACCGCGCGCTGAAGTGCTGCCATAAATTCATCCGCTCCAGATCCCACGGGTGCGCACCTTCCCATGCGGGAGTGGGCGTATCTGCATTCGGGGTTGGAGTGGATTTATGATCATGACGTGCCCGCCGACTATCGGGATCGGGCGGTCAACAAGGAGAAGGGCGGTTACTGGGCGTGGTTTATCCGCAAGGGCCGGGCGTGGGTGGTCACGCGGTCCGGCAAACGTTACGAGGCGGGGCCGGGCATGTGGCTGCTGGTGCCGACGGAGCAACTGACGCAGCACTTCTCTGGGGATGCGCACAT
>DFYA01000124.1:0-24905 GCA_002382525.1 Opitutaceae bacterium UBA4094
GAAACCGCCTCGCCCGCCGGGCGCCGGGCGATGGAAGAGGCGATCCGGGCGGGTGATTTCCATTGGCACGCTCTGCCCTTCACCACGCACACCGAATTCATGGACCCGGACCTGTTCCGGCTTGGACTCGTGTATTCAAAGCTCTTGGACAAACGCTTCGGTCGCGTGACGCGCGGCGCAAAAATGACCGATGTGCCGGGTCACACCCTCGGGATGGTCCCTCTGCTGGCGGAAGCCGGCGTGAGGTTTCTGCACCTCGGCGTGAACCCGGCATCGACCGTGCCTGACGTGCCGCCGCTGTTTGTGTGGCGCTGCGGAAAACACGAGATCGTCGTCGCCTACGAGTCCGACTACGGCGGAGTCACGCGCATCCCCGGCGGACGTGCGCTCTGCGTGAATCTCACCGGCGACAACCTCGGGCCGCAAAACCCGGGCGAGATCGACAAAGTTTATGAACGCCTCGAGGCGGAGTTTCCCGGTGCGCGGCTTGTGCCCGGCGGCATCGACGTGATGGCCGACGCGCTGTGGCGTCGGCGTGCCGAGTTGCCGGTGATCACGGCCGAGATCGGCGACACGTGGATTCACGGCGTCGGGACGGATCCGCAGAAAGCGGCGCGTTACCGTGAAGTGTGCCGGCTGCGTCGGCGCTGGATCGCCGAAGGGCGGCTGGAAGCCGGAGGAGAGGCCGATCTGCGCTGCGGCGAGCATCTGTTGCTCACCGCGGAGCACACGTGGGGCATGGACCTCAAGACGCACCTGCTGGATTGGAAAAACTATACGGCGGCGTCGTTCGCGCGTGAACGGTCGGGGGCGAACTTCAAAAAGGTGGAAAGCTCGTGGACCGAGCAGCGCCACTACGTAGTGCAAGCGGTCGCGGCATTGCCGGCAGACCTGCGCAAGGAGGCACGGGCCGCTTTGAAGACGCTGGTCGTGAGCGCTCCGTCGAGTGCCGGCTGGAAGCGGGTGAAGGCGGACGCCGCGTTTGCATTGGGCGGGTTGCGTCTCGCACTCGATCCGGCGACCGGCGGGGTGTGTCGGTTGGTGCGAGAAGACGGCAGGGGTGGCGCGTTGGCGGATGCCTGGCATCCGTTGGCCTGTTTGACGCGACGTGTGTATTCGGCGGAGGACTACAATCGGTTTTATGCCGGCTACATTCGCGGAGAGGCGGATTGGTCGCGGAAGGATTTTACGAAACCCGGATTGCCGGCGTCGGTGAAGGCGGGCGAGCAGGCGGTGACGTTGGACTCGTTAGAACTGCACGCCGACGGGAAGCGCGCGCGGGCGTGGCTGCGTTTTGCGGCATCGGCGCGGCGCGCGGGTGCGGCGGCAGAAGTGTGGCTGGAACTGGAGGCGAGCGACGATGGCGCGCTGGCGCTGGCATTAATCTGGCGCGGCAAACCGGCGGTGCGGCTGCCCGAGGCGTATTGGCTGACGTTTGCGCCGAAGTTGGCGAAAGGCGCGCATTGGCGGTTTCGCAAACTCGGCCAGTGGATCGATCCGCGCGACGTGGTGAAGGGTGGCAACCGTTGGTTGCACGCGATCGAGGACGAAGTGCGGGCGGGTGATGTGTTGATCGAGACGCTGGACGCGGCCTTGGTCGCGCCGGAGCGGGGGCGGTTGCTGGAGTTCGACGGACGCCTCCCGCGCACGGATGCGGCGGTGAGTTTTAACCTCTACAACAACAAGTGGGGAACGAACTTCCCGATGTGGAACGACGAGGACGCGCGGTTCCGATTTGTGGTGCGGTGGTGAGCGGGCGGATCGGAGGGTGACACAGAGGCGGAAGGGAGGGGGCACAGAGCGTCACAGAGACGGAGCGGATGCTCCGCAGCGCGTTGGGGATAGCGCGTTCCGCCTTGGATGTTATCCGGGGAATGTGGTCCGCCAGGGTTCCAGCGGGAAGAGGCATTCGGCGCCGTTTTTCTCGATGTAGTCGTAGAAGAGGCGGGACATGCCTTGGTGGAAGACCGGGTGCGAGCCACCTTCGGTCAACGGGCCGGTTTCGAGGATGCGGTAATGCTCGAAACCGATGACGCCGAGGTCGTTTTCGCCGAGCACGCCGTGCCAAGTCGCTCCGGGGTGCGGCTCAAGGGATTCGCCGTAGAGCGTCACGCCGCCGGCGTAGTCCACAAGTGTCGCGCCGAACTCCTGGAGGGCGCGAGCGATGGTCCGGGCGGCGGGCGTGAGGTTGAAGGCGGCGAGATCCAGCGCGGGATTGAGTTGGAGCAGGCAGCCTTCGGGCACGCCGCCAGGGAGCCATCCGTCGGTCCACGCGGCGGGCGGATAAACGCGGCGCTGGAGTCCGGGAACGGGGCAGGCAAAGGCGAGTTTGTGGGCGATGCGGCCGGCGGCGATTTCGTCGCGCATGATGAGACCGCCGAGAAGCGGGACACCGCTGGCGCGACAAGGGCCGTGGAAGTGGACGCTCTCGTCGTTTCGAATGTGCGGCAAGTCGGCGGGCGAGAAGAGTCCGGGTCCGTCGAGGTCGTAGGCGATGGCGGCGTTGGTGTGCCAGGTGCCATCGGCTTCGCGGCGGCATTGCCAGAGGTCGTAGGCGCGTCGAGCGGCGGCGTCGATGACTGTGAGGTGCGCGTCCTGTTTGGCGTCGGGCACGGCCTCTTCGGGAATCGGAATGGCGATCTCGCGAACGCTGGAGTGCAGGCCGAGCGGGTGGTCGGGCGTAAGATTCGCCTCGGAGGTTTTGACGTGGCCTTGCGAGAGGTGGCAGCGAAGAAGCTTCGGGTGAAGCGTGTGGCGCGGCGTCGCGGCGTCGGCTTGGAAGACGGGAATCGTCCAGTCGTGAAGATTGATGTGCAGGCCGCGCAGCTGAGTTTGAGACTGCGCAAGCAGTTCGATCCAGCGGGCGCTTTCAGGATCGGGGTGGGCGTCGGCGGCGAGCGGGGTGTTCCAGAAACTGTCGGGCGCGAAAAACGGGGTGGCGTGGTTCATGCGGGGCGGGACACCAAGCAGTCAAACGGCTCAGTGGGCGGGCGTGCCATACCAGAAAATGTGGCCGTCGGAATTCGGTGTATTGGCCTGGCTGTAGGTCGGGATTTCGCTGGCCCGGCGACTCTCGACGTGGCCGTCGAGAAAGACCAAGTTGGCGCGGTCGTTGTGGACCGCTTCGGGATTACGACCGGGTTGAATGACCGAGTTGTAGTAATTGGCGTTGCCGCCCGCATCGGTGTTGTTGCCGTCGCTCAGCAGCACGGTGCGCGAGGGGAACGCAAATGACGAAAGATGACGTTCAACCCGAGTGGGCCCGGGGCCTACCATGTTGAGCGCGAGATTAATGCTGTAGGTGCGATGATAAAGGCGTGCATTGTGCCACGCACTGGCGGCCCAGATTTCGGCCTTGTTGTCACGTTGCACCTGACAGCCGACGGTGGCCTTGAGCCCGATTTCGAGATTGTTGGCGTAGGTGTCGATCCAGCTCCCGCCGCCGTAGGCGATGGGAATGATGCCTCGGCGTTCTTCGTTCACATGAAGGACGTAGCCCATGTAGGTCTGGCGCAGGTTCGACACGCACTGGGAGCTGCGCGCGGAGGTCCGGACCTTGCCGACTACAGGGATAATGATCGCCGCCAAGACGCCGATGATCGCGATCACGGTAAGCAGCTCGGTGAGCGTAAAACCGGAGGTGTTTGCGCGCAGCATCGGTCTAGCCAGCGCTGACATGGACGGAGTGGGCCGTGGGGTATCCATGCGCATAATGTATCTTTTAAAAACAATTGAGCGCAACTCTAAAATTCGGGAGGGAGATACCGGTGGTGGGGCAGCAGGTTATACGACTATTGAGTGAGCCCGATGAGCGTTGCGACGGGGACGAGCGCGACGTCGATGCGTCCGCGCACGGTGGTGGTGTAGCAGATGTAGCGGTCGCCGAGGCAGAATTGCGCGTGCGGGTGCACGTGGTAGCGCCGAAGGTCGTCCGGCGGGTAGGGCAAGTGGGAGACGAGTGCGATTTCGCGGCCGGTTTTGCGGTTGTAGAAAATGACCTTGCTGATGCCGGTGGCCACGCCGGGTTGGCAGTCGGCGACGACGTAGGATTCTGAGGTGTCGGTGTGCGCGTGCGAAACGGTATCGGAGGCCCACATGAGTTCCGGTTCCGAGGTCGCGCTAAACGGGTTCACGCGCATGACGCCGCGGCCGTAGTGGATATACCAGACGTGGCGTCCGTCGGCGGACCACCACTCGTGGCCGTGTTTGGCGGCGCCGCTGGCGGTGGCGTCGGCGAAGATCGGCGCGGCGTGTCCGTCGCGACGGATGAGCCACATGCGGTTTTCGTAGTTCGGGCTCTCGCCGGTGACCGGATCCGTGGAGGAATCTTGGTTGATGAGCTGGAGATCGGGGGCGGCCGGGCTGAACTGGCCATGGTTGTAGCACCGGTCGAACTGGCGCCAAATGACCACGTCGCCGCCGTCGAGCGGGGCGTGTCCGATAAACCATTGGCGGCCGATCTCGGCGTCGATGTTGAGCGCGCGACGGTCGGCGGAAAACGTGAGGTGAGTGGCGATGCGCCACGGGCGGCGGTTAAGCGCGAGGGACGCCGGGAAGCGGTTGACGAGCACCGGAGAGTCGCCCGCGAGCGGGCCGCGCTTCCAGATCTCGAGTCCGGAGCACCAATAGACTTCGCCGGAGGCAAGATCTACGGCGGGGGAGGCGTCGAGAAACCCGGTCTCGGGGTAGTGGCGAACCTGCTGTAGTTCGAAATCAACAACAGCGAGGCTGCGGCCCTGGTTGCCGTTTCCTGCAGGCGGGAAGGCGCAGTAGATCCAGAGGAAACGTCCGTCGGCGCTGAAGCTGGGATTGGTGTAGTAAAACGACTGCTGCAGGGGCGCGGTGTCGGGATCGAGGAGCAGCGACTCGACCTGCGAGGACGGGTCGCGCCAACGGGTGAACAACGAAGATTCTTCGGGGCGGAAGGACATGGTCACAGGTGAGGAGTGGGGTAGGGCGGCGGGTTTAATCGATACGGGAGCAGCAAGGAAAAGTCACTTCGCCACCGAGTGAATAGCTTAAAATGTATCTTTAAAAAACAAAATTGAACTTCTTGCGGAAGTTCCGCATGAAAAGGTCACGACGGCGCGTGCGAGCAAGACTGCGCAGATCGTCCTTTTGACGTGATTTCCTCCCCCAAAACACTTTCCAAACTGGCGCGCATCGAGGCCGGTTATCGCCAACGTATTTTTCAACCGGTCGGCATCACGCTTGCCGTTGATTTTTTTGAGACAAAGGAGCACCTGCGCGTCATTCCGGGCGCGGATCGGCCTTGGGCGGCATGCGCGTCTGGGACCGTTTGGGGCTGCTCGGGCGGGAGCGCGTGGCTCCGCGCGCGTTGGGTTGCGGAGCGGGACTATGACGAGCCGGTGTATGTGATGGCGGATACGGGCGGCTGCGAGGCGATGTTCTGGGCCGACGGGGTGCCGTGCGGCATCTTCAANNCACACGATCGTGGGATTGCATCCGGGCGACACGCCGGAGACGCAGGACGCCTATCGCGCGCCCTTCGCGCGGACGTTCCGCAGTATCGCGGTGGCGGTGCGCGACGAGGCGGTGAAAGACTTTGTTGTCGATCTCCACACGGCGCGGACGCTGGCGGAGGCGTTGCCCGACCGGAGTTTTCGTAAAGGTGAAATTCTCGCGGCGTTCGACGAGGTGTTTGCGGCGGTGTGGGAAGAGCCGGAGCGCGTCGAGGAGACGGTGTGGCGCGACGGACTGGCTCGTGCGCAGGCGGTGCTCACGCGGGTGTTGTCGAAGCGCAATGGCGAATCGGCTCCGCGCGCGGGGCTGATCGGCCACTCGCACATGGACACGGCATGGCTGTGGGAGATCGACGAAACGATCCGCAAATGCGCGCGCACCTACAGCAACGTGCTGCGCTTGATGGAGCAGTATCCGGAGTATCGTTTTATTCAGAGCTCGGCGCTGCACGCGGAGTTCATGCGGGCGAATTACCCGACGATTTTTGAAGGCATCAAACAGCGCGCCATCGAAGGACGCTGGGAGCCGAACGGCGGCGTGTGGGTGGAGCCCGATATCAACATGGCTGGCGGCGAAGCGTTAATCCGGCAGTTCCTCGTCGGTCGGCGCTTCACGCAGGAGCACTTCGGCTACACGGGCGACACGTTCTGGCTGCCGGATACGTTTGGTTATTCGGCCGCGCTGCCGCAAATCCTCGCGGGTTGCGGTATCCGTTATTTCCTTACAACGAAACTCACCTGGAACGATGCGAATAGTTTTCCGTTCGATACGTTCTGGTGGGAGGGAATCGACGGCACGCGGGTGTTCACGCACTTCAACGACATTCATTGCGCGCCCGACCCGGGCACGTTGATCAACAAGCTGGCGGGCACGGGGCCGAAGGATTTCCGCAAGACGGAGAACTGCGTGCGGCATCCCGACGTGAATCAAGCGCGGCTGGTGTCCTTTGGGCGCGGTGACGGCGGCGGTGGACCGGACTTCGAGATGCTGGAAATGGCGCGCCGCGTCGGCGACCTCGAGGGGTGTCCGCGGGCGGATTACACGACCGTGTCGGCCTTCATGGGCGAGCTGGAGCGGCAGGCGGTGCGCGCGCCGCTCTATGTGGGCGAACTCTATTTCGAAGGGCATCGCGGCGCGTTGACGCAGCAGGCCGCGATCAAGCGATTGAACCGTGAGGCGGAGTTTGCGTTGCGCGGGCTCGACTATTGCGCGGCGCGGGCGCGGCTGGCCGGCGTGGCGGTGGACGCGGCGCGGCTGGACAGTCTTTGGCGCGTGCTGTTGCTCAATCAGTTTCATGACATCCTGCCGGGCACCTCCATTCCCGAGGTGCATGACCGGGCGGTGCGCGAGCTGGATCAACTCGTGGCGGACACGCGGGCGTTTACGGCGGATTTGCTTTCCGCGCTGTCGGACGGCGCAGCCGGGTTTATCAGTATCCACAATACGCTTAACTGGCAGCGCAACACCGGCTGGATATCCGCCGAGTTGCCCGTTCCGTCCGGCGTGTCGGCGCAGACGATTGAGACGCCCTGGGGCGAGCGCCGGCACGTGCTGGCCGGGCTGGATCTGCCGCCGCTGGGTGCGCGCGGGTTTGCGGAGGGGGCCGTCGCGAGCGAGGTATCGCCGTTTGTATTTGAGGGCGACACGTTGCGAACGCCGCATGCGGTCCTGCGCTTCGACCGCGATGGCCGCATCACCTCTTGGGAGGATCTCGCTTCGGGTCGCGAGTTGCGCGACGAGCGTGGCGGCCCGCTGAACGCGTTGGTGTTTGGCGAAGACATCCCCGCGCAGTGGGACAACTGGGACATCGACGAGGACCTCGATCTGAAGCTCGCGCCCGTCATGCAGGCGGCGGAGTTCCGGGTGGTGGTCGACGGGCCGTTGCAACTGCGCTTGCGCCGCACGCTGAAGCTCAGCGCACGCTCGACGCTCACGCAGGATCTCGTGGTGCATGCGCATACCGCGCGAGTGGATTTCGAAACAGTCGTCGATTGGGAAGAGCCGCACCGGTATCTCGGGGTGGAGTTCCCGTTGGCGGTGCGCACGCCGGCCGCGCGGCACGAGATTCAGTTCGGGCACATTCAGCGCGGCACCCATCGTAACTTTGCGGAAGACCGCGCGCGCTTCGAAGTGAGCCAGCACAAGTGGACGGATCTCTCCGAGGCGGACTTCGGCGTGGCGTTGCTCAACGACGGCAAATACGGCCTCTCCGTGTTCGGCGGCCGCGTGCGGTTGTCGTTGTTGAAAGGCGGCGGACATCCGGATCCACGCGGCGACAAAGGCGTGCATCGCTTCACGTATTCGCTGCTGCCGCACACGGGCGGGTGGTCGGTGGAAGCGGTGGTGCGTCCGGCCTATGAACTGAACACGCCGCTGCTCGCGCATCGCGGCGGCACGCGTGCGGGAACTCCGCTGATCGAGCCGACGGAAAACGCACTGGTCGTCGAGACGGTGAAGCCCGCGGAGTCCGGCGAAGGCGTGATTGTGCGCGTTTACGACGCGGCAGGATCGACCTCGCGCATGACGATCGCGCCGGTCGGAGGCCGCCGTCTCGCGGAGGACTGTAATTTGCTTGAGGACCCGGTGGAGGCGAAGGCGTGGCATGCGCCCTTCGCGTTGCGCACCGTGCGCCTCGTTTGACTTTCCCGGCTCCGTTTCGGCGGGGCCGGTTTACCCCAAACCCCAAAACTAGATACCCCATGATTCATTCCATGCGACGTTTCGTCGCCGGGGCGCTGCCATGCCTGCGCACCGGCCCTCTCGGCCATGTCAGAATTCGGTCCGCACTCGCGGGTCTATTGTTATCCACACCTCTGTTGTCCGCTGCCGAATCGGTGCTCATCGACTTCGGAGGCGGCTCCACCCAGACCAGCGTGGCTGGTTGGAACAACATCACNNTCGGTCAACCTGAACGGCGCAACCGTGTCGTTGGTCGACCATCAAACCCAAACGGCGAGTGGCCTCTCGCTCACGTTCACGAGCAACTTCTTCGCGACGAACGGCGACGGCTCGGTCACCGCGGTCGGCGACTTTCCGGCGACGACCGTGCGAGACTCGTTCTATCACTCGGGCTCGGCGACGCCGACCTTGGTGTTGAGCGGCTTCGACCCGGCGCGCGTTTATACCTTCACGTTCATGGCCTCGCGCGCGGGAGTGAACGACGCCCGCGTGGCGCGTTACACGCTCACCGGAGCGAACACGCAGTGGACGACGCTGAATGCCTCGAACAACAGCTCGCAAACTGCGCAGCTCACCGGCCTCTCGCCGGCCGCCAATGGCACGTTCACGCTCGTGGTGTCGGCTGATGCGACGAATACGAACTCGAGCCAGTTCTTCTATCTCGGCGGGATGAAGATTGTGGGGACCGACGGGTTGCCGCCCGGTATTCTCTACTACCAAGGCTTCAACTACGGTGACGCCCCCGGGAATCTGACGGCGCTGGCGGGGGGCGACTGGACGCTCACCGGCGGCGCGGAGCCGTTGTATTCGCCGCGAGGATTGGCCCACCCGACGGTGGGCGGCAGTGGCGGTTCGCTCTACACCTCGGAGGCCTCGGGCACGAGCAGCCCGCGGCGCGTGGACCAAGAACTCAACGTGGATCTCGCTGGGCTCAATGAAGTGTGGGTGAGCACGTTGATGTCGCTCGTGAACCGGGCGAGAACGGAGACTTCGGCCAGCGTCACCATCGCGATCAAACAGAATAGCTGGCAGTCGGCGGTTAACCATACGGTGGGCAAGGTGTGGACCGACACGACCGGCTTTCACTATGGCACGACGCCCCTCAACGGTGCGGAGTTCACCAGCGATGTTGAGCGTCCGTTTCACATCGTTTATCGGGTCGCCAAGGGGGCGGCACCGGAGGTATGGGTCAACCCGGTCGGCACTCCGGTTCCGGGCACCGGGCAGTCGATCGGCAACGTCGTGAATAACCTCACCACGCTGGAGCGGTGCCGGATCAACCAGTCGTTAATGAGCCTGCACGTGGACGAGATTGTCGTCGCCGAAAACTACGCTGCCATTGCAGCTCTGCTGGCCAAGCCGGCCGAGACCTCCGGCTCGTTGCTTATCGATTTTGGCTCCGGTTCTTACCCCTCGAGCACGAGTGGCTGGAACAACATCACGGCCCACGGCAACACCAGCACGACGTATGCGTTGGTCGATAGTGGAGACGGACTCGCCAGCGGGGTGAGTTTGCGCCTGCTCTCCACTTTCGCGGGCGTGAATACGAACGGTGCGAATACCGTGATCGGTCCGTTCACCGCCGAAGCGGTGCGGGATTCGTTTTATGGGATGGGCACGGCCGCGCCCTCGATGGAATTCACCGGATTTGACCCGGCGAATCGTTACACCTTCACGTTCACGGCCTCGCGCGGCGGGGTGAGCGATGATCGCGTGACGCGTTATTCGGTGGCGGGCGCGACGACTGCGGCGACCACGCTTAATACGTCGAACAACACCGCGGCGACGAGGATCGAGGCGCTCGCGCCCGATGCGAACGGGCGGTTTGTGCTCACGGTTTCCAAGGATCCCACGAACACGAATGGCTCCGGGTATTTCTATCTCGGTGCGCTGAAAATCGAGCCGGCGTCGGATACCCCGCTCGTGCCGCTGACGATTTCCGGCGATCAATATGTCGATCCCGACGGTCAGCCGGTGCGGCTCTGGGGCGTCAACGCGGTGGCGTTCTTCCCGAGTCGTGAGATGGCGGACGGCTATGCGGAGCAGCTCGTCGCGATGGGAGTCAACTGCGTGCGCTGGCATCATCTCCAGCGGCCCAGCGGTGATTGGAATCCCAAGTCGCGGATCAAGGCGCTTTCGCGCTACGACACTGACAGTCGCACACCGGACGCGCTGGCGTGGGAGCGCTTCGACTACCTCAACGCCCGCCTGCGCGAGAAAGGCATCTACATCATGCTGAGCGCGGAGTTCAGTCGGAAATATCATCCGGGCGACGTCTCGGTGATGCCGGTGAGCCCGGCAGACGACGCGGCGTGGGTCGACGCGATGACCGCGTTGAACTCGGACCAACCTTACGGCGGCGACGAGGCGTGGAAGTTCGCCATCGACAAGCGGAAGATGCTGCATGTCTTCGACGAACGCGTCGCCCGACTGAGCGAGGAGTTTCTCGCCGAGATGCTTGATCGCGTGAACCCCTACACCGGGTTGCGCTACGGGGACGACCCCCAGGTCATCGCGCTGGAACTGCTCAACGAGTTCTCGTCGGAATACGTGATTGTGGCGGGCAATAAATTCATCCGCCTCGAAAACAACGTGAACCAGCTCGCTTACTGGAACGACCGGCTGCTGCAAAAGTGGTCCACCTACGCGACGGCGAACGGGGTGACGGTGGGGGATTTCTACGCTCCCTCCACCGATGCGCAAAAGCAGGCGCGCTCCGACTTCCTCAACGGCCTCGATCAGGGCTATGCGCAACGTATCAAGAATCTGGTTACGGCGCTTGGTTATTCAAAACCGGTTGTGTTTTCCAACCTCTGGCGCGGCGAGCGTCCGCTGAAACTCAATGCCACCGAGAACACCCACATCGAGGATCATACTTACAGTGATCCGTTCATCGTGGACGGGACGGACGACTGGGTGCGGCGGGTCGGGCGTTCGGTGATTGCGGGCAAACCGTTTTTCATCGGAGAAATCAACCAGCGCGAGGGCAAGGAGCACTGGCCGACGGATGATCCGCGGCGCACGAT
The DNA here is from genome assembly GCA_002382525.1 of Opitutaceae bacterium UBA4094. Classification (GTDB taxonomy): domain Bacteria; phylum Verrucomicrobiota; class Verrucomicrobiia; order Opitutales; family Opitutaceae; genus Rariglobus. The sequence goes on from DFYA01000124.1 coordinate 11,190, forward strand.
GCTGCCGGCGACGTTGGCGACTTATGCGGCGCATCACGGCTGGTCGGGGTTTGCGTGGTTCGCGATGAATCACGGGGACTCGGGCGTGGACTATGTCGGACGCGGCGCGAACCTCTCGCGCAACCGCAGCTTGGGGAGTTTGATTAGTGACCAGATGCAGCTCGATCACATGGCGACCGCGTCGCGGATCTTCCGTCGCGGTTTGTTCGCGCGCTCCACGTCGGCGCTCACGCTTTGGGTGGACGATCCCATTTGGAAATCGAGTTACCACGATCTGGTCGCTCAGAAATACAACTACGCAGCCGGCTGGCAGTCGTTGCACGAGATCCGCAAGACGTTTGGGCCGAAGCCGAGCGGACAGGACACGGCGCCGTTTATGACCGCGTCGCCGACCGGGAATCCGTTGGTATCCGACACTGCGCAGATCCGCAAAAACACCTCGCGCAAACAACTCACCGGCGTGACGTCGCAGGCGGAGGTGTTCAGCGGCAACCTGGACGGGACGGCACCGGCGGGTTTGCAGCGTATTCAGATCAACGATACGGCCGGGTTCGCGACCGTGATGTTGGTGAGTGAGGATGAGCTGGCGTTGACCACGAGCCGGCACCTGTTGCTCAGCCGCACGCACATCCTGGAAGGTGAGGACGTTGCCGGCCCCGGGCTCACGTTGAAGGGACTGCGTTCGCCGACGAGCGGCCAGTCGTGGCGGTTCACGCCGGCGGGCGGCCCGAGCCAGACGCTGACGATGTCGAGCGGCGCGTTGACGTTGCCGACCACGGGCGACTGGCGCCGGGCCGAGCTGCAGTTGGTCGGGCCGTGAGGAGCGGCAACGCGTAGAACGTGGAGAAGATCGCGCACTCAAAAGCCCTCTCGGAAACGGGAGGGCTTTTTGCGCTCGGAGAGCGGGAGTCCCGCGTGAAGCTGTAGGGGGCGCGCGTTGCGGGGATGAAACGGCTCCGCCTCTGAGACGAAAACGTGCACGGAGGGGAATCGGATTGGTTTCACAGAGGCGGCAAGAGAGGGCACAGAGCGCCACCGAGTGGGAAGCCGATGGCGGGCGAAACGGCGCTGCCGTTCGGATTACGTCGGCGCCTGGACACAAAAAGACCGGAGACGGTGAAGTCTCCGGTCCGTTGAGGACGATAAGTGGGGTCTAATTAACGACGACGGCGAAGGGCGCAGAGGCCGAGGGCGACGACGCCGAGAAGCGCAGCGTAGGTGGAGGGCTCGGGGATCGCGACACCGTCGAAGGCGAAGTATAGGTTACGGGTGTTGTCCACTCGGACCGGATCGCCGGTCAGGGGCTGCCGATAAGCCATGTAGGTGGAACTTACGGAGGAGGCTTCCCGGCTCCAATCGATCACTTGCGTCGTGCCTTCGGTGAAGACCTCGAACGCGTAGCCGGCGTTGCCGGTGTTGGCGGCGAGAGTGAATTGATCTGCACCGGTCAGTTGAATCCGGAAAGTCTGATTGAGGCTGTTGGCGGAGGCCTGTGAAAACGATCCGCTCCACAGAACTTCGATCGGCGTGGGGTAGTAGCCCGTGCCCGTTGAGGTCACGGCATCTGCGATTGAATAGAGTCGGAAATTGACCGTGGCATTGGCCGCATAGTCGTCGGTAGCGATATACAAGTCGGTGACGGTGTAGCCTGTGCCGGTAACCTGAAAGGTTTGAGCGGCGCGCAGGGTATTTCCGCCAATGACGACTGCGGTGTTGGTGGGGGGCGTAGCGACCGGGTCTAAGGTCGTTGTCCGAAAGACGGTGTCTGCGGTATTCCAGGTGTCGGCTGAATTGAAACTATAGGTAACGGCGGCGTGGGCAGCGGCACCGGAGATCAGAGTAATCATGCCGAGGGCAACGCGGGGAAGGCGTATGGCGTAGGTGAGGTTCATGGCGTGTGGCAAGGGGGTTAACGGATGGGGTTGGTCTAGCTTCGAGTAGAGAAGCCACGGACTGTGATTTGTCGATAAGTTTCGGCAAGAAAAGATATCCCTTGCAAGTTTTTGCAAACAAGGAATGGTTTCTGAGTAATGAGAAGCACTATCGCGCTTGAGGATGTCGCTACGAAGCTGGAGGTCTCTGTCTCCACCGTGTCCCGGGCGTTGCGAGGGGTGCCGGGTATTCACCCGGCGACACGGCAGAAGGTCATGGCGGAGGCGCTGAGACTGGGGTATGTGCCGCAGCGGCGCGCGGGTGCGAACGAGGCGAGAGCGGTGAGAGCGCGGCAGATTTTGGTGCTCTCGGCCGGATCAAGCACCCCTGGCGGTTATTTGCACGGGTTGAGCGGGGCGGCGTCGGAAGCCGGGGTGACGTTGCAGATGCATCACACGCCTCTCGATAAATGCATGGAGCTTTTGCGGCCGGGTTCGTGTCCGCCGTCGTTACGCGACAAAAGCTGTGACGGCGTGATTCTCATTTATCATTGGCCGACGGAGATCGTCGCCGCGTTAAGTGGGGGATTCCCCGTTGTCTCGATGATGCATGACTATGCTGGCAGCGCGATCGATGTCGTGGGTATCGACAGCTTTGGCGGCATGAAGGACATCGTCCGGAATCTAGCCGCGCTGGGGCATCGGCGAATCGGGTTTTACGGACTCATGCCGGAGATCAGTTGGGCCCGCGACCGCTTCGGGGCGTTTGCCGAGGCAATAGTCGCCGAGGGGCTTACGTTGGACATGGAGCAGGTGGTTTCGATTTCACACGTGCCGAACGATCCACATCCGTTCGAGGCGCAGGAGCACGCCGCGTCCCGAGTGGAGGCGGGGGTGAAGAGTGGCGTCCGCGCTTGGGTGGCTGCTGACGATTTTCTCGGTTATCGGCTGGGCGAGGCGTTGATCCGCGCGGGGCTGAGTATCCCGCGTGATGTGTCGATCGCAGGCTTTCATCGTCACGCTTATGTGCACGCGTCGAGTGTTCCGGTGCTCACAAGCACGGAAGTCGACAACGAAAACATCGGTCGGCTGGCGCTGCGTCAGATGTTGCAGCGAATCAACGGTGACAAGGGGCCGCCACTTGTCCTGCGCGCGCCCGCCAAGTTTGCGGCAGGAGAGTCGTGCGCGGCGGCATCTTGAGAGCAGGCGCAAAAAAACCGGAGACTTGGGGTCTCCGGTTTCGGGGAATCAGAGTCGAAAGCGTTAAGCTTAGCGACGGCGCCGCATCGCGCAAAGCCCGAGAGCGCCCACGCCGAGCAAAGCGGCGTAAGTCGTGGGCTCGGGGATGTTGGAGACGGTCAGTTGAATCGCGGCGATGCCGGTGTAACTGGAGCCGGGAGCATCGGCTGCGGTGATGATGAGGTTGCCGCCGGAATCGACCGTGAGGCCGGTGATGCTCATGTAGCGGCCTAGATTTCGACCGTCATCGAATGCGCGGAAGGTGGTATCCTTCGTGTTGGTCCCTGCCCAGATGTCGCCGGCGGCGGCGCCATTCTTTTCCAAAACGTTGAAGCCGGCGGTGGTGGTTCCTCCATTTAAAGAATAGGTGAAGCGACCGTCGCCACCTTGGCCGGATATGCGGCCCATCCACAGGTCGACCGAGACGATGGCCCCCGGGGTGAGTCCGGAGAACGTAACGATCAGGGCGTCGTCACCCGATCCTTCGTTGCTGCTGAAAAAGTAATCGCCGGCCTGGGTATCGGTGTAGCCCGGCCCAGTGGTCAGCCACGACGGGCCTCCGACGTTGGCGTCGATCTGAGTGCCTTGGGTGGAATCGGAAGGGCCAATGGTGCCGACGCCAGTAGCGCTCAAGCCGATGCTGATGGTCGAGGCCGCGCCGGTGCTGTCTTTGATGGTGCCGGTGACGTTCGCGGGCGCGGCATAGGCGTTCCACGCCGCGGCACCGCCGGGATAACCGCCGCTGGTCGCCGTGGTATTGAAGTCGATGAGGAACGTCTGGCCGGATGCGGCCAACGGCGCGAATGCGAGCGCGGCGATCATGCCGAGGGCTCGTGGGGTGATGAGGGATGATGAGCGCATGGGTGGGAGTTTTTAGTGGGTGTTTACTTGAGGAGAACGGAGACGGATTCGATCCAAGGGCCGGGGAGGGACTCGGTGGTAGTTTTTTTAAGGACAATGCCGCTCCATTCCTTGTCGGAGGAGACGGGGATATCGATGTCGACAAACTCATCGGCGGGCGTGCCGGCGGGGATTGTTAGGCGGCCGAAAGGCTCGTTGGGGCCGCCGGAAAGATAGACCGCGTAATCGGCGGTCGTCTCTTCGGTATTCAGCACGCGAATACGAATCGTGGAATCGCCGGCGGGTGTGCGCAGGCCCATCCAATAAGTGACGAAGCCCCACTGTTTCATGGAGGGAGTGACGCGGGCGACAGGAACGTCTTTGACGGTCTTCGTCTCCATCAGGCCGCCTTTCACTGCGTTGCCTCCATCACCTTTATAGGCGGCGGAACCGAGGGCGGTCTGGTGAACGGTCTCCGCTTGAACGAGAAGAGCGGACGCAAGCAAGAGACAGGTGGCAAGCAGGGGGTATTTCATGGGTAAAAGAGGGCCGTTGGGGTGGCTGTGTCTTAAATGTATGCAAAAAGAACAAAGGCGATCAAGCGAAATTGTGGATTGCGTGGGGCTTCGTGGAAGGGCCGGCAACTCGGCGGCGTCGACGCGCGATCCGGAAACGCAAAAGCACAGAAGGCACAAAACCCCGAGGTCTTGTGCCTTCTGTGCTTTTTGGCGGAGGGCCTCGCAGAAGCGGCTTGAGCGGCGCGCACGGCGCGCGCGAACAGCGGTCAGGCGGGGGTGGGAGAGCAGAGAACCGAGCCGTAGATCGAGGCCGCGGACCAAGGCGTGGAGCGGGCGGAGGGGCCGCCCCGGTTGTGCGCTTGGCGAAGACGTTGGGTGGCTTCGGAGGTCGCGCGGTGGACCGTCACATTCAGGGCGCGGAGGGCGTTCGGAATCTTGGCGGCGAGCCCGGTCTTGGCTGTCGGCGGAGCGCCGGCGGCGGCGATGTCGGTGGAGGGCGCGACCGGTTTCACGCCAATGATACGAGTCCAAATCCGGGCAAGGGTATCTTCGGAACGTCCGCGGATGGCGCGGAAGTTAACGCTTTGATCGGCGGCGCGCATGCGACTCGGCGCGTGCAGCGTCACGCGTTCGGCGCGGGTGCCCGACATCAACGTGAAGAAGGCGAGCAGGGCAAAGAAGGCCGGCAGGAAGTGGTTCGGCAGGCGTGTCCTCAGATATCGGCACACTTCGGAGGCGAGGTGGAGGTCGGCCGGTTTGGGCTCGGGGGCGGGTTGCGGCACGACGTAGGCGACGAGGCGGGGGCGGCCGGGGTCGTCCTGCCGGAGCATCACCATGGCTTCGCCGACCGAGGGGTGGGCGCGCAGGGCGGTTTCGATTTCGCCGAGTTTCACGTGACGACCCTCGAGGTGCACTTGTTCGTCGGCGCGGCCGACATATTCGAGGCGGCCATCGGCGTGGCGGCGGCAGAGGTCGCCGGTGCGATAGAGGCGCGCGTCGGGCTGATTGGAGAACGGATTGGGAATGAATTTGAGCGCGGTGTGATCGGGGCGATTCCAATAGCCGCGAGCGACACCGGTGCCGCCGACGCAGAGTTCGCCGATCGCGCCGGGAGGCACAGGTTGTTGTTCGTCGTCGAGGACGTGCACTTGCACCCCGGTGATGGCCTGACCGAAGTCGGCGATCTGTTTGGGATGGCGCAGCACGCAGGTGGTGATCGTGGTGGCTTCGACCGGGCCGTATTGATCGTAGACGCGCTGGATGTGGGGGAGGGCGTAAAGTTGCCGGACGAGACGGTCGGTCACAGGTTCGCCCCCCAGGTTGATGGTCTCGAGCGCCGGGGGGAGCCCTCCGATGCGCAAGAGTTCGTTGGCGATGGAGGGGACGGTGTCCATCAGCCGGATCTCGTCGGCGGCGGGCAGCTCGCGGAGCGCGAGGATGTTTTCTGCCACGATGATCTTTCCGCCGAAACTGAGGGGCACAAAGATTTCGAGGATGGAGGGATCGAATGCGATGGAGGTGCACGCGAGCACGCCGGAGAGTTCGCGCGGGCTGTAGATATCGCCGGCCCATTGGACGAACGAGACGGCGTTGCGGTGTTCGATGGCGACGCCTTTGGGATCGATGGCGCCGGGTGTGTAGAGAACGTAGGCGAGGTTCTCGGGCGCGGCGCCGGCAGCGGGATTCTCGATAGAGGCGTAGGCCAGTTGTTCGTCGGCGTCGAGGCACACGCAGACCGGGTCGTGCGCGGCGATGGTGGTGGCGCGGGTCAAGGCGTCGTGCAGGGAGGCCTGGGTGAGAACGGTGTGGACTTGTGCGTCGCGCAGGAAAAACGCCAGTCGCTCGGAGGGGTAGATGGGGTCGAGCGGGACGTAGGCGGCGCCGGCCTTGAGCACGCCGAGAAGGGCGGCGACCATGTCGGCGGAGCGTTCGAGGTGCACGCCGATCAGGGTTTCGGGGCCGACGCCGAGGGAGAGCAGGCGATGGGCGATGCGGTTGGCGCGTTCGTTGAGTTCGCGGTAGGTGACCCGTTGGTAGCCGTTGATCACGGCCTCGGCGGTGGGGGTAGCCGCTGCCTGAAGTTCGAACCGATCGTGGAGTCGACGGGTGCGCAGGGGCGCGGCGTCGGTAGGCGTGGGTTCGGCGTTCGCGGCTAGTCGTGGAGCATTTACGGCGGGGACTTCTGACTCGACGGAGCGGATCGCGCCGGGGGTGGCACCGGCACGGGTGGAGTGGGACAGGTCGGAGGTGGGCATCTCGGCGGTGGGTTAAACGTGAAGGCGTGAGGGTGGAGGGGCGTTGGCGGGATCAGGAGGCGGTGCGGGCGTCCCCCGGTTTCCCGAGGGGCTGCATCTCGTTGGTGGCGGTTTCGGCCTGTTCGTCGCTGAGCGAGCCGATCTCTTCGATCAGCGCCTGGTCTACAAAGAGGGCGAGACCGGCGATGGTGGGGGATTGGAAGACGGTCTTGATGGGCAGGTCGATCTGGAGGGATTCGCGGACTCGTGCGATCATGCGCAGGGCGAGCAGCGAGTGTCCGCCCAAGCGGAAAAAGTCGTCGTTGACGCCGAAGTCGGCGTGTTCGAGCAACTCGCTCCAGATCGCGGCGAGCGTCTCCTCGGTGAGGGTGCGTGGCGCGACGATTTCCGGCGCGGCGGAGGCGGCGTCTTCCTCGACGGGAGCAGGAAGGGCCTTGCGATCGATCTTGCCGTTGGGCGTGAGCGGAAGCCTCGGTAGGAGCACGAGGGTTTCCGGGATCATGCCCTGCGGGAGCCGGGTTTCGAGGTGGCGACGGAGATCGGTGCGGAAGGCGATCTCGGCCTCGGGGCCAGCGGGCGCGCCCGGGTGTCGGGACAGGTAGGCGACGAGACGTTGTTTGCCCGGGGAGTCTTCGTGGGCGATGACGACCGCTTCGGCCACGAGGGGGTGGGCACGCACGGCGGCTTCGATTTCACCGAGTTCGATGCGCAGGCCGCGGATCTTGACCTGGTGGTCGATGCGGCCGGCGTATTCGACGTTGCCGTCGGGGCGATAGCGGCAGAGGTCGCCGGTGCGATAGATGCGTTCGTCGGCTTTGGCGGCGAACGGGTTGGGGATGAATTTCTTGGCGGTGAGTTCCGGCTGGTTGAGGTAGCCGCGGGTGACACCGGCGCCGCCAATGAACAACTCGCCCAGCGTGCCGACGGGCACGGGTTGAAGGTGTTCGTCGAGGATGTAGAGGCTGGTGTTCGCGATGGGACGACCGATGGTGGCGGGCTCGTCGGGACGGCGCAGCGCGAACATCGAGTAGGTGGTCGTCTCGGTGGGGCCGTAGAGATCCCAGACCTTGTCGATGTGCGGAAGCGTGTGGAGCTGTTGCACGATATCGACGGGCAAGTATTCGCCGCCGGAGGTGACGGTCTTCAACGATTCCGGGAGGGCCTTCATGCGCAGGAGTTCGCGCATGATCGACGGGACCGTGACGATGAGCCGCACCTCGTTGGCGGCAGAAAGCGCCGGTAGCAGGAGCGCGTGGTCGGCGAGGATGATTTTGCCGCCGTGGCCCAAGGTCACCCAAAGTTCGAAGACGGAGAGGTCGAAGCAGATCGAGGTGGAGGCGAGCACGCCGTCGAGTTGTTGTGCGTCAAAGACCACGCCGGCCCATTGGATGAAGGCGACGGAGTTGCGGTGTTCGACCGCGACGCCCTTGGGGCGCCCGGTGGAGCCGGAGGTGTAGAACACGTAGCAGAGGTGTTCGGGGCGGGTGACGATACGCGGGTTGGTGTCCTCGCAGGCGGCGATCTTTTCGTCGGTGTCGACACACACCATGTGCGGCATGTGGGTGAGCGACGTGGTGAAATCGCGCAGTTTGCCGATCAGCTTGTCCTCGGTGAGGACGGTGTGGGCGCGGGAGTCGCGCAGCATGTAGGCGATGCGGTCGGCGGGATACGCGGGGTCCATCGGCACGTAGGCGCCGCCGGATTTGAAGACGCCCATCATGGCGCAGACCATGTCGGCGGACCGCTCCATGAAGATGCCGACGAGGCTCTCGGGGCCGACGCCGAGCGCGCGGAGGCGGCGGGCGATGCGGTTGGCGCGGCTGTTCAGCTCGGCGTAGGTGACGCGTTCGTCGTCCACGATGAGGGCGATGGCGTCGGGTTTCTCGGCGACACGGGCCTCGAACAACTGGTGCACGCATACATCCGGGTAGGCCATGGCGGTGTCGTTCCAGTCCACGAGGAGTTGGTGGCGATCGGCCTCGGCGAGCATCGGCAGGGCGGAGAGCGGTGTCTCGGGCGCGGCGGCGATGCCTCGCAGCATGGCATGCAGGTGGCCCATCCAACGCTGGATCGTTTCGGCGCGGAACAGGTCGCGGTTATAGTTTACGTCAACGATGAAGCCGTCTTCCGTCTCGCGGGCGCCGAAGAGGAGGTCGAAGTTGACGACGCTCTTCGCGCAGATCTCCTCGGAGACCTGAAGGCCTTCGAACGGGATGTCGCCCTCGGGAGAGAGCGTGAACATGGCGTTGATGAGCGGCGGGCGTCCGGGCTCGCGCGGCAGGGCAAGTTTCTCGACGAGTTTACCGTAGGTGTAGTTCTCGTGCTCGTTGGCGGCCTGCATGAGATCTTTGATCTGCGTGGTGAAACGCGTGAAGGGCAGGTCGTCTTCGTTGGGATTATAGATGGGGAGCAGGTTGACGCAGTGGCCCACGACCCGCTCGGCACCGGCCATGGTCTGGCCCGCGCTGCAGATCGCGATCACGCTGTTCTTTTGTCCGCTCAAGCGTTGCAGCAACACGTGGAGCGCGGAGAGCACGACCACGAAGAACGTGGCACCGTGGCGCGCGCCGGTTTTGCGCAAGGCTTGGAGGAGCTCGCGGTCGATGCGCAGTTCCTCGCACGCGCCTTGGTTCTTCGTGTCGGCGGAGCGGGGGAAATCGGTCGGCAAGGAGAGGGGCGGCGGCAGGTTGGCGAAACGTTGCAGCCAGTAGGCCTCGGTCGCGGCGTAGTTGGCGCCGGCGTGCAACTGTTCCTGCATGCGGGCGAATTCGCTGAACGGCGTGGGCGTGGGCAGTTCGCACGCACGAGACCGAATGCGGGCGGAGTAGAGTTGGCCGAGGTCGTCGAGGAGGATGTTCCAAGACCAACCGTCGCACACCAGGTGGTGGGCGGCGACGATGAGCACGTGTTCCTCGGGGGCGAGGCGGAGGACCTTGGCGCGGAACAGCGGGCCGTTCACCAAATCGAACGCCTCGCTCATCTCGGCGGACAACGTGTCGGCGAGTTGGTCACGCCGTGCCGTTTCGGACTGGGAGGAGAAGTCGATGAGCGGGATATCGAGCGTCACCGGAAGCGACTCCTTCTGTCCGGAGCCGTCGGAAGCGAACGTGAGGCGCAGTGCCTCGTGGCGAACGTAGACCGCTTGAATCGCGGTGCGGAGCGCATCGATGTCGAGTGCGCCGCGGAGGGTGAGCGCGGAGGCGTCGTTGTAGGCGCAGGACGTTTCGGGGGCGAGCTGGCAGGCGAGCCAGATTTCCCGCTGTTGGTCGGTGAGCGGAAACGCTTTGGCCGGCGCGGCCGATACGGGCGCGGCCTCGGGGGCGGGCGTTTCGGTTTCCGATTCCACGCCGTCCGGCGGAAGCGCTTTGTCCAAGAAATCGGTCAATGCATCGATGGTGGTGACGTCGTCGAGCAGTTGGCGGAACGTGACCCGAACGCCGAAGACCGTCTGCACCTCTTGACGCGCGAGCGTGAGAAACAGGGAGTCGAAACCGAGTTCGATCCACGGACGCGAGCGGTCGGCGGGCGTCAGTTGCATGTCTGAAAGGTCGAACAACATCTTGTGGATGCCGGCGGCGATGCGTTCGCGACGCGACGACGGTTCGGCGGCGGCCTCGCTGGAGGCCGAGGCGGTGGCGGCAACCGTTGCGACGGAGTCGGCCGACGCGCTCGCGAGGGCGGCAGGGGCGGTCTTGGCGGGCGCGACGGAGCCGTCGCGGACCCAGCCGGAAACGCGCGGGGCGTCGATAAAGTGGCGTTGTTTTTCGAATGGGTAAGTGGGCAGCGGAATGCGGCGGCGTTCTTCGGCCGCGTAGAAGCCGGTCCAGTCGATGTCCACGTCGGCGAGCCAGAGTTTTCCGAGGGTGCCGAGGATCGCGGCGGACTCGGATTCCTTGGCGCCGCCAAGGCTCGCGAGGACGACCTGCGATGACTGACGCGCGGGATGTTGACGGGCGAGGTTGGCAAGGGTCTGACCCGGGCCGATCTCGAGCAGCACGCGTTGCGGATCGTTAAGAATCTCCGCGAGGCCGTCGGCGAAACGCACGGGCTGGCGCACATGGCCGGCCCAGAACTCGGGGTTGACGGCGTCGGCGTCACCGATCCAACGCGCGGTGACGTTGGACACATAGGGAATCTGCGGCGCCTGCATGGGCACGGAGCGCAGGGTTTCGGTGAACGCCTCGAGGATCGGATCCATCATGCGGGAGTGGAACGCGTGTGACGTGCGCAGGCGGATGGAGGAGTGCCCTTCGTCGCGCAGACGTTGTTCCAACGCGTCGATGTCGGCGTGCGGGCCGGCGGCGACGCAGAGGTTCGGCGCGTTGACGGCGGCGATGCAGAGATTTTCGTCGAGATACGGGAGAACTTCTTTTTCGGGGAGGCGCACGGCGAGCATGGAGCCCTCGTCGCAGGATTGGACAAGTTCACCGCGGCGGGCGATGAGCTTGAGGGCGTCCTCCAGGCTGAACACGCCGGAGATGCAGGCGGCGACGTATTCGCCGACGCTGTGGCCGATCATAGCGGAGGGTTGCACGCCCCACGACATCCAGAGCCGTGCGAGCGAGTATTCGAACGCGAAGAGCGCGGGTTGGGTGTAGCGGGTTTGTTTGAGTTTCACCTCGGCATCGGCGGCATCCGCCGCAGAGGGGTGAATCAACGTCCGCAAATCGAGGCCGAGAAGCGGGCGGAGGATCTCCACGCAGCGGTCGAGTTCGGCGCGGAAGACGGGCTCGGTTTCGTAGAGTTCGGCGCCCATGCCCACGTATTGCGAGCCTTGTCCGGGAAACATGAATACAACGGGGGCCTCGCTGCCGGTTTGAATGCCGTCGAACACGTGGCGAGCGTCGGGTTTTTCCAGAACCGCGACGGCCTCGGCAGTGTCGCGGCAGAGCACGACGCGGCGGTGGGAGAACTCGCGGCGTCCGGTCTGGAGCGTGAAGGCGGCGTCGGCGATATTGAGGCCGTGAGTGTTTTTGAGGTGGTCGCGGAGGCGGACCGAGGCGCGCTCGAGCGCGGCCTCGTTGCGGGCGGAAAGCGGCAGCAATTGCCACGGGCGCGACGGGCCGGAAGGAAGACGCGCGGGCGCTTCTTCGAGGACCGCGTGGGCGTTGGTGCCGCCGACGCCGAAGGAACTGACGGCGGCGCGCAAGGGCGTGCCGCGACGTTCCCATGGCATCAGGCGCGTGTTGACGAAGAACGGGCTGTTCTCGAGTTCGAGCTTCGGGTTGGGGGTGTCGAAGTGAAGGCTCGGCGGGATCTCGCGGTGGTGGAGAGACAGCGCGGTTTTGATGAGACCGGTGACACCGGCGGCGACGTCGAGGTGGCCGACGTTGGTTTTCACGGAGCCGATGGCGCAGAATTGTTTGCGATCGGTGCTCACGCGGAAGGCCTCGCTGAGCGCGGAGACCTCGACCGGGTCGCCGAGGGCGGTGCCGGTGCCGTGGGCTTCGACGTAGCTGATGGTCTCGGGCGGGATGCCGGCGAGGGCTTGCGCGAGTTGCACGACCTCGACTTGGCCCTCGACGCTCGGGGCGGTGTAGCTGACCTTGGTGGCGCCGTCGTTGTTGATGGCGCTGCCCTTGATGACTGCGTAGATCTGGTCGCCGGAGGCGAGGGCGTCGTCGAGGCGTTTGAGCACGACAAGGCCCACGCCGCTGCCGAAAACGGTGCCTTGTGCGGTCGCGTCGAACACGCGGCAATGGCCGTCGGAGGACTCGATGCCGCCCTCTTGGTAAACGTAGCCCTTGGTCTGCGGGAAGGTGATCGAAATGCCGCCGGCGAGCGCGGCGTCGGATTGGAACGTGAGCAGGCTCTGGCAGGCCATGTTGACCGCGACGAGCGAGGTGGAGCACGCGGTTTGGATGGTGATGGCGGGGCCGCGCAGGTTGAGTTTAAACGCGGCCCGGGTGGCGATGAAGTCCTTCTCGTTGCCGAGCATCGCCTGGAAGAAGCCTGCCTTTTTGGCGTCGAGCAGGTTCTCGATGAACTCGGGGTTGGTGCAAAGATTGGCGAGCAGGTAGGTGTTGCGATTGAGGCCGGCGTAGAGGCCGATGGCGCCGTCGAAGCGCTCGGGATCGCAGCCGGCGTTTTCGAGGGCTTCCCACGCGCATTCGAGGAACACGCGCTGTTGCGGGTCCATGTTGGCGGCGTCGGCGGGGGTGAAGCCAAAGAAACTGGCGTCAAAGAACTCGGCGTCGTCCATGACCGGGCGCGCTTTCACGTAGTTCGGGTCCTTCAGGTGGGCGGGGTCCACGCCGGCGGCGACGAGTTCGTCGTCGGAGAAAAAGCTGATGGACTCAACGCCGTTGCGCAGGTTCTTCCAGAATGCTTCGACGTCGCGGGCGCCGGGGAAACGGCCGGCCATGCCGACGATTGCAATGCCTTGGGTGGAGGTCTGGGCGGGGGGAGTGGTCATGAGTTGAAGGAGGCGTCTGCTTTGACACTGCGGAGGGCGGCGTTCTGGCGCTGAGCGCGGGCGAGGATTTTCGAGGTGCGACCGACGGCGGGTTTTTCGAGGTGGGCGGCGAGGGTTCGGACGGTCGGGAAACGGAAAAGATCCGTGATCAAAAGTTTTTGAGTGGTGGCTTGGACGATCTCCTGGTGGAGCTTCACGAGCCGGAGCGAGTCGCCGCCGAGGTCCATAAACCGGTCGTCGATGCCGACGGTGTCGATGCGCAGGACGCGGCTCCAAGCGCCGGCGAGCACACGCTCCATCGGCGTGCGGGGAGCGGCGTAAGGCGTGTCCACGTCGGGCCGGCCAGCGGGCGGCGCGGGCAGGGCGTTGGGATCGATTTTTCCGTTGGGGGTGAGCGGGAGGCGTTCGAGAAAAACGACGGCGCTCGGCACCATGTAGTCGGGCAGGCGCGATTTGAGGTAATTGCGCAAATCACGTTCGGACGGCGCGGAGCCGTTGGCGGGTGAGACGGCGTAGGCGACGAGCTTTTTGCCGCCGTCGGGATCGGTCCACAGCCGCGCGACGGCTTCGTCCACGGC
>DFYA01000124.1:24917-31064 GCA_002382525.1 Opitutaceae bacterium UBA4094
CCGGTGCGATACATGCGCGCACCCGGGGTCGCGGAAAACGGATCGGCGATGAACTTTTCGGCGGTGAGCTCGGGGCGGTTGAGATAACCGCGGGCGACGCCGGCGCCACCGAGGCAAAGTTCACCGGCTTCGCCGAGCGCGACGGGTTCGAGGCGTTCGTTCAGGAGATACGCCGTGTAGTTGGAAATGGGGCGGCCGATGGTGCCGGGTTCGTTGGCGTCGCGGAGACCGCAGGTGGCGACGACGGTGGTCTCGGTGGGGCCGTATTGGTCGTAGACGCGTTTGATGTGGGGCAGCGCGTAGAGGGCGCGCACGAGATCGTCGGGCACGGGCTCGCCGCCGAGGTTCACCGTTTCGATGGACGTGGGCAGCGTGCCGGCGCGGAGCAGCTCGCGAATAGCGGACGGCACTGTATCCATTAAATGGATTTCGTTGGCCGCGGGCAGCTCGGGAACGGTGAGGGCGTTTTCGGAGACGATGAGTTTGCCGCCGAAACAAAGCGGGGTGAACAGCTCGAGCACGGACGCGTCGAAGCACACGGTCGCGGTGGTGACGACGCCGCTCAGTTCCGAAGGGCCGTAGAGTTCGCCGCACCAGCTGATGAACGCGACGGCGTTGCGATGCTCGATGCACACGCCCTTGGGCCGACCGGTGGAACCGGAGGTGTAGATGACGTAGGCGAGGTTTTCCGGCTGGGCGGAACGCGGGGGGTTACCGGTCGGGAGATGAGCGAGCTGTTCGTCGGTATCGAGGCAGACCAGCGCGGTGGAGGTCTCGGCCAGACCGGGCAACGTGCCCGCGAGCGTTTCGTGAGTGAGCACGGCGGCGGGTTTCGCATCCTCAAGGATGAACGCCAGACGGTCGGCGGGATACTTCGGGTCCAACGGCACGTAAGCGGCGCCGGACTTGAGCACGCCGATGAGGGCGCAGATGAGATCGACGCCGCGCGGGAGGAAGACCCCCACCAAGCTCTCCGGGCCGGCGCCCAACGCGCGCAGGCGATGCGCGATGCGGTTGGCGCGTTGGTCGAGTTCGCCGAAGGTCAGGCGCTCGTGGCCGACGACCAAGGCTTCGGCGTTGGGCACGGCAGCGGCCTGAGACTCAAACAATTCGTGGATGCACGCGTCGCGAGGGTAGGGCGAAGCGGTGCGGTTCCATTCCACCAAAACGCGATGACGGTCCTCGGGCGAGAGGGTCCGTCCGTGGTCTATGGTCGTGGCGTTTCCGGCGGGAGTGAGGGTGGGATTGTCCGAACTCATCGATGACTACGGTATCGTTTTCCCATCAAGAGTTGAGTGGGCGTGCGCCCCAATGCCCGGGGGTATCCACCCCATCAGGCGGCCTCCCTATGCCGACTTAGACGCCGGATGGAAAAGTCTCTGGAACTTCCTTTCCAAAAGCGGGTTGCTTTCGTTCGAGTGGTTGGAGTGCCTGGGTCGAATCAAAGTGCACAACGGCGTCGAATTGGTGGGAGAGGCGGGCGCGGAAATAATGGCTCTGACGTTCGGTATCGGGCCGGTAAACGACCCCGATCGCACGCTGGAGCAAGGGCGTGGCGAGGATGTCATACGCGCCGCTGCCGGGGGTGAGCGGCAGGAAGAAGTGATCGACGTCGGTCTCATGGAACAGCGCTTCGCAACTTCCAGCGAGTGCGGGGCGCACGGTTTTACGTTCCGCAGGTTCGCCCCAGTCGGTGGCGGCGATGACTGTGCCGTGGTGCGTGGTGAAACCGATGATGCGCGAGTCGGCGCCGTGGCGGGTGCGCACGCGTTGGCCGAGGTTGATCTCGCCGTCATCACCCATCTCCGTGGCGCGCGCGTCGCCCAGGTGGGAGTTGTGCGCCCACACGACGATCTTAGGGGCTTGTCCGCGCGAGCCGAGGTGCGCGAGCAACGCCTCCAAGGTGTCCGCCATGTGGCGGTCGCGAATATTCCAGGAAGCGACGCGGCCCTTGAACAACGTGCGGTAGTAGTGCTCGGCGTTGCGGGCGAGGCGGGCGTTTTGCTCCGCGTAGAAAAACTCGTCGGACGCCGCCGCGCTGTTGTGCCGCAGGAAGGCCGCGCGATGTTCGCGCAACGCGAGCAGCTCGCGGGTCACGGCCTCCTCACACAGGCGTTTTCCGCCCGAGCGGCTCGCCGCCCTCGAATACGCCTCGGCGTCGCGGCCAAATTGATCGAAGCACCCGTAGCTCTGGCGAGCCGAGCGGGCGGCCGCCGGGTCGTGTTTGTCGAGGTAGTCGATGACGGCCTTCATCGACGAACGCAGGCTGTAGAGGTCGAGCCCGTAAAACCCCGTGCGGTGACGGGGCTCGGCCGCGGCGTTGCGGGCGCGCAGCCAGGAGATGAGATCGACGACGACGGAGTTGCGCCACATCCACGTGGGGAAGCGCTCGAAGCCGCCCAACGCGTCTGCCGGGTCGCCGACAGATTCAGCGGTGTTGATGTATCGATTGACCCGATACGCGTCGGGCCAGTCGCCCTCGATCGCGACTCCGGTGAACCCGCGCTTCTCGATCAGGAGTCGCGTGATCAAGGCGCGCGCCTCGTAGAATTCGTCGGTGCCGTGGGTGGACTCGCCCAGCAAGACGACGGAGGCGTCGCCGACCCAGGAAATGATGCGTTCGTAGTCGTCGGGGACCGAGAGGCGGAGGGCCTCGCGGCGCACCACTTCGGCGTCGCGACTCAGTTGGGATGCGTGAACGGTCATGGGAAACGTTGCAGGTGTTTAGGCGGCGTGGCGGTCGAGATGGTGGGCGAGGCAGGCGATCACCTCGTCGTCGGACGTGGCCTCGAACTTGTCATACCAAAGTCCCACGGCGTGGAACGGATGCGGCCGGAGCGGGCACACGAGCGTCTCCACCTCCTCGGCGAGATCGGCGCAGCTTGACGCGGCGCCGACCGGCACGGCAACCGTGAGGTCACGACAGCCGGCACGGCGCAACGCACCAATCGCGGCGCGCAGCGTGAAGCCGGTGGCGAGTCCATCGTCGACCACGATCACCGGACGGTCGCGCACGTCGGCCAACGGACGGCCCTGGCGATAGCGTTGCTCGCGGCGTTCGAGCTCGGCGGCTTCGCGTTTTAAGACTGCGGCGAGTTCCTCCGGCGTGACACGCGCCGATTCGATCAAGGCCGCGTCAAGGACCCGCACGCCGCCCGATGCCAGCGCGCCCATGGCGAGTTCCGGGTGGTCGGGCAGACCGAGCTTACGGACAAGAAACACGTCGAGCGGGGCGTTCAAAGCATCCGCGATCTCGGCGGCGACAGGCACGCCGCCGCGGGGGAGCGCGAGAATGAGCGGAGGCGGGCCGGGGCGGTGCAGCGCGGGCTCCTTGGCCAGCGCGCGTCCGGCGGCGCGGCGATCACGGTAGGGCCGGTCACGAGTCATGGTGTTTACGGACTCCAGCCTTGAACAGGCAGGTAGGTGTCGAACCAACCGGCGGCGAGCGCGGCGACGGCGTCGAGGGCGCCGGGTTCCTCGAAGAGATGCGAGGCGCCGGGGATGATTTCGAGCCGCTTGGTGCAACGCAGGTGGGCGAGCGCGTGTTCGTTGAGCGGGATCACCGGTTCGTCGTCGCCGCCGACGATGAGCAACGTCGGCACCTCGACGCGTTGCAGCACAGTGTCTCCGGCGAGGTCGGGGCGGCCGCCGCGGCAGACGACGGCGCTGATGTTTTCGTCGGTCGAAGCAGCGAGGAGCGCGGCGGCGGCGCCCGTGCTGGCTCCGAAGAAACCGGTGCGCAGTCCCATGGTTTGTTCCTGACGCGCGGCCCACGCCGAGGCGGCGCGGAGCCGGCCGGCGAGGAACTCGATGTCGAAGCGCAGGTGGTTCATGCGTGCGTCGAGGTGTTCCTCTTCGAGCGTGAGCAAGTCGAACAGCAACGTGGCGAGGCCCTCGCGTTGCAGCGTGGCGGCGACGCTTTGATTGCGTTCGCTGTGGCGGCTGCTGCCGCTGCCGTGGGCGAAGATGACGAGGCCCCCGGCGTTTTCCGGCACGGCGAGCAGGCCTTCGAGGATCGAATGGCCGGCGGTGATCTGGACGTCGCCCTGCCACCAAAGGCCGGCGTTTGTGGATACGGTGTGTTTCATGAAGAAGAGGTCGCCTCAGCGCAGAGGGTGGGAGGGGGTGGAGATTTCGCGGAGCACCTCGGCCCCGAGCTGGAGGTCGGCGTCGACGGCGAGGTCTCCCAACGAGAGGATGCCTACGAGGCGCTTGTCGCGGTCGAGCACGGGCAGGCGGCGCACCTGGTCTTTTTCGAAGTGTTCGACGGCGGCCGATACATCGTCGTCCTCGAAAACGAAACTGACGTCGGGTGTCATGACATCACGGACGAGGGTGCGGTGAGGATCGCGCCCATCGGCGACGGCGCGGATGCTGATGTCGCGGTCGGTGAGGATGCCGGCGATGCGGTCG
Source organism: Opitutaceae bacterium UBA4094 (assembly GCA_002382525.1). Lineage (GTDB taxonomy): Bacteria > Verrucomicrobiota > Verrucomicrobiia > Opitutales > Opitutaceae > Rariglobus. The sequence continues at coordinate 29,331 of DFYA01000124.1, forward strand.
TGGTCGCAGACGAGCACCGAACCGACGTCGAGGTCGCGCAGGATGACTGCGGCGTCGATGAGCGTGTCGGTGGGTGACACGCACTGCGGATCGCGGGTCATGATTTCGCTGATTTTCATAGCCTCTAGTTTGCACCCGGGTGGCTTTTAAAAACATCGGGCGGCGCGCTAAACGGCCTTCGGAACCGAGCCCGTGCGGGCGGCGGGGAAAGCCCGTGGGAGGCGGACCGGCTGGGGCAGGCCTCTCAGGCGGATGCCCACAGCTGCAAACAAGCCAGTCCTAACCGCAGATGGCGCAGAGGGGCGCAGATTTCGGATTCTTATCTACGCCATCTGCCGTTGAAGGTGGGAAGCGAGCTTGCTCGCGATGGTTTGCGGAATCGCGAGCAAGCTCGCTTCCCACATTGCGGCGAAAGGGCCCGAAGGCGGACGACACGGAGGTCGTCCCTCCCTAGTTGAAGGTCTGGCGGGAGTTGTCCTGGAGGTAGGTCGAGATCTCGCGGCTGAACACCTCGCTGAACTCGGCGCGCTTCTTCTGGCCCATGCCGAAGATGGAGGCCATCGCGTCATCAGATTGTGGATACTCGCGCGCCATCTGGCGGAGCGTGGCGTCGCCGAAGATAACGTAGGCCGGGACCTTGCGCTCGTCGGCGAGCTTTTTGCGCAGGTCACGCAGGCGATGAAACAGGATCTCGTCGCACTCGATGTCGCCCTCGCGGCGCACGAGTTTGCGGACCTTCGGCGCTTCCATCGGCTTGGTGAGCGTGAGGGTGCGGCGCTCTTTGAGGAACGCCAAGCCGTCGGCGGAGAGGAGGAGCGTCGGGTATTCGCCCTCGCTTTGAGTAAGCAAACCGAGCCGGAGTAACTCGCGGCCGACGCCGGCCCAGGCGGAGCGTTGGAGTTCTTTACCGATGCCGTAGGTGGACAGCCGGTCGTGTTCCCAGCGGCGGATCTTGTCGGTGTCGGCGCCGGTGAGGACTTCGCATACGTGGTTGATGCCGACGCCGAAGCGGGTGACGGCGTTGATGCGATAGACGCAGGAGAGAAACTTCTGCGCGTGCACGGTGCCGTCGTAGGTGTCGCGCGGCTCGTTGCAGTTGTCGCAAGCGGCGCAGTTATCGAGGGTCCACTGTTCGCCGAAGTAGTTGAGCAGTTCGGAGCGACGGCATCCGGCGCCCTCGGCGTAGCGCATGATCTGGCGGAGCTGGTTGCGCGCGACCTGCGCCTCCTGCTCGTTAGTCATCTCGTCGATGAAGTGCGTCTGCTTGGCGGCGTCCCCGGCGGAGAAAAGGAGCAGGCAATCGCCGGGCAAACCATCGCGACCGGCGCGGCCGGTTTCCTGNNGATGCCCATGCCGAAGGCGATCGTGGCGCACATGATGCGAACCTCGTCGCGGAGAAACAGCTCCTGGTTGCGCGCGCGTTCGTCGGTGTCGAGGCCGGCGTGGTAGGCGCGGGCGCTGTAGCCTTTGCCGGCGAGGGCCTCCGCGATGCGCTCGGTGGCGGCGCGGGAGGCGCANNATCTGCTCGGTGGGTTTGTCTTTGGGCGTGACCTTGTAGGTGAGATTGGGGCGGTTGAAGGACGCGACGAATGTGGCGGGGTTGCGCAGCTTCAGGTGTTTGACGATGTCGACGCGCACACGCTCGGTGGCGGTGGCGGTGAGCGCCATCACGGGCACGTCGGGGAGGAGCTCGCGGAGCTTGGCGATCTGGCGATATTCGGGGCGGAAATCGTG
>DFYA01000124.1:31142-33719 GCA_002382525.1 Opitutaceae bacterium UBA4094
GTGGCGGCGACGCCGGCGGCCTGAAGCTGGTCCACCTGATCCTTCATCAACGCGATGAGCGGCGAGACCACGATGGTGAGGCCGGTGCGGTGGAGGGCGGGGATTTGGAAGCAGAGGGATTTGCCGCCGCCGGTGGGAAGCAGGGCGAAGACGTCGCGGCCGGCGAGGGAGGTTTCGATGATATCGCGTTGGAGCGGACGGAACTCGGGATAGCCGAAGGTGGTGTGGAGCGTATGAAGGAGTTCGGGCACGGGCGGAAGGCGNNGGGCGAGAATGAGAACGAGGCGGAGAAGTGCGGGCTCTCTCTGAACTCACGTTCAGAGCCACGGGGCGGTGGAGTGGGGTTTGGGGTGGGAAGCGAGCTTGCTCGCGATGAGAGGCGAACAATCGCGAGCAAGCTCGCCTCCCACGTTCAGACCGGGTTGCTGCGGCGGGGGGGCGGAGGGTCGTGCCTAGGCGGTGAATCTTCGGGAATTTCGCGGGGGCGCAGCGGACGGGGCGCTCACGCTTCCCACGTTCGGATTGGGGCGGCGGGTCCGAGGGTTGAACGTGGAGCAGGAGCCCCGGGCGTGTTTGTCACTTATTAAGTGACAAATAGGTTGGGCGCGGGGGCATCAGGGTTTGGGGAACCAGCGGATGCGTTTGGCTTCGCGGCCGAGGTCGGTGTCGGGGCAGCGGTTGACCAAGGCTTTGTAGAAACGGTCGGCGGCTTGCGGGTCGCGGGCTTTGATCCAGCCGCCGGCTTCCATGAGAACCTTGACGAGCTCCGTGGAGTTGTCGGGAAGAAGTTGCGCGGCTTCCCATGCGAGATCGGCCGCGAGATAACGATAGTGGAAGCGCCGGTTGGGCGTGGCAGCCGGCACGATGGCGCGGGCGATTTCGTCGTCGGAGGGCGCGGCGAAACCGCCGGCTTTGCTGCGGGAGTCGAGCACGGTGGTGACACCGGAATACGAGCCTCCCCAATAGGTTTGATCCGGCTCGAGCTCGGCGCCGCGCAGTTCCATGCCGGACCAGCGAAGGATCTCCGCGGCGCGGAACAGCGAGAGTCCGCGGGCGACCGCGGGTCGGGAGAGATCGGCGCCGGCTTTGAGGTGAGCCGTGAAATCGGCAAGGGTCTCGGCGTAGTTGGGCGGGAAATACACGGCCGCCTCGCTTGCGCGGTCGGCGCGAACGAGACGACGCGCAAGCAGGTGCTTCAGGCGGGCCTCGTCTTCTCCCAAGTTCTTCTCGACTGCGACGAAGGCGGTGAGTTCTTCGATGCTGAAAACGCGTTCGGCGATGTAGGCGGCATCTATCCAGTAGCCGCCGCGCAGCAGCAGGCGGAGGGCTTCGGCATAGTCGCGGTGGGCAAGGCGAAGTTGCGCGAGTTCGCCGCTCAGCTGAGACGTGTTGCGTCCGTAGCCGAACGGCGCGGCGGATTTTTGCACGGTGGCGGCGAGCAACGCGGTCGCGTCGTCGATACGGCCGTCGCGCAATGCGAGCTTCGCGCGCAGCCAGTCGGGGCCGGGTTCGTCGGCGGGGGCGAGTTTCAGCCAGCGGGCGCAGTCGGTAAACGCTCCGGCTTTGTAGGCGGCGAGGGCGAAGAGGGTCGCCTCGCGTGCGTCGGTTATGTTCTCGGCCTCGAGGGCGGTGAGCCAACGGCGGACGAGTTTGCCGGGTTCGGGGGATTCGTCGTCATAGGTCTGCGGGTGATACGGTTCGTAGTAGCCGCGGTCGAATGTCCAAAAGCGCTCCATCAGGCGCGCGGTGATGACGGCGCGCGGGCCGGGGTGGCGGGCGAACTGGGCGAGCACCTCGGGTTTGGGTTCGCTGGTGGCGCGAGCGGCGGTGAAGCGGAGGGAGTTAAGGGCGGTCGTGTCGCCGGTGGCGTATTGGCGAAGGTAGAGTTCGCAGGCGGCGAGCCATTCTTTCTGATCATAGGCGAGGCGTGCTTCTTCACCGAGGCTTGCGGCGGCGAGGCCGGTGGAATCGACAAAACCCTCGCGGGCAAAGTCGCGCGTGCGGACGAACCAGGCGGCGGCTTCCTCGCGATCTCCGGAGCGGGCGGCGAGTTTGCCGAGCATGTAGGCGGCCCAGACGGTTTTGTGACGACGCTTATCAGGCGGGAGCGCGAGGACGGCCTCGAAGGCTTTGCGGGCGGCGGGTAGGTCAGGCTTTTGAAGCGCTCGAACGCCTTTGAAGTAGGTGGCGAATTCGACGGGCAAGTCGTGGAGGCTGGCTGGCGGCGGCGGGTCGAGCGGGTCGAGGGCGGATGCGCGGCGCTGGGCGTGGCGGGCGATCACCTCGTCGGAGGCACCGGCCGCGCGGAGGTCGTCGAGTTCGGCGGCGGCGGTGTGGGCGGGGTAGTCGGCCGACCGCCAGCGCTTTTCGGGCGCGGGCACGGCTTTAAATTCGGCGGGCGGGAGCAGGAGGTCGTCGAGTATTTGACGGAATGCAATGTGCGGCGAAGCGAGCAGGCCGGCATTGCCGCTGTCCAAGACGGTGGGTTGGAAGTTTCCACCTCCGGCGAAGGCCAAGGTGACGGCGGCGAGAGGAGCGAGGCAGTTACGGAGCGGGCGAAACATGGAGAGAGGCGGG
>DFYA01000075.1 GCA_002382525.1 Opitutaceae bacterium UBA4094
CCGGAGCAGTTCGCGCAGGATGCCGCCGCGCGCGGGCATCGGGTGCAAGTGGTTCGCCCTGGCGAAAGTCTGTCGCTGTAGGCCGCTCTTTCGACAGGGGGCCATATTCGGGGATTTCCCCATGGCTCTGCCTCTGGACAGGCGCGGGGAAGTGGCCAACTTTCCGTCACGCAGGTGGTCACCTCGGCGAGAAGACCGAGGCTGGCGAACGATTCCATCATGAAGACTGAACCCCGCCCCGCGCCTTCCCTTGCTCCCCAAAACCTCGACGTGCCGCTGGAGCGCGATGTCTTCACCCGGACGTTGATCCGCGAGCTTTCGGGCGTGCTGCAAGATGTCGTCGGGCTCGAAGAGGCGTCCGGCTTGGTGAGCATCGTCGGGCAAAACATGGGCCGTTCGCTCGACGCGATGTATAAGGCGGCGTTCCAGGTGAGTGAACTCAACCGCGAGCAGGTCACGCGCGTGCTCATCGATTTGAAGCGCCGTATCCAGGGCGACTTTTTTGTGATCGAGGAGACCGAGGACAAGATCGTGTTTGGCAACCGCGCGTGTCCGTTTGCCGAGAAGGTGATCGGGCGTCCCGCGATGTGTATGATGACGTCGAATGTCTTTGGCGCCATCGCCGCCGACAACCTCGGCTACGCCAAAGTGGAGCTGCAAGAGACCATCGCGCGCGGCCATGCCGGGTGTCGCGTGGTGGTTCATCTGAAGCCGACCGACGAGGCGACGCGGTCGGTCGGTCGCGAGTATTTTAAGCCAGCCATTTGATCATGACACGCGACGAGTTTCGCCGTTGGTCGGTGCCGTTCACCGACGCCCTGATGTTGGTTTCCAGCGAGGGACGAGTCTTGGCGTGCAACGCTCCAGCCATGGCGTTGCTGGCGCGAAACGAGGCGGAAATCGTCGGGCGGTTGTTGTCGGAATTCGCGCCCGCCGAGTCCGAGGAAGGAGTGAGGGCGTCGTTGCGGCTCTGGGCGGGGACGGGGCAGATGGTGTATGGGCCGGCGGCGTTTGGCGTGCCCAACGGCGAGCCCCTGCGTTGCGAAGGCGCCGTGGTGCGATCGCCGGTGGAAGGCGGGACGGCGCATGTGTTGGTGCGTTTGAAGCGACACGAGGCGGCGACCGCGCGCTTCGTTGAACTCAACAAAAAGATCGATGATCTCTCGCGCGAAATTCACGCGAGGCGACGGTCCGAGGAACTGGTGCGCCAGCAACGCGAATGGTTTCACGTGACGCTCTCCAGCATCGGCGACGCGGTCATCGCGACCGATGTGGAAGGACGCGTCGAATTCATGAACGCTCCCGCAGAATCGCTCACGGGGTGGTCGCTCGCGGAGTCCAAGGGGCGACCGATGACCGACGTGTTTAGCATCTTCCACGAACAGACTCGCAACGTGGCGGAGAATCCCGTGCAGCGGGTCTTGCGCGAGGGCTGCGTAGTGGGGCTCGCCAATCACACGGTGTTGGTTTCGCGCGACGGCACGGAGCGGCCGATCGAAGACAGCGCCGCGCCGATCCGCGCGTCGTCGGGCGAGTTGATCGGCGTGGTTTTGGTGTTTCACGACGTCAGCGATCGCAAGAAGGCCGAGGCGGAACTGCGGGCCAGCGAGCGGCGTTTTCAGTTGTGGACGGAGCTCAACGTGATCGCGACCGGCGTGTCGGATTTGGAGGGATTGTTTTTAGAGGCCAACGACGCGTTGCTGCAGCTCCTCGGTTACACGCGGGCGGAGTTGGATGCGGGACAATTCAACTGGCACGACCTCACCGTGCCCGAGCATCTGGAACGCGACTACAAGGCGATCGCCGAAGCGCGACAGCGAGGGGCGTGTCAGCCGTATGAGAAAGATTATCTGCATAAGGACGGGCACCGCGTGCCGGTCATCATCGGCTATGCGCTTTTTCCCGCGCCGGGGCGCAACTCGCTTCAGCAAACCGACGAACTCGCGATCTGTTTCATCGTGGACATCACCGAGCGCAAACGCGCCGAGGAGTTGCTCGAGCAACGGGTCGAAGAGCGCACGCTGAGTTTAAAGAAGGCGATGGCGGATCTGGAGGCGTTTTCCTACACGATCTCGCACGACTTGCGGGCTCCGTTGCGATCGATGCACGCGTATGCCCAGATCTTGGTCGACGATCACGGCCCGTCGTTGTCGGAGGATGTGAAAGACTACCTCGGAAAGATCGTTCGTTCGGGTGTGCATCTGGAACGGTTGATCCACGACGTGCTCACCTACACGCGGATATCCAAGACGGAGATCCCGATGGCAACGATCGAACTGGGAACGCTGTTGCACGACCTCATCGAGCGTTACCCAAATTTCAGAGGAAAAAACGTGAGTATCGAGATTGCCGCCGGATTGCCGTCGGTGCGCGGCAACGACGCGCTGCTGAATCAGTGTTTTTCCAACCTCATCGGCAACGCCCTCAAGTTTGTGCCGCCGGGCCGCGATCCGCGCGTCAAGATTCACGCCGAAGTCCGCATGCGACGCGTGAAGGTGTGGGTGGAGGACAACGGTATCGGCATCGCGCCGGGCGACCGCGCCCGCATTTTCGGGATTTTCGAACGGTTGCCCTCCGCCTCCGCGTATGAGGGCACCGGAATCGGGTTAAGTATCGTGCGACGCGCCGCCGAAAAAATGGACGGCGACGCGGGCGTCGAATCGGAGCCGGGGACGGGCAGTCGTTTTTGGATCGAACTCGACCACGCGTGATCCTGTCGTGTTCGGTGTGATTACTTCGCGGTGAGCGGGATCACGGCGCGGATGGCGTCCACGGCGGCGGCGTCGGTGAACGGTTTTTTTAAAAGATGGGTCACTCCAAGCTCGGCGATTTTGGGGAGGACTTTGTGGTCGGTGCTCGAGACGAGCATGACGACGGGGATGTCGCGCAGTTGGGCCTTGGATTTCAACATCGTGAGCATCTCGATGCCGTCCATCGTCGGCATGGCGGCGTCGATGAGCAGGAGGTCGGGTAAGCGGCGCTCCATGGCGAACAGGCCGTTGAAACCGTTGGTCGCTTCGTCGACCGTGCAGGCGAACGGCGCGAGGGCTTTTTTGAGGAGCAGCCGCACGGCTTTGGAGTCGTCGATGGCGAGGATGTGGTGAGGCATGGACCGGGCAGGTATGACCGCAGGGCAATCGCGAGCAAGCTCGCTCCCGCTGGAGGCCGCCCTCGGGCTCACTCGCCGCTGTGGACGTGGAAGAGGAGGTCGTGGAACAGCGGCTCGTTGCAGCCGGGCTCGGCGGCGGCGGCTTGTTCGAGGTGCGCGGGCAGGACAACCGGTGAAACCCCCGCGAGGCGGCGGGCGAGCTCGACGGTGCGGTGGAGCTGCATGTAGTCGCCTTTCCATGTGTAACGGTTGATCCAGCGGAGAGACTCGGGGTCGAACGCGTTGCGACCGGCGCCGGCGCGGCGAAGGATGGTGCAGGCGATGTCCGCCCAATCCATCCAACGATCCACGAAGTCGGGCAGGACGAGGGTCGCAGTCACTCCGCGCATAAGCAGGAGTTCGTTGAAGTGAAGATCGCAAAGCGATGTTTGCGCGCAGAGGACGAGGCGCAGGCGTTTGGCGAGGCTGGAGTGCCCGGCGACCCGGCCGCAGAGAAGATCCTCCAGCCAGGCTTGCCGGGAAGCATCGAGGCGGTCGGCTTCGAGCGCGACAAAGAGCACGGGATGCGTGGTGGTTTGTGCGGGTCTGAATAACCGGTCGAGGTGCGCGGGCGTCAGTTCGTCGGCATGGCAAACGAAGGCGTGAGCGGGTGCGGCGGGGGCAAGGCTGAGCGCGAGTTCGAAGCGGCCGGAGCCGACGCGGCCTTCGAGAATCGCGACGGAGCGGAAGTCGCGCAGGCGGCGGAGATCGGTCTGAAGTTTTTTTGCGTAGCGAGACGGGCCGCTGGCGAGCGGGCAGAGCGCGGGGTCGCCGGCGGTGGCGTGAATGCTGCGGAACGGCGCCGTGCTTCCCTGTGGGGTGGAGAGCTGCGGGTGGTGCCGTGCGAGCAGCGCGGTGACTTTATCGCGGAGCACGTGAGGATCGACGGGCTTGGCGAGCAATTCGACCACACCGAGTTCGCGGTAGCGCGAGGTGTGTTCGGCGCTGAGCGTGTGAGCGCAGATGATGACGGGCAGATCGGGTAACTCGGCGCGGAGGTCGACCAACGCACCGATGTCGTCGAGGTTGGGCATCTCGTGGTCGAGGATGGCGAGGTCAAAGGCGTGGGCGCGCAACGCGTCCATCGCTTGGCGCCCGTCGCAAGCGTTGATCACGTCGTAACCGGCGCCTTCCAAGAGGATCACCAATACTCCACGGCCGGCGACCGAGTTGTCGGCGACAAGGACGCGAGCGGGGGTGGGCGGGGCGGGACGCATGACGGAGGAACGGCCCGTATTAAGCAAATGTCACAGGAACTTAACCAGCGCAGAAAAGGTGCGGCGATGGGTATTATTGCGACGAGCGTGACTCGGATGTGGCTGAACAGGCAGGGGATTGGCCCGATTTTACCTAAGCGCGATCATCCAAACAGACGCGTTGCGTGACGACCTCCGCCGGCGCTACGCGTCGGCACGACGGAATGGGCGCGTCACTTGAGGCGTTTCGATTTCTTCATCACGACGTAGAGCGCGATGACGATGATCAGGCCGAAGACGAAGAAGATGGTTTCGATGCCCATGGGTGCAGTGTAACGGCGAAGAAGCGAGGTGTCATGCGGTTGGCGACCTGCCGTGAGGATGGGAGTTATTCCCCCTTGGTTCACGCTCGGGTCACGAGCCAATCAGAAATCGAAGTGATCGGGATCGGGGCCGAAACGTTGGCGGCGGTCGAGTTGGTCGAGCACGGCGATGTCGGCGGGGCTGAGCTCGAAGTCGAACAGCGCGGCGTTTTCCGCGATGTGCTTGGGTGTGGAGGAACGCGGGATGGTGACGACCTGGTGTTGCAGGTCCCAGTGGAGCACGATCTGGGCGGGCGTTTTGCCGTGTTGTTTGGCAATCTCGACGATCTCGGGGACCTCGTTGATGTGGCCCTGCATGAGGGGCGACCACGCTTGGCGGGCGATGCCGCGTTTGCGGCACGCCGCAGCGAGGGCGGGTTGTAGCAAGTAGGGGTGGAACTCGATTTGATTGACCATCGGCAGCACGGACACGCCCGGCTGGATGAGGGCGTCGAGGTGGTGGGGCAGGTAGTTGCTCACGCCGATGGAGCGGGCCTTGCCCTCGTGGTAAAGTTGTTCGAGGGCCTTCCACGCTTCACGGTCCTTGCCGACGATGGGCCAGTGCAAAAGTAGCAGGTCAACCTGGCTGAGGCCGAGACGTTCGAGGGAGTCATGGCACGCCTCGATGACGCCCGAGCGACCTTTGCGAATGTCATCAGTCCAGATTTTCGTGGTCACAAACACCTCGCTGCGCGGCAGGCCGCTATCGCGGATGGCTTGGCCGACGCCGCGCTCGTTGTCGTAAATGGACGCGGTGTCGATGTGGCGATAACCGACCTTGAGCGCGGTGGCGACGGCCTCCTTCACCTGCGCGCCGTCCTTGAGTTTCCATGTGCCGAAGCCGAGGAGGGGAATGTGGCGGCCGCTGTTCAGTTGGAGGGTATCGCGGATGGAGAGAGGCATGGGGTGCACGGACCGGAGGACGGCGGCGTGGTGCCGGAGCGGACAAAGAAAAACGCGAGTGCGCGGGTGGTTGTTTTGAGCCGGGGCGGGCACGGGAAAACCCCGACGTGAGATACGGGCGGGCGCGCGCGGCGGAGAGCGGTGGGCGCGGGAGCGGGAGGGGCGCGGGTGCGTCGCGGGCGGGTTGGCAGTTGGACGAATGCGCGCTAGAGTGCGCGCGTCGCATGAGCCTCCTCGAATACAGTCTGCTGGCCTTCGGGTCGCTGTTTGCGATCGTGGATCCCATCGCGTTGGTGCCGGCGTTTGTAACGATGACGGCGCGGAATTCACGGGAGGCGCAGATCCGCATGGCGCGGGTGGCGAGCGCGGTGGCAGCGGGCGTGATGCTGTTGTTCGTCGTGACCGGTCATTGGATTTTCAAGCTCCTCGGCGTGACGATGCCGGCGTTTCAAATCGCGGGCAGCGTGCTGCTGTTTCTCATCGCGCTGGACATGCTCTACGCGAAACGCACGGCGGCGCGCGAAACGGACGAGGAAGTGGAGGCGGGCACCGTGAAGGATGACATCGCGATCACGCCGTTGGCGGTGCCGATGCTCGCGGGACCGGGCGCGATCTCGGCGGTCTTGATTCTGCGGTCGCAGGCGGAGGATTGGACGCAGCACCTCGCGTTGGTGGGCAGCATCGGCGTGGTATGTATCTTGAGCTACGTGATCTTCCGGTTCGCTGCGCTCGGCGTGCAGCGCGTGAATCCGCTGTTCGTGACGCTGACGGCGCGCTTGATGGGCTTGTTGCTCGCGGCGGTGGCGGTGCAGTTCGCGTTGAACGCGCTGCGCCAGATGGGCGTGCCGCTGACATTTTGACGGTCAGTGCGTGAGGGCGAACGTGCGAACCACCTCGTGTTCGGCGCAGTCGGGATGGAGTTCGCTGGCCATGAGGTGAAAGGTGTCCACGCGCCAAGCAGGGCCGGCAAAATCGCGGTGGCGTTTCAGCCATTGGGCGACGGCGCCGTCGGAGGCGGCAGCCGTGCGTGCAAGTGTGACGTGGGGCACAAACGGACGCAGCTCGAAGGGCACGCCGGTCGTAAGGAGTTGATCGTCCACCTGCTGGCGGAGTTGGTGAAGGTGGGGATGCCCGGCCACGCCGGACCACACGACGGCGGGATGTCCGCGCGGGGGAAAACGACCGACGCCTTCGACGGCGAGGAAGAACGGCTCGACGCGCACACGTTCCAGCGCCTCCTCGATGGCTTGTCGTGCCTCAGTGGATACATCACCGATGAAGCGCAAGGTGAGGTGCAGGTGCGGCGGGGAAGTCCAGCGGGCGCGGGCAATGTCGCCGACGAGCGTGGAAAGCGATTCGCCCACGGGCGCGGTCGGTTGGATGGCCACGAAAAGACGGAGTGGGCGCGATGTGTCCATGGCGGGAAACGTGCGCGGGTTTTTCGGCAATGCGAGCGGGCGCGCGGGCATGCGGGTGGACGGAAGCGGCTGCGATGGGTTTGATGTGGGACGCGAGCTTGCCCCGATTCCGGGGGCGAAGAAATCGCGAGCAAGCTCGCTTCCCACATTAAAACCTACGCGGGGCGGAGCTCGACCCAGAAGACACTGCCTTCGCCGGGCGCGGACTTTAGACCGACGCGGCCGCCCATGCGTTCAACGGCTTTTTTGACGATCGAGAGGCCGATGCCGGTGCCGCCATACGAAGGAACCACCTGCTCGAAGATGGTGAAGATTTTCTCGTGTTGAGAGGATTCGATGCCGATGCCGTTGTCCTGAAACACCACGCGCACCCGGGTCTCGTGCGGTTCGGCCCATACGCGGACGCGCGGTTTCACGCCGGGAATGACGAACTTCACGGCGTTGCCGAGCAGGTTGGAAAACACTTGGGTGAGCATGGCTTCGTTGCCCAGCAAGACGGGTAATGCGCCGTCGATCACGATGTCGGCTTTGTCGGGCGCGAGGAGCGGGTAAGTGTCGGTGATGCCTCGAATCAACGGCCCAACGGGAACGGACGCGAGCGGGAGCGGACCGCGCATGATGCGGCTGTAGTTGAGGACGTCCTGGATGAGTTTGTCCATGCGCGAGGCGGCCGCGGCGATACGGCGCAAATAGCCTTGGGCGGTGGCGTCGACTTGGTGGGCGTGCTCGGTGAGGAGGATGTCGGAAAACCCTTCGAGGGCGCGGAGCGGGGCGCGCATGTCGTGGGCGATGCTGTAGGAAAACGCCTCCAGTTCGCCGATCGTTTCTTGGAGTTCGGCGGTGCGCGCGGCGACGGTGTGTTCCAGGATTTCTTCGGCCTGTTTTTGGTCTTCGATGTCAGTGCTCGATCCGATCCAGAAAAGCACCGAGCCATCGGCGTCCTTCATCGCGTGGGCGCGGGTGAGGTGCCAGCGATACGCGCCGTCGTGGCGCAAGAAACGATGCTCGATCTGGAAGGGCTTTCCGGTCTCGACGGAGAGTTTCCAAAGCCGGACGTTGCCGATGCGATCTTCGGTGTGGACGAGTTCGAGCCAGCCCCACTCGACCAGTTGATCGGGCGGGACACCGGTGAACTCGGACCACTGCGGGTTGACGTAGTTGACCTCGCCTTTGGCGGAGGCGGTGAAGATTTTTTGCGGCATCGCTTCCGCCATGAAACGCAGCCGCTGCTCGCTCTGGCGCAGGCTGTGGGATGCGCGCGCGCGTTCGAGCGACTCCCAGCAGCGAGCGACGACGAGTTCGACGAGACGGATGTCGTCGGGGCTCCAGGTGCGCGGGGTGGTTTGATGGACGGCCATCGCGGCGGTGAACACGCCGTCTTTGTGCAGCGGCACACAGATGACGGCGCGGATGTTGGTGGCGCGGTAGGCGGGAAGGTCTTCGGGCTCGATGCGCGGATCGGTCTCGGCATCGGCCACGATGTAGGCCTCGTTGGCGAGCATCTGGCGGTCGCATTCATGGCCGAAGGCGCGCACGGGCCAGCGCCCAACGATGCTGGCAACGTCGCGGCAAAAGTCGCCGGTGACGACGAACTGCGACTGGTGTTCCACGGTTGCGTAAGCGCAGCGGTCCACGTGGAGGTGTTCGCCGAGGAGGCGTGCCGTGACGGTCATGATTTCGTCCGGATCGGAGAGGTGCTGAGTGACCTCGTTGAGGGTAACGAGAAAACGCAGCAGGTCTTCCTGGCCCTTGCGCTCGGTGACGTCGCGCGTGGTGCCGGCGACGGCTTCGACGTTGCCCTCGCGGTCGAGCACGGGAACGAAAATGTAGTCGTAGATGCGACGGCCGTTGGCGCCATTGAACGGAACCTCTCCGCGAATGGATTCCTTGGTGGCGACGACCTGGTCGATTTCGCGGTCGTGCATGGCGGCGTGCCACGGTTCGTAGCCGAGTTCGAGGCAGGTTTTGCCTGCGGCTTCGGTCCAGGTTTTGCCCCACATGGCGAGGAGCGCCTGGTTGGCGTAGCGGAAACGGTGTTGGAGATCGAAGACGTAAACGAGGTCCGGCGTCGTTCCGAGAATCGTCTCGTAGAGCCGTCTCTGTTGATCGGGAGAAAGAGGCTCGGAAGCCGGGTTGGATTCGTCGTGCGAACTCACGCGTCCCACAGGGTTACACCGCGCGGAACGGAGGCGCAATCATCGGGCTATCGGGGAATTTACCGAACGTAGGCGATTCTCGAAGGCGGAGAGGCAAGGTGTTTTCGATTGGGCGGGCGGGGAGGCGAGACGGCGGCGCGCGCGATGGTTGCAGTGGTTCGATCTCAATCCGTGACACAGAGCACACGGAGCCGGAAGGAGGTCGGGGAGGACACCGGGTGGGCGGGAAATCGGGCGTGCATGCGGGGCCGATTCGGGAGCCGGTTGTGTCCTGCTCTGTGAACTCTGGATCGGAACTCCGGCTCGGCTCAGTGACCCACTCCGCTTTAAAACGTATCCGGTGAATAACTACGGTTGTTCGCGGGGCACGCTGTGAGTTTGTCGGGTGCCGTCCGTTTTGTGCTCGATGACCTGACCGCGTTCGAGGGCCTTGATCCATTGGCCGTGGCGGCGCAAATACGCGTCGGCGGCTTCGGCGCCGAGTTGCGCGGTGAGTTGAGCGCGCGTCTGTTCGGCGATGACTTGAAGGCTCTCTTGTTTGACGTCGGGCGAAAGACTTGGGTTGCGGACGATCTGCAGCGCCTCGCTCGGGACGGTGTAGCGTAAATCGTAAACCTGATTGGCGGTGGCGCGGGGCAGGCCGAGGCGCTCGGTGAGGGCGGCGAGGTTGCGGTAGTCGTGATCCTTGGCGCGCATGTAGTCGGCTCCGCGCTCGGGCCCGAGTTGTTGGGCGATCTGGGCGTCGAGGGCCTTTTGGGCCTCGCGTCGTTCCTTCCAGTAAGCCGCGTCGGCATTCGGTGGCGCGCTGGCAAACTGGTCGTCGAATTGTTTGCGCAGGGCGAAGACGGAGCGGAACTCCTGCTCGTCGGGGCCGAAGGCGACGAGCTCGGAGCGGAGGCGGCCGGCGGTGGCGGACGAGCGGAGTTCGTATTCGCGGTATTCGTCGGGAGTGAGGGACGCTTTAAGTTCCGCGTCTTTTTCGGCGCGGAGGAAGCGGATCTTTTCTTCGTCGGACGCCATCGAGACCCCGCGCGTCTCACGCTGGATCTGCGAAATCATGGTGTTGTAGTCTTCGTTGATCTCGCGGAGGAGGTCGCGTTTTTCGCGCGGGATGGGGTGCGTGTCGTTGGCGTCGCGAGGCGATTCGCCGAGGAGTTCGAGGCGCAGCGCGGCTTTTTCGCGGCGCAAATCGAGTTGCGCGAGGCGCTGTTCGAGCGTGGTGGGATCGTTGTAGTGGGAGTTGCCCACGTCCCAGAAGTTGCGCGGTGGGCGCGGAGGGCGGACGGCTTCTTCGCGGGCGCGGAACCGGTCGTTGATCTCGGCGTTAACGAGCAGGCGGAGCTGGCGTTCGGGAATTCCGGCGGCGCGGAGGTTGGCGACGAAAACGGCGAGGTCGCCGGATTGGATGCGCGCCCAAGTTTCAGACGGCGGCGCGTTGTGCGAAGGGAGGACGGCGGAGCCGCCGTTGGTGTTGCGAGCGAGGGTGGGGGACGAGGACGCGGCGGAGCGGGATGCGGCGGATGAGACGGCGGACGCGGAGGTCCTTCCTCCGTCGGAAATGTATTGGGAAGACGGAGACGAGCGGAACGAGATATAGCCGAGCAAGGCGGCGTTGAGGAAAAGGGAGGCGACGAGAACGAGGGGTGATCGGGTCATGGGAAGTGCCTCATGGAGGACGAAACGAAGGATTAGCGATTCAGCGATTCGACGGTTTCCCAGCGGTCCGCGAAGAGGATAACCTCTTGACCTTGAGCGAGTGTTTTGAGCCAACGCATATTTGTCTGGAGATAGGCCTCGGCCGCTTCGGTGCCGAGGTGGCCTTCGACTTGGGAGCGAATTCGGGCGGCGAGGTCCACGAGCGCCTTCGCGCGGCCATCAGCCGAGAGCGTCGTGTTCGCGTCGAGCGCTGAAATGGTTTTGTCCACTTCTTCCCGTAACGCATACACGCGGTCCGGGGTGTCGCTCGGCAGGTCGAAACGCCGGGTGGCGAGAACGAGAATCTGGTAATCCCGATCCTGCTGTTTGTGCGCGTTCTGCCATCTTTCGCTCCCGACTAGAGCGAAGATCTGATCATTCAAGGCTTTCTCTTCACGAGCGCGCTCTTCCGTGGATATCCCGGGTGCCTCTTGTTGGGCGAAGGGGTCGGAGCTTTCATGAAGCGCGGCGATTTTTGAGCGGAGTGCGTAGATCTGTCGGAACTCGGCCTCGGTTAGGCCGAGCCAGCTACCTTCGCGACGCAGTTCAGCGGCGATGTCCGAAGTTCGCATTTCGTAGATCTCGCGTTCTTCGGGGGTCATCACGGCGAGGATATCCCGTTTACGTTCCTCGTATAGCAGTCGCATCTTCGCGGTGTCCGATTCGGTGTGAAAACCGAAGGTCTGTTGCTGGATTGATGCCTCGAGTTCGAGGTAGTCCTTTTCGATTCGTTCGATTTGCTTCCGTTTCTGTTCCGGGAGAAAGCCGAGTCTTATATCGGGCTCCGGCTGGCAACTCGGGCCGACGATTCGATCTTCCGTTTCAGCCGTTTCACGCGCGAGCGCGTCGATCGCGACGAGTTGATCCTTGGTGAGCATGAAGTCCCGATGATTCCGGCCATAACGCCACCATGTCTCGTCCGATTCGGCTTCGGGTGCGATAACGCGGAATCGCTCTTGGTAGTCTTCGCGGATGCGGGCGCGCACGACTTCACGCGCGATTCTGTCCGGGAAACCGGTTTGGTGCAGGCGGACGAGAAGTGCAGCGTAATCGTCGCTGGCGAACGCGGCGGAGAAATCGGATGCCGGCACCGGAGACGGGACCGACTTGGCGTCGAACGACAGAGATGTCCGTTCTTCGTCGGATGCGTATTCAGAAGTTGGTGACGCACGAAACGCGATGTAGCCGAGGAGAGCGGCGTTGAGGGTGGCGAGAGCCGCGATCGCGATGGCGGAGCGGTTCATTTTGCGGCGGGTTTGGGGGGCTTGGGGAGGGCCTTGGTGTCCCACCCGGTGGCGTCTTCACGGAAGGTGATGGTGTTGCCCTTTTCGAGTTCCTTGAGCCAGCCCATGCCGTTGTTTTTGAAATAGGCTTCGGCGCCCTCCGCGCCGAGGCTCGTGCGGATTTGGTCGCGGGTGCGGGCGGCGACGGCGGCGAGGGCGGCTTTTTTCTCGTCGAAACCGAGGGCGGGATTATCGGCGATTTGTTGCACGTTGGCGGCGGCCGTATCGCGCAGCGCATAGAGGCGCGACGGCGTGTCGGCGGGCAGGTCGAGGCGGCGGGTGGCGGCTTCGAGCTGGCGCCAGTCGTTATCCTGCAGGCGAAGGGACTCGGCGTAACGTTCCTCGCCGATCACTGAGCGGATCTGCTCCTGGAGTTGTTTCTCGGCCTCGCGGCGTTCTTTCCAGTAGTTCTGATCGCGCTCGGGGTGGGGGGAGTAGCCGTCGTGGGGCGGATTGTATTTTTCGTCGAAGGCCTTTTGGAGTGGAAAGATCGCGAGGTATTCCTGCTCGGTGGCGTCGAACTGGGTCATCTTGTGGCGGAGCTGTTGCGCGGTGTTGGACATGCGCAGCTCGTAGGCTTGGCGTTCCTCGGGCGTCATGAGGGCCTCGATGTCGCGTTTTTGTTCTTCTTGGAGGAAGCGGAGTTTCTCGGCGTCGGAAGCGAGGCGAAAACCTTGGGAATCCTGGTGGATCTCGCTCATGAGCTCTTGATAGTCCTGCTGAATCTCGCGGAGAGCTTTGATCTTGTCTTCGGGGAGGAAGGCGAGGCGTTGGTCCTGCCAGCCGCGGTTGGATTTGGGGGTGTCGGGCCCGAGGAGGCGTTCGGTTTCGTCGCGCACTTCGCGTTGCAGGCGGCGGGATTCTTCGCGTTGGGCCTTGGTCAAGCCGCGCCAGCCGTCTTGGCGGTCGCGGTCGTCTTTCCACCACGGCTGGTTGGGGTCGGGTTCGGGATGAAGGGCTTTGAAACGGGCCTCGTAGTTTTTCCAGATACGCATCTGGACGATGGTGCGCACGAGGTCGTCGGAGAGGCCGGCGGCGCGGAGGAGATCGCGGAGGGCTTGGGTATCGTTGCCGTTGAGAGCGGAGACGAGTTCAGGGGAAAGTTGGATGCCGGTGGAATTGAGGGTGCCGGAGCCCTCGGTGGGGCGCGCGGTGGTCGAGGCGGACGCGGGCGCGGAGGTGTCGGAGGACGGGCGCCGGAGTGTGACGGTGACGAGAGCGGCGTTGACGACGAGGGACGCGGCGAGGAGCAAGGGCAGCGCTTTCATGGGGAGGCGCGGAAGCTAGGCGGGGTGGTGGGGCGCGGCAAATTCTTTGGGGATGAACGTGCGGTCGCGCCCGTCCGGGCAGTGCCAGCGGACGAAAAAACCACACCGTCCGCCGTATGAGCGTTATCGAACTTGAACGGGCGTTTGAAAAGATGTCCGCCCAAGAGCAGGAGCAGTTTGCGGAGTGGTATGAGCAACGACTGGCGCGGGACGGTTTTGCGCCGGCCAATGAGAGTGAATGGACGGTCGAGATTGAGCAGCGCCTGGAGGAAATCCGCAGCGGCAAGGTGCAGGGTCTTCCCGGCGAATTCGTCATGGCGGAACTGCGCCGTCGTTACGGCTCGTGAAGCCATTCAAGCTGCATCCGCTAGCAAGGCGGATCTGTTGGCCGCAGCGGAGTATTACGAGCGGAAGAGCTGGGCGCTGGCCGGGCGCTTCGCTGCGGAGATGGATCGACTGGTGCGGGAGGTGTGCGCCACTCCCGGACTGTTCCGGACGTTCAGCGAGGAGACGCGGCGCCACTTTGGCGGGCGATTCCCTATGCGGTGATCTACGTCGACGAACCCGACCATGTGCTTGTCCTCGCGTTCGCCCACTTCAAGCGGCGTCCGGGTTACTGGATTGATCGCCTTCTGCGCAGCGGCCTGGCCGAGTGACTTTCATCATAACCCCTTTTCAACCACCGCGCATGCTGCGAAGGAGGTGTCGCGTGGTGGTAGCGGCCTGCATTCTGAACTCACGTTGAGGGCCACTGGCATCACGAGCCCGGGACGGACGCTCGCAGCTTACGGCGTGGTGGGGCGGGGTGCGGGTTTTTTGGGTTCGGGCGGAAGGCTGCGGGAGCCGGTGTGCTGGCCGTTTTCGGCGAAGGTGGGGATCTGGCCTTGTTCGAGGTTTTTCAGCCAGTTCATGCCTTGGCGGAGGTAAACTTCGGCCGCTTCGTCACCGAGGCGGGCCCGGACTTCGTCGCGGGTTTTTTGTGCGAGGGCTGCGAGTTCCTCTTTTTTCTGCGCAAAGGTGAGATTGGCGTTGTCGGCGATCTGTTTCGATTCGGCGGACAAGTCGTGGCGCAGGTTAAACACCTCGGTCGCGGTTTTGGGGGGGAGCGAGAGGCGTTTGGTGGCGGCGGCGAGTTGTTGGTATTCGTGATTCTGGGAGCGAATGTAGTCGGCGTAGCGTTCGGAACCGAGAGCGGCTTTGATCTGCTCGTTGAGCACTTTCTCGGCTTCGCGGCGTTGTTTCCATTCTTCCGGGGTGTGGGAGACCACGTTGCCCCAGCCGTCGAGTTGTTGGGTGGATTCGTAGGCCTGCTGGAGGGCGAAAATTTTGCGGTATTCGTCTTCGTTGCCGTCGAAGCGCGTCATTTTCCACCGCAGTTGCTGGGCGGTGCGCGACATGCGGAGTTCGTAATCGGCGAGTTCCTGGGGTGTGAGGATGGTGGCGAGGTCGCGTTTCTTTTCCTCTTGGAGAAAGCGGAGCTTTTCGACGTCGCCGGGGAGTGAGAATCCCTGCATCTCCTGCTGCACCTCGTTGATCAGGTCCTGGTAGTCCTGCTCGATTTCTTGAAAGTCTTTGCGTTTCGACTCCGGTAGAAAACTGAGGCGCGTGTCGTGCCAACCGTGGTTGGCGGGGGCCGGTCCGAGCACGCGAGTGGACTCGTCGGTCGCCTCGCGTTGAAGGCGGCGTAACTCGGCGCGTTGTTCGCGAGTCATGGAGCTGCCATGCCACTGGTGTTCGTTTTTCCACCAGGGTTTGTCGAGATCGGGCTTGGGTTGGAGGGCTTTCATGCGGTCGCTGTAACGAGCCCAGATGGCGGAGCCGACGACCCGGCGGATGGTTTCGTCGGGAAGGCCGGCTTCACGGAGGAGATCGCGCAGGGCTTCGGGGTTGTCGGCTTTGAGGGCGGCGACGATGTCGGAACGCGTCGCGGTATCGGAGGCGGAACGCGTGGAGGCGGCGTGTAACGAGGAGGATGACGTCGGGGTGTCGGAAGGCTCGGGGGAGGTGCGCATAGCCGAGATGGTCAACCACGCGACGTTGGCGAGCAGGGAGGCGGCGAGCAGCAGGGGCAGGAGTTTCATGGGAGGGGAGAGAAGAGAGGCGCGTCGGGAACGGGCACGGAGGGCAAAGCGATTTTGTCACTTATTAAGTGACAAATGGGTTTGGGGGTGCGGTGCAAAAGTGGACGCGGCGGAAGAGGACGGGCAGTCGGCGGGGGCGAAGTGGCCGGTGTGTAGGAAGGTGCGGACGGCGGTGGGGACGGGCCGGCGCCACATGAGCCACGTGTGGGAATACGGGACGGTCAGGTGCCCGGTTTCGCCGGCGACGTGCGTGCGGGCGACGGAGACTTTGCCGTCGTCGGGGCCAGAGATGAGCGCGGAAAACAACGGGTTCAGCGAAACGTTGCCTGCGATGACGCCGACCTCGGTGCCGACGGGCAATGGTCCCAGCGCGCGCGGAACCGAGGCGTCGTCGGTGCCGAGTTGGAGACCGGCGGGGCCGTTGAGGCGGCGGTAGAGCGACCACGTGCGGAGTCGGTCGACGAGTTCGCTGCCGGCGTTGGGCGGGGCGAGCATCACCACCCGGCCAAGCGAGGCGGGCGTGCCGTGGTCGTGGAGATATTGGCGCACCAGAATTCCTCCCAGCGAATGGGTGACGATGTGGATGCGCGCGCCGTCGGTCGACGGTGCGGCGAAGACCGGCCCGAGCGTGGTGTCCGCGAGGGCGCGGATATCGGCGCGCTGCGATGGGTAGGCTAGATTGTGCACCTCAAAACCGTCGGCGCGCAGATCGCGGGCGAGGCGGGACATCGAGGCGGGTCCGCGTCCTAAACCATGAAGGAGCACCACGGTGTCGGCCGCGCTGGCGGCGACCGCAGTCGCGCACAGGCAGCACAGCACACACAGAGGCTTCAGTCGCATGGCGGTGCAGTGAGCCTGATCGGGAGGGAATGTAAACACAGTGCGATCAGCTAAATCGGAATCGTGGCAAATGGGTTGAACTACTACGGCGTATGCCCATGGCGCATCATGGGGGAATCTCCCATTCCGCATTAGGAGAGTTTTACCGGGGGCGCGGCTGGATTTTGCGGTGGTTTTGAACTCTGCTCGCCCGCAAATCGCCGTCGTTGGCCCGCGTTGAATTTTGACCCGCTGTCGGCTGTTCGGACCCGGACCTCAATCACTCGCCAAGCACTCCCCTTTTTTTATGAAGAAAACCTCCTCTGCTCCCGCCAAAGCTTCCCGTCGCGTGAAATCCGTGTCGCCGCTGCCGGCCGAGACGACGCCGTCCAAGGCACGCGCGCAAACGAGCACGAGTGCACACGCGGTCGAAAGCACCGCCGAGGTAAGTCCGGAGATGCGCGAGATTCTGGGCGTGTTGCTCGCGTTTAAAGGCGGCGATTTCTCCGTGCGGTTGCCAAGTGATTGGACGGGCGTTTACGGCAAGATCGCCGATACGCTCAACGACATCACCTCGTTGACCGCGAAGCTCGGCGACGAAACGGCGCGCGTGAGCGTGGCGGTGGGCAAAAAAGGTCGGCTGAAACAACGCGTGAATCTCCCCGGCGCGACCGGTGGCTGGTCCGACAAAGTCGAATCGATCAACACCCTCATCGACGACCTCGTGTGGCCGACGTCCGAAGTGACGCGCACGATCAGCGCGGTGGCGAAAGGCGATCTCACGCAGCCGATGGCGCTCGAAGTCGAAGGCCGCGCGCTTGAAGGCGAGTTCCTGCGCAGTGCGCGTATCGTGAATACGATGATCGACCAGCTCGGCGTGTTCACCTCGGAGGTGACGCGTGTGGCGCGCGAAGTGGGCACCGAGGGTAAACTCGGCGGTCAGGCGCAGGTGACGGGCGTGAGCGGCGTGTGGCGCGAGTTGACGGAGAGCGTGAACCAGATGGCGGGCAACCTCACGGCGCAGGTGCGCAACATTTCCAAGGTGACCATCGCGGTGGCGAACGGGGACTTGTCGCGCAAGATCACGGTGGACGTGCGCGGCGAGATTCTGCAGCTGAAGGAAGCCATCAACACGATGGTGGA
>DFYA01000224.1:0-15693 GCA_002382525.1 Opitutaceae bacterium UBA4094
CCCGCGATGTGTCCGCGGAAACTCCACGGCTCCGCGATCAGGATCACGTCGGGCTTCACGCGCTTCAACGCGACTTCGATCTGCTTCAGCACCGGCGCGCTCACGAGGTCGGCCAAGTCGAACCGAAACCCATCCACACCGTAGGTCTCCACGAGGTGCCTGCAGCTATCGATAATCAACTGCGTGGCCATCGCCGCCGTAGAACGCAGGTCGTTGCCGCAGCCGCTCCAGTTGGACAAGTTGCCTCTCCCGTCCTGCTCAAAGTAATAGAGCCGGTCGACGAACATGAGGTGCGCGGGTTCGCCGACATGGTTGTAAACCACGTCCAACACCACCGCGATGCCACGCCGGTGAAACGCCGCGACGAGTTCCTGCAGTTCCTTCACGCCGCTCGCCTTCTGTGGGTCGGACGAATACCCGCTCGCCGGAGCGAAGAAGTTGTTCGTCATGTAGCCCCAGTGGTATTCGCCCTGGCTCTTCGCGTCGTTCTGCTGGACCGGCTGGAGTTCGACGCAGTTCACACCGAGACGGTGCAGATAAAAATCCGGATGTTCGACCCACTTGCGCAACCCCGCGAATCCGCGGCGCGCCTCTTCGCTCAGACCCACGGGCGCGCGCGCAACGAGATCGCGCACATGTGCCTCGACGATCACCAAATCCTGCCACGCAGGCGTCTTGAAACCGCGGTCGGCCTTCCCTACCCGCCCCGTATCCAAAACGATCCCGGGCCCGAGATTGCTGACACTCGCCAGCGCATACGGATCGAGCACGCGATGCGTCGGATCGAACAAACTGAAGGCGTCACGCGGTCCGTCGATGTGATACCAATAAAACCAGCCGTGAAGGTTCTGCGCCAACACGACCTCCCACACGCCGCCGTCGCGCGAGCCGATCTCGGCGACGCGCTTCAACGGATACCGATGCGCCGCATCGCAGTTTTTCATGTCGGAGCAGAGGCACAGCTCGACCGACTTCGCGCGCGGCGCGAAAAGCCGAAACACCGTTTCGCCGCCGTTCACCCGCGCTCCCATGGGCAAGCTCGCCTTCAGCTGATAAAAGAAATCGCCCGGCTTGATCGGCACCGCCTGCCCCTCTTCGGCATCGGCCCAGCGCACCGACCACGACTTCGACAGGTCGAGTGGCTTGGCCATCTGGAACTGGAACAGGTGCTGGCCGGTGCGCTCCGGATCGATCGAGTAGTTGATGTTGCCCTGCTCGTCGCGGACCGCGTTGGGCGCCGAGTGCGGCACATGCAGCCACTTGCCCGAGTCGGTCACAAACTTGAATCGTTGATGCGGAAACGTGGTGAAGCGATCGGCTTTGCCCGACCACACGAGCGCCCGACAACCATCCATCGACGCCTCGCGCAACACCCACTCCTCGTGCCCGATCGCCTCGTGCCAGCCGTTAAAATCGCCCGCCACATAAACGGCCTCGCTGGATCCGATCAGCTCCGCGTGCCGGTCGAGCCGCAGGAAAAACCAGATCACGCCTTTCCGGTTCACGAAATACGTGCTCTCGCTGCCGAACGTGTAATCGGGCACGCGTTGCAGTGAAGCGAACTTTCCGCCCGCGCTCAGGCTCAATGGCGGCAGGTGGCGCGCGCGCCAGTCATGGGTAAGTTCGATGGTTCCATGCGTCGGCGAGTCCAACCAGGCACGGGCGATTTTTTTGGAGCGGGAAGACATGGACAATTTGCGCTCATCATTCCCCGTGCCAACGCCCGCACAAGGCCGAAAGCTCTGCGCGATACCCCATTGACAAACCCCGCGGCGTGCCCACGTCGTCAACCGTCATGCCCGCGTCCCCGAAGATCCTCGTCGCCATGTCCGGCGGAGTCGACAGCTCCGTCGCCGCCCTCCTGCTTAAACGCGAGGGCCACGACCTCGTTGGCGCCTACATGAAGAACTGGATCAACGAGGACAACATCATCGGCCATTGCCCGTGGATGCAGGACATCGAGGACGCCCGCGCCGTCTGCGACCGCCTCGGCATCGAGTTTCGCGTGGTGAACCTTATGCAGGAGTATCGCGAAAAGGTCGTCGCGTATCTACTCGACGGATACAAGCGCGGGCTCACGCCGAATCCGGACATCATGTGTAACCGCGAGATCAAGTTCGGGGTTTTCCGCCAATGGGCGCGCGACCACGGCTTCGACGCCGTCGCGACCGGCCATTACGCGCGGCGGGCCGATCTTGTAGCCGGGGTCGCCGACCCCGGTCGCGTTTTCGATCCGGGGTCAGCGACCCCGGCTACAACCCACCGCTACGCCCTCCTCGAAGGCGCCGACAAAAACAAAGACCAGTCCTACTTCCTCGCGCTGCTCTCCCAGGACCAACTCGCCGACGCCCGCTTCCCGATCGGACACCTTCCCAAACCCGAACTCCGGCGCCTCGCCGCCGAGGCCGGCCTGCCCACCGCCGCGAAAAAAGACAGCCAAGGCATCTGCTTCATCGGCGAAGTGAAGATGCAGGACTTCCTCCGCCAATACGTGCCCGACCAGCCCGGCCCGATCGTGCGCGCAACCGATGGGAAATCACTCGGCGTTCACCGCGGACTTCATTTTTACACACTCGGCCAGCGCAAAGGCATCGGCGTTCCTTCCAACACCGACAACCAAGCCTATGTCGTGGTCGGCAAACGCGCCGAGGACAACGCGCTCTTGGTGGCGTTCGACGCCGCCGACGCGCCCGGCCTGTTTCAAACCGAGGTGCGCGTGCATTCGCTCCAGTGGAACACCGCGCCGATCACCGCGCCCCGCCGCCTCGAAGGCCGTGTGCGTTATCGCGACCCGCGTGTCGCCATCGAGTTCATCCCGGAGGAAGGCAACACGGCGCTGGTGCGGTTCGACACGCCGCAACGTGGTCTCGCCAGCGGACAAATCCTCGCGCTCCACGACGGCGAACGCCTCTTGGGCGGCGGCGTTTACGTCTGACATGTGACATGGGCATCCCTGCCCATGTCTGGAAGCTCAGGAAGTCGCAGTCCCACACACAAAAAACCCGTTATCCTTTTGGGATAACGGGCTTAAAAGTGGTGCAACCTTAGGGAGTCGAACCCCAAACCTTCTGATTCGTAGTCAGATGCTCTATCCAGTTGAGCTAAGGCTGCGCTGAGGAGAGGTGAAAAAGCCGCGTTTGATCGGCGAGTGCAAGCGTGAATTTGGTTTTTTCCGCATCCTTTTTCACCCGCCGTTTCACCGTCACTTCTGCGGGTAAATCAACACGCGGTCGTGCACCAACAACACGAGGTCCTTTTTCCCGTCGCCGGTCACATCCGCAACGATGGCTTCCCTCGGCTCCATCGACTCGCCGCGGCGACCTTGGAAATGCGCGTCCACCTCGAACACTTTGAAATGCAAGCGGCTCACCCACGCCTTCTCCTTTTCGTCGCGCGCCAACACTTCGACCACGCTGCTCACCGGATCGAGGGTCACCAACTCCACGACTCCGTCACTTGTCAGGTCGCCAGCGATGACGTCGGCGTAGTTAATATCAGGCAGATCCGTCGAGTAGGTCTCCACCGAGCGCGCCGTGAAATCGCCGCGTTCCAGCGGCATCCACCAGAAGCGATCCTTGCCGAGTAAAAACAACTCCGGACGCCCGCCCTTGCCGCTCGCGCGCACTTCGGCGCCGACCACGTCGAGGCGGCCAACGGGCACCGTGTCCGCGACTTCATAGACGCCTTGTTTATTCGCGCGCAGCCGCTGGAACTGCTCGCCCTTGCGGTCGTAGAGCACCACCTCGGGGCGTTTGCCTTTCGCGCCGGGAATGACCAACGACGCCGTAATGTCCGCCGTCGTGTCGCGCGCGTTGAACTGGTCGATCACCGTGAGCACGCCATCGGCATCGACGCGCAACGCCCGCGCAAACCCGCCTGCGCTCACCAGCATCGCGGGTTTACCGTCGCCGGTCACGTCGCCCACCGTCAACGCGCTCGCATCGAGGTTGTCCACGAGACCTTTGCGAAACCCGCCCGCCGCCGCGTTCGCCGCGTCGGCGAAGCCGCCGTCCGCCGTCTGCAAAAACAACCGCATCGAGTCCACCGGCGTAAACACGGCCACGTCGAGCAACCCGTCTTGGTTGGCGTCGATCAGGCGCAACCCGCGTGGATCGGTCTTTAAGCCGGGCAACTCCACCGTGCCGGTGATCGCCGGCTCGCCGGCCGCGTCGCGCGTGATCAGGTCGAACCAGCGCCGGCCTTTCTCTTCGCGCAACACCACGACGGTGGGTTTGCCTTTGCCGGTGAGATCGCCCGCTGCGATCGCCAGCGGGCGCCCCGCCCCGGGCAGCGGCTTCGGGTAGTCGAGGCGCCCTTCGGCGCTCAGCATCGCGACGCCGGCCGCCTGCTCCTTGAGACTGGTGACAAACAGCTCCGCGCGCCCGTCGCCGGTCCAGTCGCACGAGGCGAGGCTGCGCACGTCGGCAAACGAGGGAAACCGCTCCGCGATCGTAAACCCGCCGTCGCTTTGGCGGAAGTAGACAAACACCTGCGCGCCATCCGCGTCGCTCACCGCGATGTCTTCGCGGCCGTCGCCGTTGTAGTCGCCAAACGAATACGCGGCGGGCGTCCGTCCGGCAGCACGGGGCGTGAACACGCGAGGGCGTAGCGCGGGCGCCTCGCCGGACTTCGGCTTGATCGACTCCAGGTTCACGAACTCCAGCTGGCCGGTGCGCTGTTGCGCGAAGACGAGGCGGGCCGGGCGCTTTTTGCCCGAGTCGGCCGCGTCGAGAATTTGCAGCGTGCTGCTGGTGTCTTTGATTGCGTAAGCCTGCTCGGGGCCGAAGCGGCCTTGCGCGTTTTGCAGGCGCACGCGCAGCGCATCGCGACGGGTGTTGCTCAGGTAAACGATGTCGGTGCGACCGTCGCCATCGACGTCGAAGAGTTCGAGTCCGAAGCAGTTTTCGTCGGCCAGTGGGAAACGCTGGGGCGGCGCGAGTTCGCCGGTGGCGGTCTGATAAAACAGCGCCAACTCCTTCAACCCGAGCATAACGATGTCGGCGCGTCCGTCGCCGTCGAGGTCGCCGATACGCACGCTGCCGGGCGTTTGGATCGCGCCGGGCGCCTCGGTCAGGCGATGTTCAAGCCAGGTGCCGTCTTCCTGCCGGTAACGCACGGTGAGCGCCTGCGAATCGCCACTGTAGAGGAGATCGGGGCGGCCGTCGCCGTTGAGGTCGCCGACGGCGAGGTCATACATCGTCACGCCGGTGGTCACGCGGTCGCGACGAAAACGCGCGTCCTCGACCACCGGTTCCCAGCGGTTGGCGCGGGCGGATTTCGCGGCGACTTCGCGCGCCTCATCGGGCTTGAGCTGATAAAGGATGTCCACCGTCGCGCGGTCGTTGTTGGCCACGAGCAGGTCGAGCAGTCCGTCGCCGTCGATGTCCACGGCCTGAAGCGCGCGGGCATTCCAGTCGAGTTTCTGCACCTCGGGGCCGGTTAACACGACGTCGGGCGCCGCCGCGTGGGCGGCGACGGACGCGACGAGCGCGAGCGATGTCAGCCAAGAGGTGTTCATTTTTTCGGATGCGCGATACGCGAGGTGCTGAAGATACCTTCCGGCGTGCGGGTGAAATAGCCGGCGGACACGCCCCAGTGGCGCGCGATGGCGTCGGCGTCAGGCTTGGCGGATACATCGAGGAACACCTTGCGGTTGCCGTCGGTGTGCCGGTCGTTCGCCTGCTCCTGCATCTGCACCGCCGTCTCCACAAACGCAGCCATCATCACGCGGAGGTCCTGCACCTGCACACCCGAGGCCTCGGACGGCACGGTGGCGAGCGCGGCACGCACATCGTCGCGCTTCCAGAAGAGCCCCTCCCCCGCCGCCATGCCTTGCAGCGAACTCTCGACGACGGCCGGCGAACCGATGCCGATCAAAAACACGCCGTTGGCGATCGCGTAGGAAAACCCGCGCGGAGCCTTGGCGCCGGGCGCGGTCGGCTGGTTGATCGTGTAGATCGTGTGGCCGAGGTAGTCGCGCTTTAGGAACATCTGCTCGGCGGCGGGACCGGCGAGGCTCTTCAGTGCCTCGACGGATTTCGTGAACGCGGCCTCGTTGCTCAGCGAGAAAGCGATCAACTGGTCCATCTCGGTCCAGGAAGGAATGGAGTCGCCTTCGAGTCCGGGAGGCAGCGCGTAGGCCGAGACCAGTTCGTCGCCGAAGCTGCCGATCAGATCGCGGCGGATGTCGATGCGGAGCGCCTTGTTGAATGAGTTGATGCGACCCTGCGCCATGCCGTAGATCATCGGGCTGATCGCGTGGACGAGTTCTTCGAGACCTTCGTAGAACTTCGGCAGACTGAAGCGCGCGGTGGAGACGCTGGGCCACTTGGCCGGAATCCAGTCGGGCTGCGGCGCGGCGCCGGGCTGATAGGCCATGAGCTTGAGCAGGCCGCGCTCGTCGGAATAAAGCATGCCGGCGTCGAGACGTGTCTCCGTTTCCTGAATACGGATCGCCAGGTAAGCCTCGCCCAGCGCGTCGAGCCCGAACGCGGCGAACAGGATTTCCGGATCGATGCCAAGACCGGCGACGCCACCCGCGTTATTCTTGGCCTTGGTCACGGCTACGAGATCGCGCAGCGCGGGATAGATCGCAGGGAAGTTCACATAAGCGAGCGCCTGCGCGTCGCCGACCCGTTCGCGCGTGCGGAGGAAGCGCTCGCTCTTGCCGAGCGCGGTGCCGACGCCGCCTTGCTGGAAGGCGTCGATGGTCTTAAACACGCGCTGCTTGTCGGCGCTGATCAACCAGACGCCATCCACGATCGTCCAACTGATGGTCTCCGGCGCGGCGGGCTCCGCCGGCTCGGAGGCAGCATCGGCGTCAACGGTGGTATCGGCGGCGGCGGCGCCCTTTACGCCGAACTGCGGGCGCGTATGGACCTCGACGCCGGCGAACAGCTCGGTCTCCTCGGCGACGTTTTCCTTGGCGAGGGAATCGGCGAGGATCTTTTTAATTTTTTCGGCCTGGTCGCCGACCTCGAGCGCGAGCAGGAAGGGCGGCGCGTCTTTGGAATCGAACTTGGCGAAATCGAACGCGGGCACGGCGAACAACGCCTCGCCTTGGGCCAGCGCCAGCAGCTCGCGCACGGTGAGTCCGGTGGCGGCGCGCGTCTGGTTGTCCCACTCGTCGAGCTTCATCTCGGCGCGCAACGGCGCGAGAAAACGCACGACCTGGGAATCGTTCCATGTCGTCGCGAGCGGACCGGCATCCCAGCCGCGCACAAGCGCGGGCACGTCGGTCGAGGACAAAGCGAACATCGTCTGTTCGTCCACGAGGTTAACGAGCGGCACGGCCGGGGCGGCCGGCAGCAACGTGGCGCCGAAGACTAGGGCGGGAACGGAGGTGGTGGCGAGAAGGCGACGAATCATGGTGCTAGTTGGAAGAGGGTTTTTTGGCGTCGGCGGCGGGCGCTGCTTTCACTGGCTGCGGCGGTTCGAGGTAGCGGTAGCCGGCGTTCGGGTTGCGCGGATCGAAGGCAAACGCGTCGCGGTTGCGCAGAAAGTTTTTCAGGACCGGCGTCGGGATGGCAAAGTTGAGGCCTTCGATGCCGACTTGCATGGCCTTCATGTTGTTCACGCCGACGACCTCGCCGCGGAGATTAAAGAGCGGTCCGCCGGAGTTGCCCGGGTTGATCTGCGTAGTGGTCTGGATGTAGAGCTGCCCGTCAAACGGACGCGTGCGGGAGCTCACGATGCCTTGCGAGACGGTGCGATCGAGGCCGAGCGGACTGCCGATGGCGAAGACGGTTTGTCCGTCGTTGAGCGACCCGCCGTCGCCGAGCGGCACGGTCGGGAAGAGCATGGGACCGGCGTCTTCGATTTTCAGGAGCGCGAGATCGAGGCGGGAGTCGAGGGCGACGATGCGGACTTTGTTGTATTGGACTTTTTCGAGCTCGGTGGAGCCGCGGCGGAACTGCGTGACGGTGATGTTGTATTCGCCGGCAATGACATGCTCGTTGGTCACGACGTAGCCGGACGGGTGGATAAAGAAACCCGAGCCGATGCCGACGGGCGTGCGCACGAGCACGACGGCCTCGCCCACGCGATCCACGTTTTCTTTGACGGAGAGAACCGGGAGGTTGGCGGCGACGCGGTAGAGGTCGGCGTTCTCCGGCACGGCGTCCACGCTGACGGCTTCCTTGGACGTGAGGCTCTCGATCTCGTCGCGCGGCACGCTGACGACGGTGAAACCGAGATCGACGATCACGCGATCGGCGCGCTCGGCGATGACGTCGGCCTCGATGCTCGCGCCGCTTTTGAGCTGCACCGTGGTGAGCGCGAAGGCGGCGGGGGCGACGGACAAAAGGGACAACGCCGCGCCCATCGCGGCCGGGGAAAAGAATCTCATGTTAAAAAGCGAAAGCGGAAACTCAGGTGGTTTTGGCAGACCGACGCAACGCCCACAGCGCACGCGCCTGGCGGATGGTGGTCGCGAGCACCTCGGGCGTGAGCGCTTGTTTCGGGTCGTCGCCGATGCCTTGGCTCGGCTGGACGTGCGCCTCGATGCAAAGCCCGTCGGCTCCGTAGGCGACGGCGGCGAGCGCACAGGCCGGCACGTAGATCGCCTTGCCCACGGAGTGCGACGGATCGACGACCACGGGCGCCCAGGTTTTTTCCTTGAGGAGCGGCGTAATGCTCTCGTCGGGGTGGTTGCGATAACCGTCGAGCGTGGGCGCGGTGCCGCGCGGGCACAGGAGCACGTTGGGATTGCCAAAGCTCACGATGTATTCGGCGGCGGATATGAATTCGCTGAGCGGGCCCATGTGCAGGCCGCGTTTGAGGAGCACGATGGTATCGCGGTCGGCGACGGCGCGGCCGATGGCGCGGAGAAGCGAATAGTTGAGGGCGTTGCGCGCGCCCACCTGCAACATGTGAACGCCGGCGTCGAGCGCGAGGCGGAGTTGGGCTTCGTCCATCACCTCGGCGTCCACGGGCAGACCCGTGCGGCGGTGGGCTTCCATCAGGATGTCGAGAGACTTCACGTCTCCTTGGAATGAATACGGATTGGTGCGCGGTTTCCACACGCCGCCGCGAAGCGCGTTGGCGCCGGCTTCCTTCACGGCGTGCGCGGTTTCGTAGAGGAAGTTGGGGTTCTTCGGGTCGATGGTGCACTGGCCGGCGATAACGAGGAGTTCCTGGCCGAGCGTGACGCCGCCGAGCCGGATGCGATGGCTCGCGAGGTCGGAGCGGCGATCCATGAGCTTGTGCGGCGACTGGATGCGATCGACGCGGTCGATGTAATCGAGGCCCTCGATGCGGTTGATCATGAGCTCGTCGCGCTCGTCGCCGACGATCGCATAGATCGTGCGCACGGCACCGACGATGGGCTGCACGTTGCAGCCGAACGGCGTGACGATGGAAACGATCTCGGCGAGCTGTTCGGGGGTGAGGCGGGAGCTTTTGGGTAGGATCATGGGGCGGGGTGCCGCGAGGAGCGCGCGGAGTTTAAAGAAGCTCTTGGAACTCGGCCGGCAACGGGGCGGTGGCGGTGAAGTGAAACTTTTTGCCCTGCCACTCGTAGTCGAAACTTGTCTCGTAGGAATGCAGGAAGAGGCGCTTGTGTCCGGTGGCTTTGGCGAAGGCCTTGTTGGCGGGGAAATCACCATAGGTGAGGTCGCCGACGATCGGCAGGTTGCGCGCGGAGCATTGCACGCGAAGCTGGTGGCTGCGGCCGGTGAGCGGCTCCAATTGAATCAACGCGAGCGGCGGCACGACGTCGCGTTTCTGGCGGATAACCGTCATGCGCGACTCGGAGGCCTTGGCGGTCTCGGCCGTGGTGCCGACGCCCACGCGGATCTTGGCGCGCTTTTTCTGCACGGTCAGGCGGTCGCGCCAGAGCTGGGACTTCTCGGAGGGTTTTCCGAAGACGACCGCTTGGTAGAGTTTTTTGATGTCCTTGTTCAGAAAAAGATCACGCATGTAGAGCGCGAGTTTCTCGTTGGCGGTGACGAGGATCACGCCGGAGGTGGCGGAATCGAGGCGGTTCAACAAATAGAGCCGGCGCGGCGCGGCGCCGGGGACGTCGGCGGGCGTCCAGTTGAACGACTCGCCTTTGATGGCGTAAGGCACGGTGAGCAGCGCGCGCGGGACCTCGCTCTCCATGTTGGGATGCGAGAGCACGCCCTCGGGTTTGCTGAGAGCGGCGAGTCCGTTGGCGTCGTGGCAAAGCAGGGTCACGCCGGTGCCGAGGGGAAGTTGCTCCCAGAATTTTGAAGGTAAGGCACTCATAGGTGGGTGTTAGTTGTAATGGAAAGTGAAAGAGATCTCTTGGGACTCGCCAAGAACGGCGATCATGTCCTCGGGCCACGCGCCGTAAGGTTCGCGCGCGACGATGGCGCTCACGCACGCGTCCTGCGCCGCCCGCCCCCCGGTGGCGGACTCGACCTTGAGGACCTCGGCGATGGCTCCCGTGGAATCCATGCGAAAACGCACCACGACCTTGGTGCCGGCCACCGGGTAAATGCTACTCTGTTCGACGATGCGTTTCCACTGGATGTCCACCGACTCGATGAACTTCTGGAGGTATTCGCCATACGCGCTCCACTTGGCGTTGTAGGCGACCGCGCCGATGTTCTCGGTGCCGAACTCGCGATGCGCCAGCGGCGAAGGACGCGCGCGCACCACGTCGGGCGCAAGCGTGCGGCGCGGCTGGGGATTCTTCGGATCGATGGTGCTGGAGAAATACACGACGCGCGGCGCGCCGTTGGCTGGTCCATCGGGCGCGCCCTCGATGCGGTCGGGAACGGCGGAGGCGTTGGGCGCGGGCTGGCCGACGTTGCTCCCGAGGCCGTCGGGTGAATCGCCCTCGAACTTCTCCGTGCCGGGCAACGGGATCTGCGCACGCCGCGCCGCTTCCTGCTCGGCGGCTTCGGATTCGGGCGTTGCCGGCTGTTCGGCGGACTCGGGCGGCGATGGAGGCGGCGGGCGCACGGTGATCTGTGGCTCGACGCGCTGTCCGCTTACGATCGCTGTCGAGGAGACGTCCGGTTCGCCCTCGACGGCGGGCGCGTCGCTTTTGCCGTCGGGTGTGGGCGTTTCCTGGGCGACCTGCTGGTTTTGCGCGGCAACGAAATCGGTTTTGTCGGGCACGTTGTCGGGCACGTCGGGATTGGCTTCGACAAACGTCGGGATCGTCACGGGCACCGGCTCCACTGCCGCGGGGTTAGCCGGATCGGGTGCGAGTTCGATTTGGAATTCGCGCGCGCTCCATTCGTCGGGGGATTTCGCAGCGGCCGCCGCGTCGCGCGCGTCCATCCAGCGGGAGATTTTCGGTGCGAGGCCGATCAACAGCAGGTGCACGAGGATAGTCGCGACCACGCCGATTTGCACCGACCGCACGTCGGGGTGTTTCGACCACGGCGACCACCGCGCTCGCGTTGACCGCGCACGCCCGCGGCCGTTGGACGGCGGCGGAGCGGACTTGGGCGGAGGTTTCAGCATGGAGGACGGTGACTGCTCACGATTTAAGCAGACCGCAATGAGTCAAAAGTTGTTTCGTTTCCTCCACGGGCAGGCCGATGATGTTGGTGAGCGAGCCGGTGAAGCGCTCCACGATGAGTTCGCCGTGATCTTGGATTCCGTAGCCGCCCGCCTTGTCGAGCGTGTGAACCTTCGCCAGGTAGGCGTCGATCAACGCCTCGTCGAGCACCCGCATGGTCACGTCGCTGGCCACGCCTTGGTCGATGCGCACGTTGTCCGCCACGCGGCGCAACGCGATGCCGGTGAACACCGTGTGGGTGCGTCCGCTCAACCGGCGCAGCATCGCCCGCGCCTCGGCGTCGTCCGCCGGTTTGTTGAGCGCGTGCCCGTCGATAAACACCGTCGTNNTCCGCGCCGAGCACCCACGCCAGAGGATGCCGTTCGGCCACCCAATCGGCCTTCAACGCGGCGTTGTGCGTCACCATCACGCGCGGGTCGGTCGCGGGATCCTCGTGCTCCGTCACTTGCGCGGTGACGACGTCGAACGTCACGCCGAGTCCCGCGAGCAGTTCGCGGCGCCGCGGTGAAGCGGAGGCAAGGATGAGCGGCGGAAAAGACATGCCGCTTGTGTGTCCGCCCAAATCTCTGCCAGCAAGCGCCCTTGTGGGTTGTCAGAACTTCTTCCGCAAATCAGGGTCTCGCCTCCCCTTCTCCATGCGCATCGGTCTTGCACAACTCAACACCACCGTCGGCGACCTTCCGGGCAACCGCCGCCTCATCCTCGACGCCTACCGCACGCTCGTCGCCCAAGGCGCGGAACTCGTCGTGTTTCCCGA
Organism: Opitutaceae bacterium UBA4094; assembly: GCA_002382525.1. Classification (GTDB taxonomy): domain Bacteria; phylum Verrucomicrobiota; class Verrucomicrobiia; order Opitutales; family Opitutaceae; genus Rariglobus. Next base: position 12,255 of record DFYA01000224.1, read on the forward strand.
GCTCGTCATCTGCGGCTATCCGCCCCGCGACCTGCTCTTCAAAAGCAGCTTCGTGCCCGACGTGGAGGCATCCCTCGCCGAGATCGCCGCGCAGATCGGCGACGTGCCCGCGTTCGTCGGCACCGTTGTTCCCAACCCCGCCGCCGCAGGTCGCCGATTTTTCAACGCCGCCGCGTTCTGCCGCAAAGGCGAGGTGGTCAACGTCGCCCACAAGTGCCTGTTGCCCACCTACGACGTATTCGACGAAGACCGCTACTTCGAGCCCGCCACCACCCCTCCCCTCGTGGTCTCGCACGCCGGGAAAACCATCGGCGTCACCATCTGCGAAGACATCTGGACGCACCCGCAACTCGCCCCGCGCAACCTTTACCATTTCGAGCCGTTGCACTTCCTCGCGGGCCAGAAACTTGACCTCATGGTCAACCTCTCCGCGAGCCCCTGGCACCACAAAAAAGCAGGCTTGCGCACCCAACTCGTTACCGATGCCGCCCGCCAGCTCGGCTGCCCGGTCGTTTACGTCAACGCAGTCGGCGGCAACGACGAGCTGATCTTCGACGGCGGCAGCCTTGTATCCAATGCTCAAGGACGCATCGCCGCCACCCTGCCGTCGTTCGAGTCCGCGTTGCGGGTGGTCGAACTCGACACGTCCGACGCCGGCGAATCCGCCACGCCTTTCGGACGCGAGACCGACGACCTCGGCGCCATCCACTCCGCCCTCGTGCTCGGCCTGCGCGACTACGCCCACAAAAGCGGTTTCAAAAAAGCGCTCATTGCGTTGTCCGGCGGCATCGACTCCGCCTTGGTCGCCGAACTCGCCGTCGCCGCCCTCGGCGCGGAGAACGTCATGGGCGTTTCCCTGCCGTCGTCGATTTCCTCGCAACACTCCCGCGACGACGCCCGCGACCTCGCGCGCAACCTCGGCATCCGTTTCGAGACCATCGCTATCGCCGACACCGTGGCCGCCGCCGAAGCCTCATTGGGACCGATCTTCGCCGGACGCCCCCGTGACGTCGCCGAGGAAAACATCCAGGCCCGCGTGCGCGGCGTCATCATGATGGCGCTCTCCAACAAGTTCGGCTCCCTGCTCCTCACCACGGGCAACAAGAGCGAGGTCGCCGTCGGCTACTGCACACTCTACGGCGATATGTGCGGAGGCCTCGCCGTCATCAGCGACGTTTTCAAAACGCAGGTCTATGACCTCTGCCGCTGGATCAACCGCGACCGCGAAATCATCCCGGTCAACACCATCGAAAAACCGCCGAGCGCCGAACTCCGCCCCGACCAGACCGACCAAGACAGCCTGCCGCCCTACGACTTGCTCGACGCAATCCTGCGCGGCTACGTCGAAGCCGGCCTGTCGCGCCGCGACCTCATCGCCCAAGGTTACGACGACACCATCGTCCACGACATCGCCCGCAAGGTGGACCTCAACGAATACAAACGAAAACAAATGGCCCCCGGCTTGAAGATCACCCCCCTCGCCTTCGGCGTCGGCCGCCGCATCCCGATTGTTCAGAAATACGTGAGTTGATTTGCCTAAAGTGAAACCGCTCATGGCCGCTAATTAACGTAGAACACGGGCGACCGGCTCTGGACTTGTGCGAGTAAAACCTTGCTCGGCTTAGCGTCCATCAGCGCACATTAGCGGTTCAATCCATGTCCGCTCACGACTACGACGTCCTCGTCATTGGCGCCGGCCCCGCCGGCAGCTCCGCGGCCACCCGCACCGCCGCCGCCGGCCTGCGCACGCTGCTGGTCGAGAAAGAGACATTCCCACGTTTCCGCATCGGCGAATCCCTCCTGCCCGCCGGCAACGCCCTCCTCCGCGAGATCGGCGTTTGGCCAAAAATCGAGGCCGCCGGCTTCATCCGCAAACACGGCGCCAGCTTTCACCTCGCCGATGGCTCCGCCGACAAATACGTCGATTTCGCCAACGGCATCGTCCCCGGCCTCGACCAGACCTTCCAAGTCGAACGCGCCACGTTCGACACCATTCTCCTCGAACACGCCCGCGAAACGGGCGCCGAGGTCCGCACCGCCACCACCGTGCGCCAACTCATCGCTGACGCCGCAGGCGAAGGATACCGCGCCACCCTCGAATGCTCCGGCGCCTCCGCCCGAGACGGCGCGACCACCAAAATCAGCGCGCGCTGGGTGATCGACGCCTCCGGCCGCGACCAGTTGTTCCCCGCCGAACTCAAACGCGCACTCGACCCGTCGCCGTTTCCCAAGCGCGTCGCGATCTACAACCACTTCACGCACGTCGCCCGGCCCGACGGACGCGCCGCCGGCAACACCGTGATCGTGCGCCTCGCCGACGGCTGGTTCTGGCTCATCCCCATCGACGCCCAACGCACCTCTGTCGGTCTCGTCACCACCGTCGAAGCGATGCGCGACCGCCGCCTCGCGCCCGCCGACTTGTTCGCCGAAGCCGTCGCAACCTCCGCCAAATTGCGCGAACTGCTCGCCGGTGCGCAGCCCGTGATGGCGTTTCACGTCACCAGCGACTACACGTATTTCCGCCGCGAACTCGCCTCCCCTCGCCTGCTGCTCACCGGCGACGCCGCCGGTTTCTTCGACCCGATTTTTTCGTCCGGCGTTTATATGGCGTGCCACTCCGCCAAACTCGCCGCCGACCTCGTCATCCGCGCCCATCGCGAAGACCGCGCGCTCACCGACCGCGAACGCCACCGCTACACACGCGCCATCAAAACCCACGCCGGGGTTTTCCAAAAACTCATCGCGGCATTCTACGACAACGACAGTTTTTCCGTCTTCATGTGTCCGCGCCCCCCGCTCGGCCTCGCCCCCGGCATCACGTCGATCGTTGCCGGCCACTCACGCCTCACTTGGTCCACCTGGTGGCGCTTCCATGTCTTTCTGTTAGTGTGTCGCCTCCAACACCGCCTGCCGATGGTCCCCAATTTGCGGGTCGCCCAAATGGATCAAACCCATCAATCCCCGATCCGTCCTCTTGTCGCATGAGCCAGCCGCAACCGTCTCCCTCTTCTTCAACAAACCCGACCGCCTCCGCGTGGGACGTCATCATTCTCGGCGGCGCCCTCTCCGGAGCGGCCACGGCAACCTTGCTCCTGCGCCGCAACCCGCGCCTGCGCGTGCTCATCCTCGAGCGCAGCGAACATTTCAAGCGCCGCGTCGGTGAATCCACCGTCGAGGTCAGCAGCTTTTTCCTCGGTCGCGTGCTCGATCTCACCGACCACCTGCACGAGAAACACTTCACCAAACAGGGCCTGCGTTACTGGTTTAAAAACGACCACGCCACGTCCCTCGACACGTGCAGCGAAACCGGACCCGGCTACAACGTCCGCCTGCCCGGTTACCAAGTCGACCGCGCCGTGCTAGACGAGGAGGTCCTCGCCCGCGCCGTCGCCTCTGGTGCGCATCTGCTCCGCCCCGTTCGCATCACCGACGTCACGCT
>DFYA01000224.1:15728-23981 GCA_002382525.1 Opitutaceae bacterium UBA4094
CGCAAAAACGGCTGGCTCATCCCCAACACCGACCACCCGATCGCCTCCGCTTGGAGCCGTTGGACCGGCGTCAAACACTGGGACTCGCGCGAACTCGCCGACAAATTCCCCGCGTGGTCGTGCCGTGCCCGCGGCTGGCGTTTCAACGCCACCAACCACCTCGTCGGCCTCGGCTGGTGGGCGTGGTTTATCCCGCTCAAGGGCGGCGACGTGAGCATCGGCGTGGTCTTCGACCAGCGCATCGTCGATCTGCCCGCCGGCGAAAACATCGGCGAACGCCTGCGCACGATGCTCCTCGAACACCCGGTCGCGCGCGAGATTCTCGCCGACGCGCAACCGACGCCGGGCGATGTGCATTTTCGCCGCAACCTCGCCTACCGCTCGTCCATGTTTGCCGGAGACGGTTTTGTGCTCGTTGGCGACGCCGCCGGGTTTATCGACCCGTTTTATTCGCCCGGCATGGACTGGATCGCCTACACCGCGACCGCCGCCGCTTCTCTGGTGGACGGCTCCGTGCGCGGCAAACCCAAGGCCCCGCGCATCGCCCGCCACAACCAGCACTTCGCCACGAGCTACGAACGTTGGTTCCGCGCCGTGTATCAGGATAAATACTACTACATCGGCGACCAGGAGCTCATGACGTTGGCGTTCCGCCTCGATTTGGGGCTCTACTACCTCGGCGTGGTTTCACAACCGTTCCGCCGCGGCGCCGAGGCATTGGAGGTTCCCACCTTCGCCGGGCCCTACACCACGCTCCCCTTTCATCTCATTGCGGGCTACAACCGCCGCCTCTCCGCCATCGCTCGGTCCCGATTGGAACGTGGCACGTGGGGCCGCCGAAATCGCGGGAAGTATGTCCCCTTCCGCAGCTATGAGCTCAATTGGACGCTCCCCTTCCGTTTGCTGCGTGCATTGGGCACCTATCTAAAACTCGAAGCCTTCGAGGGTTGGCGGACGTGGTTTTCCGCCCCCGCCGCACCGGCAAATCAGCTGCGGGAAACACGAAAAACAGCCCTCGCCAAAGAGAGCGTCGCGCATTCTTAATGCGCGTCCGCCGTCTCTCATGGCTCAAGACCACATTCTCACCGTTCCCGCGAAGGCCAAGACCAGCCCGCTCGCGAAATTCCCTGCCGAGGTGCGTGACGCGCACGCACGTTTCCTCCTCACGCGCGACGCGGATGCACTCGACACCGTCGTGCTCGCCATCGTCCGCGACCATCAACCGCCCGCCGTTCGCGCCCACACGCCCGCCGTGCCGGCCGACTCCGCCCGATTGATGGAAGACCTCGGCTTTGATTCCCTGGCCCTGGCCGAAATCGTGTTTTTCATCGAAGATTTGTATCAGGTGTCCGTCTCCAACGACGACCTCATGACCATCCCTACTGTCGGCGCGTTGCGCGCCTTCGTGCGAAACAAGATCGCCCTAGCGCCCTTGCCCTCGCACGCCAGCTGACGTCTCTCGTGTCCCGTTCCGTCCTCATCACCGGTCTCGGTTTCGTCACGAGCATCGGCAACGACGCGGCCACCGTTTCCGCCAACCTCCGCGAGGGGCGTCACGGCATGGCGGTCCACCCGCTGTGCGACAACCCCAACATCGCCGTCAAGGTCGTCGCCCCCGTGCGGGACTTCGCTGTGGATTCACCGAGTTGGCGCGACTGGACGTGGCCCGAGCGCTACGAGTTGCCGCGCGAAACGCTCCGCAGCCTCGCGCCGCACGGTGTCTATGCCTTTTGCGCGTTTGAGCAGGCGCTCGCCGACGCCGGTCTCATCAGGGCCGATCTGGGCGACGGCGCCACCGGGTTGTTCTGCGCGTCCGCCGGTTCAGCGCTGATGCTGCATCACAACCTCGCCCAAGCGCACGCCAATCAGTTCGAGCGCGGCAATCCCATGGGGGTCGTCTCCTCCATCGCCGGCACGCTCAACTTCAACCTCGCCGCCCACTACGGGATTACGGGCGCGGTCGCCGGGTTCGTCTCCGCGTGCGCGTCGTCCAGCCACGCGGTCGGCTACGCGGTGGACGAGATTCGCCTCGGTCGTCAGGAGCGCATGATCATCGTCGGCGCCGAGGAACTGAACGCCGACACGCTTCTGCCGTTTGCGCCCATGCGCGCGTTGTCCGTCAACCCCGACCCGGCCTCCGCCTCGCGTCCGTTCGACTCCGCCCGCGACGGTTTTGTCGGCACCGGCGGCTCCGTCGTGCTCATCCTTGAAGAGGCCTCGCTCGCCCGCCGTCGCGGCGCCGCCGCCTACGCCGAGATCGTTGGCTGGGGCCAGGCGTCCGACGGGCACAGTGTCGCCACCTCGCATCCCGATGGCGCAGGGTTGCGCAACGCTATGCAACGCGCCCTCCGCGACGCCGGCGTCTCGCCCGCGCAAATCGACTACGTCAACGCCCATGCGACTTCGACTCCGATCGGCGACCGCGCCGAGGCCGTCGCGCTGAGGTCCGTGTTCACCGAAGCCGGCGCCCGTCCCGTCGTCAGTAGCACCAAGGGCCTCACCGGTCACGGTTTGTCCATGGCTGGCGCGATGGAGGCCGCATTCTGCGCCCTCGCCCTGCGCGAAGGCTGGATGCCCGGCAATCCGCACCTCGTTCACGCGGATAACTCATGCGACGGCCTGAACCTTCCGCGAGAAACGTTGTCCGTCGCTCCCTCGCTTGTGCTCAACAACAGCAGTGGTTTCGGCGGCAGCAACGTCTGCCACGTTCTCCGCCGCGCGTGACCAGCAGGCTTGCTCCCCTCCCACACTCATCCTGTTATCCCAACCCTTCATGCCCGACCCTCTTCTATTCCAGCTCAAGACCCTCGTCGTCGAAACCCTGCGCCTCGAAGACATCACGCCCGCCGACATCCCCGATGATGAACCGCTCATTGGCGGAGGCCTCAGTCTCGATTCCATCGACGCGCTCGAGCTCGTCGTGCGCTTGGAGAAGGAATACGGCATCAAGATCAGCAGCAGCGAAGAATCCCGCACCGCGCTCGCCAGCATCGGCTCCCTCGCCGCCTACATCCGCGAACACGCCGCCGCCGACCGCCTGCCGGCCTGATTCGTCCGCTCGTTCTCCGACTTTAGATCGTTCTCGTTCTCTTACTCGTTCTCGTTCTCCGGTCTTTTCAACGGACGAGAACGAGAACGAGTAAGAGAACGAGAACGATTTAAGAACGACCACGAACCGTCCCCATGAGCGTCCCTTCCACGTCGATTCATCTTTCCGCCTGCGGCGCGCTCACCGCGTTTGGCGACGAATCCACCACGCTCGCCGCCCTGCTCGACGGTCGTCGCGCCCTTGCCCCCGTTCCCGTGCTCGGTGCCGACGGCGGCGACCCGGTTCCCATGGCGCTCTGCGCCGGACGTTCGTTCGACGAAACCGCGCCCCCCGGCTGGCTCGCGCCGCTTCGAGCGCTCACCGACCGCATCCCCGGTGAGGGCTGGGGTTCGCCGCGACGGCCGGTGTTCGTCACGAGCAGCAACTTTGGCGTCGGGAGCCTCCACGCCTTTCGCCGCACCGGAGACGCCGCGCACCTCGCCTACGGCACGCCCCATCGGTGCGTGGACTGGCTCGCCGAAACCCTCGGCTGGGGGCCCAACGTCACCACGTTCTCCCATGCGTGTGTCTCGGCTCACCTGGGCCTCGAACAAGCCTCGCGCGTCCTCGCCGCCAACCTCGCCGACGAAGCCCTGGTGTTCTCGTTCGACTTCCTGAGTCCGTTCGTCGCCGGCGGATTTCACGCGCTCAAAATTCTCAACGCCGACCTGCCCACGCCTTATCAGGATCGTGAAACCGGCTCCATCGGACTTGGCGACGGCGCCGCGTTTGCCGTTCTCACGCGTGATCGTGGCGACATGAAATTCGTCGCCCAAAGTCTGCACAACGAGATGCACCACTTCACGGCCAACCAGGCCGACGGAAGCGGTTTTTCCGCGTGTCTCGCGCCCCTGCTCCCGTTCACCGCCGGACGTCGCTTTTGGCTCAAGGGCCATGGCACCGGCACACTCGAAGCCGGGCGCCTCGAAGCCGGCGTGCTTGCCCGCCATTTCCCTGGTTTCCCGCTCGTTTCGTGGAAAGGCGCCCTCGGCCACACGCTCGGTAGCTGCGGGCTCGTCGAACTCACAATCGCCGCCACAGCGATTCGCCACGGACGCGCCCCCGGCACCGTTGGCAGCAGCGGGCCCACGTTCACGCCCGAAGTCGTGCTCTCGCCGTTCGAGATCGGCGCGTTCGACAGCGTTCTCTGCACCAGCAACGCCTTCGGTGGCGCCCACGCCGCCCTCCTTCTCAGTCATGCTTGAACGCTGGATCACCGCCCTGCACACCGAGGACCCCGCTCTCGAAGAACCCGCCGCCACCCGCGACCGGTTTAAGAGCCGTTTCCCGCGCAACGCCACACGGCGCATGACCCAACTCGGCCTGCTAGTCGGCTCCGCGCTCGAACCGCTCAAGCTCACCGAAACCGACACGCTCGTTTACGCCTCCGCGTTTGCCGAAACGCGCGCCATCGAGGGTTACCTAGACAGTTTTCCGAGCGCGAGCCCCACGCTGTTTCAAACCTCCATCCACCCAAGCGCCGTGCAACAGGCGCTGATCGTCCACCAACAGCCTGTGCGCGAGTTCTTCCCTCTCACCGGCGGCGCCCACTTGCCCGCGCAGGCGATCGAGGTCGCCCTGCTCGCCTCCGGCGCCGGCTCGCGCCGCGTGATCCTCTGCGGCGGCGAAGAACGCGGCACCTGGCTCCTCGAAAACAACTCCGCCAGCGACCGCGCGTTTGCCTTTGCTCTCGCGCTGTCCACATCGCCCGACGGCGCGATCGGCCGCCTTACGCTGGATCACGCCTCCGACGCCGACGCGGCGTGCGTGCGGTTTTTATTGGCCGACCTCTTCGACGTGCTTCACGCGCGCCGTCCGTTTGACGGGCTCATCGCGCCTTCACGCCGATTGACACTCTCGTGGTCATGAACGCGCCCGTGCTTCCCGTGCCCGCCGCTTCCGTCAACGCGCCTCCCTCTCCCGCGCGGCGACCGCGCAACCCCGGCCCGAGTTGGGGTTTCGGTTTTTTGCAGTTCTTGGACCGCGTGCTGCCCGAATGCATCTATCGTCCGCTGCGCGCCGCTGGCACGTTTGTCGCGATGCTCGGCATGCACCCGCAGCGCCGTCACTCGCGCGCCTATCTGCGCGTTGTCCTCAAGCGTGAACCGACGCTCCGCGAAATCTTCCAGCACTTCTTCGTCTTCGAGGAGATGCTCATTCTCAAGTTGCGCATCGCCATCGGCCGCCCGCACCACGGCCGGCTCGCGCCGGGCTCCGACGACTTCCGGCACATCACCGACACCAACGAGACGGCGCTTCTCGGCACGTTCCACTTCGGGCATTCGGATCTCACCGGGTTTCTATTCGGCGGACAAGAGAAGCGCCGCGTCTCGCTCATCCGCCAGCGCGTGGAGAACTCCGACGACACCGACGATCTCGCCCAACGCTACGCCGGCTGGGTCTCGTTCATCTGGGTCAACGCCGGCGAGAACCCGCTTTTCGCCATCAAAGAAGCCATCGCCTCCGGCAGCTCCGTGGCGCTCACCTGCGACCGCATCGAGTTCAGCGCGCGCGGCGAACCGTTTCAGTTTCTCGGCGCGCGTCGTCTGCTTCCGTTCACGATCTACCACCTCGCGATCATTTTCCAAAAACCCGTGCTCCTCAGCGTGGGTGTTCCCGGCAAGCCCGGCGAAACCATCGTGCACAGTTCTCCCGCCTGGCGCGCCGACCCCACCCTCAGCCGCGACGAAAATCTCGCGAGTGCGCGGGCGCATTTTCAAGCGTTTCTCCACCTCATGGAAGACCTCCTGCGCATCAACCCGTATTGGTGGTTCAACTTCCTTGAACTCAACCCCGAGGTGCCCGACGCATGTTGACGTTGCTTCGCCCACTCTGGCTGCCCGTCGCCTACTATCTGTCGTGGATCTGGTTCGGTCTCGGCGGACTCGCACTCAACATCGCCTGCATGCCGTTGCTCCTGCTGCCCCGGTCCGAACGGCGCGGGCGCCGCGTGCGCGCCGTCACCCGCTCGATGTTCAATTTCTGGAAACAGTGGCTGCATTTCTCCAACGTGATCCGGATCACTTGGAACGGCTTTGACCGGCCCTTGCCAAGCGGCGTGATCTACGCCGCCAACCACCCCGGCATCATGGACGCCCCGCTGCTGCTTTCCGGTCTGCCCGATACGGTGTGCATCATGAAGCCCGCGCTCCTGCGCAATCCGTTCATCGCTCCCACCGCCCTCGCCTGCGGCTACGTCTCCGCCGGCGACAATGGTGTCGAACTGCTCCGCAACGCCGTGGACCGCATCAACGCCGGCCAGTCCCTCCTCATCTTCCCCGAAGGCACCCGCACCGCCACCGGCTCCCGGCTCAACCCCCTCAAGCCCGGCTTCGCCGTCATCGCCCGACGCTCTGGCCGCCCGGTCCAACTCATCTACGTCCGCGCCAGCCCGCACCTCGGCTCCAAAAGCCTTCCGTGGTGGCATCTCCCGGTGCTGCCAGGCCACGTCGAATTCACGCTGGGCGAACTCATCCCCCCCGAGGAGATCGACTCGCCTCTCGCTTTCACCGAACGCATCGCCGAACGCTTCCGCGCCACACTTGCGCCTGTATCCAGCCTAGCATGACACCGTCCTCCACCCACCTGATTCTCATCCCGAGCTACAACACCGGCCCGCGGCTCCTCTCGACCGTCGAGGAGGCGCTCCGCTTTTGGCATCCCGTCTGGGTCGTGGTGGACGGCAGCACCGACGGCAGCGCCGAGCCGCTAGCCGCCCTCGCCGCCCGCGAACCACAGTTGCGCATCATCCATCGCGCGCAAAACGGCGGCAAAGGCGCCGCCGTGCTCACGGGCATCGACGCCGCGCTCGCCGAGGGGTTCACCCACGCGCTCGTGATGGATTCTGACGGCCAACATCCCGCCGACCATATCGAGCGCTTTATGCTCACCTCGCAACGCGAGCCCGCCGCCCTCGTGCTCGGATTGCCGATCTTTGGACCCGAGGCGCCATTCGAACGTCTCCAGGGCCGCAAGCTCAGCGTCGCCCTCGCCCATTTCCAAACGTTCAGCCGGGTCATCGGCGATCCGTTGTTTGGCTTCCGCGTTTACCCAATGGTCCCGCTCCGCGCCGCGTTGCTCCAAACCCGCGCCGCCCGCGGCTTCGATTTCGATCCCGAAATCGCCGTGCGCATGGTCTGGGACGGCGTTCCCACCATCAACATCCCCGCGCCCTGCAAATACCTGACCAAGGCCGACGGTGGAGTTTCCCACTTCAATTACCTCCGCGACAACGTGAAGATGGTCTGGCTGCACCTTCGTCTCATCAGCCAGTTGTTACTCTGGCGCTGGCCCGCTGTCATACGCGTTCGCCACCCCCGCGTCGTATCATGATCAACCGCTTCTTCCTCGCCCTCTGCCTCGCCCTCCCCGCCTTCGCCACCGAGCCCTTCGCCACCGCGTTGTCAGAATCTCAACGCGCCCGCCTCGCCGAACTCGCGCAACCCAAGAGCCTCTCCTCCGCTTTCACCGAAAGCCGCCATACGCCCCTTAAGCGATTGCCGGTCGTCGTCTCGGGCACCGTGCGCATCGACCACCAGCGCGGCCTCAGTCTCGAATACAACCAACGCGGCGCGCCCGTCGTCATCCTCGACGAACAGGGTCTGCTGCTCCGCCACGCCAACGGACGCGAACAATCCGCCCCGCCCGACGCCGAGACCGACCTGCGCCTGCTCCACGCGCTCTTCGCCTTCGACCTCGCGACCCTCGAAAAATCCTACTCGCTCGCCGCCACCGACGGTCCCGACGGCGGCTGGACCCTCGTCTTCACCCGCCTCCCCGAGTCCGCCGCCTCCTACCGCGAACTCGTGCTCACCGGCACCAGCGACCGTCTCACCGGCATCATCCTAGCCAAGACTCCCAACCTGAAGACCGAGATCGCCCTCGAAGCTCCGCAACGCGTCCCGTCGTTTTCCGCCGAAGATCTGGCCCGCTACTTCCGCTGATCGTGTCCAACCCGTCCCGCTTCGCCCTGCCCGCCCTCCTGCTCTTCGTCGTCCTCTGCGGCGCCTGGCTGCTCTCGCTCGATCCACGCGAACACTTCACGACCGACGTCACCGAACTCCTCCCGGCCGACGAACGCGACCCCGAGGCCCGCCTCGCCCTCTCGCTCGTTCGCGAACGCCAGGGCCGCGTCGTGCTAGTCGCCCTCGACGCCCCCGCCGACA
>DFYA01000078.1:0-729 GCA_002382525.1 Opitutaceae bacterium UBA4094
TAATTTAGTTGCGTCCCTGTGGCGAATTTGTGTTGTTTGCCGGGGTCGGGCTCGGCCTGACTCTAGCAATCCACCCGTGAAAGTTCCCCAATTTAAACATAAGCAGGTAGAAGCCGAAATTCGTCAGCTGGCGCAGACGTTGCCGATCGGCGCTCGATTGCCGGCGGAGCGGAGTCTCGCGGTCACCTACGGGTGTAATTTTCTCACGGTGCGGCGCGCGCTGAAGGAGCTCGTGGATGACGGCAGCGTCGTGCGGCGCATCGGCAGTGGCACGTTTGTGGCGCGGCATGCGCCCGGCCCCGGGGCCGCTCGACGTTCGGTCAAGCGCGTGGGCATGCTCGTTTACCAGGGCGGCAGCGCCTACGCCTATCGCGTGCTGCAGGCGATCGCCCACGCCGGGCTGGAGCAGCACGCCGAGTTGCGCTCAAGCTGGGTGCGCGATTTTGCCGACGACGGGCTCAGCCAGGCCAAACTCCTCGAACAGGAGGGCTGCGTGGCCTTGACGTTGCCGTGGTTCCCGCACGACCGCATCGACGAGGTGCGCACGTTTGTGCGGAATTGTCCGCTGCCGGTGAGCCTGCCGATGGTGATTCCCGGGCTGGAGCAAAACAGCTTCGAGCAACAGGAGATCTTCGGTAACAGCCTTCTGGTCGCCACCGAGGCCATGTGCGGTTATTTCCACGCGCTCGGTCATCGCCGCATCGCGTTGCTCGGGCCGGACTCGGCGAC
>DFYA01000078.1:911-5703 GCA_002382525.1 Opitutaceae bacterium UBA4094
ATCGGCCACTGGTTGCTCAAGAGCGCGCTGGCGTTGGCGCGGGGCGAACTCGACCAGTCCAGCACGCTGCCCCGCCCGCAAATGCTGGTGCGCGCCACCTGCGGCGGACGCGATCGCATCGACGAGGCGTTCCGCGCCGCGCTGCCCCATCTCGACATCCTCCTGTCGGCGGAGGTCGCCCCCGAGGAGCCCGAAGCGCAGGCTTCCGCGGTCGCTCCACGGCGTCCGGCGCCGGTCGCGGGCTGAGCCGGAATCATCTCGTTCAACTGCGCATGAACATGAAAACAGAGGTTCGTAACACCTGAATTTTTGGCCACAGAGCGCACCGGGTTTCCAAACCGGAGTTCACGGAGTGCGACCCTCCGAACCTTCCGGGCGCTGTGAACTCGGATCGGAACTCCGGCTCGGCTCCGTGACGAATCCGAAGACTATCTCGATACTGCTACAGGCGACGTTTCCCCCTCTTTTCTTACCCCCTATGAACACAAAAATCTCATTCTCTTCCGTTCGCGCCTTCGGGCGCCTTCACGGCTCGTTCGTCGCCGGCGCGACGTGTCTGGCGCTTTCCTTTGCGGCCGCTCCGGAGGTGTCGGCTTCGTTGGTTCCCAATGGCGATTTTGAGCAAGCGGGCGGCGACGGCTCCTGGCCCTCCGGTTGGGCGCGACCGAAGGCCGGAGAGGTCTCTTGGGAAACCGAGGAGGGCAATCGTTTCGTGCGCCTACGCGCCACCGAGCCGAAGCAGTCGTTGATGTTGCACAAGGTCATCCCGCTTCCCGCCGACGCGAAGGCGGTCTCGGTGAGCGTGCGCGCCCGCGTCGCCAACCTCGTGACGGGTGAGCAGGCCTGGTTCGACGCGCGCATCATGACTGATTTCAAGAACACCGCGGGTGCGAAGATCAAAGGCGCCAAGCCCTTGGTGTTTCGCAAAGACTCCGACTGGGTGGAGCGCACGGTGAGTTTCCTCGTGCCGGAAGGCGCAACGGTGCTCGAAGTGATGCCGGCGCTCACGCAGGTGGTCAGCGGCACCTTTGACTTTGACGACCTCACGGTCGAGGTCGTCGATCCCGCCACCGTGCCCGCAGGCAAGTGATCGTGAGTGATCGCGCCGCCCGCATCGCGACCGGACTTGGCGTCCGGTCATTTTTTTCAACCTTGCTCCTCGCGTTCGGCGTGGTCGGTGGCGCGGGCTTCGTGTCGCCCCTGCGCGCCGACGAGGCCAATGTTTTCGGGCGCCACGAACGCGGCACCGCCGCGCTGGTGGGGATCTTCTACGATTTGAAGCAGACGCAGCGCCGCGAACCGGTGCCGGGCAACGGCAAGGATTACGCGAAGTCCGTCGACGAGTTCCTGGTCTCCGGTTTTGACGAGGCGCTCTTCAACCGGTTTTTCCGCGCGGGGCTGCCGCTCTACACCACGCAGATCGCCACCGGTCGTCTCAGCGCCGACGCCGCGCCCAAGGCCTTCGGTGTCGAGGGCGTCGTCAAGCCGCGCCACTGGGTCGTGCATTACAAAGCCCAGATCGCCGCGCCGTCCGACGGCACCTATCGCTTTGTCGGCGCAGCCGACGACATGATGGCGGTGGCGATCAACCGCCGCGTGGTGCTCGTGGGCAATCACCCGGCCACCAAGTTTCCGGTGCTCGCTTGGAAACCGGCGGCGGATCCCGGCCCGAAACCCGCCGCGCAGCCGGGCTCGACCTATGGCGATTGGATCGACCTGCGCGCCGACCAACCGGTGGACATCGACATCCTCATCGGCGAGCGCCCGGGCGGCGTGTTCCACGCGCTGCTGCTCTACCAAAAAAAGGGCGAGACGTATCCGAGGAACAACAAAGGCGAGATCATCCTGCCGCTCTTCCAAGTCGCGGAACTGCCGATGGACGACAACCGCTACCTCACCGACCGACCGCCGTGGAGGTGTTTGGAGTGAGCGCAGTGTCTGTGGCCGACCGTCGGCCGCTTTGTCGCTGCACGCAGCTTGCGCTCGCTCTGGAGTCCACGGTCGTTCCATAACACCCGTCATGGCCCGTCCCGACACCCAGACTCGACTCGCCGTCGAGCTGATCCGCAAGCGTCTCCAGCACGGCGACCATGCGTCCTCGGCTTTGCCCGGCGAACGCCAGCTCGCGGTCGAGCTCGGCCTCAGCCGCCCCACCGTGCGCAAGGCCCTCGGCCAACTCGCCGACGAAGGCCTGCTCGCGCGCGGGGCGACCGGCCGCCTGCGCGTCTCGGCCAAGGCCGCCAAGGACCGGCGTCCGCTGATCGCGTTTCTGCACCCGGGCATCGGCGTGTTGGGTGAAACCGCGCTGTGGCGCGACGGCGTTTACACCGCCGCCGAAGAACGCGGCGCGATCGTGCGTTCCCTCAACTACGCGCATTATGGCGACGCGGTGATCAGCGGCGCGCTCGACGGTTTCGACGGCGTGTTCCTGCTGCCGCTCGGCGGGGAAAAACTCCCGCCCACGCTCCTCAAGCGCATGACCTCTGGACGTTCTCGCGTAGTGGTGCTCGACCAGGACGAAAGCGCGGTGGGGCTGCGCTCCGTCATCGTGTTTCCGTTCGCCTCGGGCGACAAACTGCTCGCCCACCTCCGCACGCTCGGCCACCGCCGCATCGATTGTTTCAACATTCATCCGAGCAACCCGGTGATCGAGGCGCGCATCGCCGGCTGGCGCGCGTATCTCGATCAGCACGGGCTCGAAGGCGAGTTGCTCGGCAAGCCAGGCGACGGCTCCCTCGGCGCGGCCTACAAATGGATGGCCGCCCGCCTCCGTCGCGGCCAACCCGTCGGCGCCGCACTCTACGGCACGACCGTGCACAGCGCGGTCGGAGCGATGCGCGCGCTACACGAAGCCGGCCGCCGCATCGGCCGCGACGTCTCGGTGTGCGCCGTCAACGACGAGGGACTCGGCCCCTACCTCGTGCCCTCGCTCACCTCGCTGCAGACCCCGCCGCGCGCCCGCAGCCTGCGCAAGGCCGTCGATTGGATGATTGGCGCCGCGAAATGGCCGACGCCTTCGTTGGAGCAACCCAAAGACGCGCCGTTGTTTATCGGCGAGTCCACCGGGCCGGCCCCCAAACACGCTTGATCTTTTTATTTATTTACCAAAAACGGTAATCTAACCGCCGCGCCTCTTTTCTTCCAGAACCCGCTCCTCAACCTCTTCGTCCCATGCTCCCACGCACATTTCTGACCCAACTCGTTCCCGCCCGCGTCGCCGAGGCCATGCGCCGCGCGCAAGCCCGCATCTGGCGTCCGCTCACGGGCGAAATCCGCGTCGAGCAGACCGCGCCGTCGCTCACGTTTCGCACCGCGAAGCAGGTCGCGTCCGGCGATTTCAAGCCCGTCCCCGAGGCGCCGTTTCACTGGAGCCCGAAGTATGCGCAAAGCTGGTTCCGCCTGACGCTCTCCGAGCACACCGGCTCCGAGACGCGTTACCTGCGTTGGGAGGACCAGGCCGAGGCGACCGCTTACATCGACGGCGTGCCGTATTCCGGTCTCGACATCGCGCACAAGCAGATCCCGTTGCCGGCCGGCGTTCGCGAAGTGTGGATCGAGTCGGTGTGCATCCGCTCTGCCATCTGGCTGGCGGGAGAGGCCGCGCAGCTCGATCAGGAAGGCAGCCTTTATCAGCCCCCTGTGTTCCTCACGCGTGACGACACCGCATGGGGCGTTTACCACGATCTCAAGGTGTTGCTTGAGCTCATTGAGGTCGAATATCGCGAATACCAGCCCGCGCAGTCGGGCCTGCCCAAGCCCTTCACGGATCCCGTGCGCCACAGCCAGCCCGCGTTCCGCGCGAGCCCGCTTTTCCGCCGCCTCTGCGACCGCCTCGATCGCGCCATCGACGTTTACGATCACGACGGGCTCGCCGCGTTCGCGAAGGAGTTGAAGAAGGTTTACGCGGAGTTCCCCGGTGCGCCCGACGCGGTGAAAGCCGTGCTCACCGGACACGCGCACATCGACCTCGTGTGGCTGTGGCCGGAGCGCGTGGGCGAGTTCAAGGCCATGCATTCCTGGTCCACGCAGACGCGCCTCTTGAAGGAGTATCCCGAGTTCAAGTTCGGCTACTCGCAACCCGCGAGCTATGAAGCCGTGGGCAAACACTCGCCCGAACTCCTGCAACAAGTGAAAGGCCTCATCGCCGAAAAGAAGTGGGACGCGATCGGCGCGGCCTACGTGGAAGGCGACACCCAGATGCCCTGCGGCGAGGCGATCCTGCGCTGCCTGCGCATCGGCCAGGAAGAGTTCAAGGCGCTCCGCGGTTCGCCCAGCGAGGTCTTCTGGTTGCCCGACGTGTTCGGTTACAGCGGCTGTATGCCGCAACTGCTCGCCGGCGTGGGCGTAAAGGGGTTCTTCACGAGCAAACTCTCCTGGAGCACCGTGAATCGTTTCCCGCATTCCAGCTTCCGCTGGCAAGGACCGGACGGCGCGGCGATCAACGCGCACGTGGTCTTGATCCACGACTACAATGAAAACGTGGACGTGAAGCGCTTGCGCGAAGACGTGTTCCACCACCAACAGGCCGCCGTGCATCCGGAGTTTCTCCAGCCGACCGGCTACGGTGACGGCGGCGGTGGTCCGACCGAAGAAATGCTCGAACGTGCGCGCCGTGTGTCGAACCTCGCCGGTCTGCCCAAGGTGGAGTGGGGCAACATCGAGCCCTTCTTCCAACGCCTCGACCAAGTGAAGTCCGAGCTGCCCGTCGTCACCGGCGAACTCATGCTCGAACTGCACCGCGGCGTGTTCACCACGCACGGGTCACTCAAGGCGGCGTTCCGTGCGCTCGAAC
>DFYA01000114.1 GCA_002382525.1 Opitutaceae bacterium UBA4094
AACTTGATGTTGCACGATTCGCACTGCTCGGCGAATTGGGCGTTTTCGGACAGAAAACCGTAGCCGGGGTGGATGGCATCGACATCGGCGATCTCGGCGGCGGCGATGATACGGTCAGCGCGCAGGTAGCTATCCGCGCCGCGAGGTCCGCCGATACAGATGGCCTCGTCGGCGAGTTGGACGTGGAGGGATTGGACATCGGCCTCCGAGTAGACCGCGAGGGTCTTGATGCCGAGCTCGCGGCAGGCGCGCACGATGCGGAGGGCGATTTCACCGCGGTTGGCGATGAGGATTTTCTGGATCATCAGATGAGAGGGATAATAAATAAACCGCTAGATCGCAGTGGGAAGCGCTACACGAAGTAAGCGGAACCAGAGGCGATTTAGCGGTTTGGCGGAGAGGAGGGAGGGGCGGCGGTTTAGCCCTGTTTGACCTTGAAAAGCTTCTGGCCGTATTCGACCGGTTGGCCGTTCTCGATGAGGATTTCGACGATGGTGCCTTTCACTTCGGCTTGGATCTCGTTCATGATCTTCATGGCCTCGATGATGCAGACCACGGAGTTTTCGACGACCTTGGTGCCGTTTTCGGCGTAAGGCTTACTCTCGGGGGAGGCCGAGCGGTAGAACGTGCCGACCATCGGTGATTTGATGAAGGTGATGCCGGCTTCGTCGGCTGCGGGCACCGGAGCGGCGGTGGGGCCGGAAGTGGGAGCGGTGGGCGCAGGCAGGAGTTCTGGAGCACTTTGGAACGAACCTTCGGACGAGCGGCTGCTGCTCACAATCGGAAGGCCGTTGGTTCCCCGGCGGATCTTCAACTTGAAGCCTTCTTCTTCGACCGCGAATTCGGTCAATTCGGAGCGCTTCATGAGGTCGATGATTTGTTTGATTTGTTTTAGGTCCAAGTGGTGCCTCGGTTAAGTTAACGTGAGCGGAAGAACTGTCCTTCCGGTAAGGCGGGTTTTGAAAAGGAAAGGCCTGAATTGTGCAATCCCTGAATTTTTGGCCGAATTTCCTCGAAAACTAGTATGTTTTGAGCGGGAAATCGGTTTTTCTGCTAGTTTCGCGATTCGGCGGCAATGACGGCAGGGCGGTGGGTCTGTGGTGTTCGCGTGTCTTTGGAAATGGCAAAATTGAGGCGGCGAATGGTCCAAATGGAGTCTTTATGGTGCGTTTGGGTCGATTTGGCAGGGGTTCCGGCGGAGGTGCATCTTAGAAGGGAGGGGCCCGCTTGCTTTTGCCTTCCGGCGAGATTGCGCACGAGATTCGCAGATCCCAGTGGTTTGGAATCGAGTTATTCCCGGCGTTGACCGCCTTGGGCTCGCGGTTATTCGGTGCTTCCGCCCGGGCAGGCAGATCGCGCTCTGCTCCGCCTCGGTTTCCGCATACTCATTCTCTCAACGTTGTCATGACCCTTCTCGTCGGAGCCTTCACTATCGGCCTCATCTTAGCCCTTCTTGCGCTCGGGGTGCTCGTGTCCTTCCGCATCTTTGGTCTGCCCGATATCACGGCGGATGGATCCATCACGCTCGGGGCGGCGGTGACGGCGACGCTCTGTGCCACCGGCGTTAACCCGGTTTTCGCTACCGCCGCTGGCATGGTTTCCGGCGCGCTCGCGGGTGCGCTGACCGGCGTCCTGCACACCAAATTCAAAATCAACGCCCTGCTTGCCGGCATCCTCGTGATGACCGCGCTCTATTCGGTCAACCTGCGCGTGATGGGCCGCAGTAACATCCCGTTGATGCAACACACTACGCTCGGCACTTGGGGCGAGGACGCTGGCTATAGTCTCCTCGGCGATAGAGGGCTCATGGTTTTCGGCTGGCGCGTCGGCGCTGGCGAGATCGCGCTTTTGGTCGGTTCTTTCGTGGTCGCGGTGCTGGTGGCCGTCGCGCTCTTCGCGTTTTTCCGCACGCATCTCGGCACGGCGATGCGCGCGACGGGCGACAACCCCCAGATGATCCGCGCGCTCGGTGCCAACGTCGAAACGCACATTATTCTGGGGCTTGCGTTGTCCAACGGACTCATCGCGCTCGGCGGCTCGTTGCTGGCCCAATATCAAGGCTTCGCTGACGCGCAGATGGGTATCGGCATGATTGTATGGGGACTCGCCAGCGTGATCATCGGCGAGGCCCTCACCGGTGGCCGCAGCCTTGGGCTCACGTTGGTCGGCGCGATTATGGGCTCGGTTCTTTTCCGCCTGCTGGTCGCCGTCGCTCTGCGCTGGGGGCTCAATCCCAACGACCTCAAACTCATCACCGCGCTGTTTGTCTTTGTCGCGCTCATCCTCCCGGGGCTGCTCAAAAAAATTCGCCGGCCCGCTCAACTCACCACAGTTCCCAGCGCCTAGTTTCTAGCGACTAGCCTTCTGGCAACCGCCGCCCTCCATGCTCACCCTCACCGGCCTCCGCAAGACCTTCAACCCCGGCACCGTCAACGAAGTCCGCGCCCTCCAAGGCGTGGACCTCACGATAGAGGACGGCTCCTTTGTGATCGTTCTCGGCATGAACGGCTCGGGCAAATCCACGCTCCTCAACGCCGTCGCCGGCACCTTCATCGTCGACAGCGGACGCATCGACCTCGACGGGCACGACGTCACGCGCTGGCCGGAACACCGCCGAGCCCGCCTCATCGGCCGGGTCTTCCAAAACCCCTTCAGTGGCACCGCGCCCAACATGTCGATCGCCGAAAACTTCGCGCTCGCCGCCCGCCGCGGACGGCCCCGCGGTCTCGGGTTTGCGTTGTCGCGCGACCTCATGGGACCTCTCCGCGATCGCGTCGCTCTCCTCAAAATGGGCCTTGAGGACCGTCTCGACAACGCGATCGGCTCCCTTTCCGGCGGACAACGCCAAGCCCTCACGCTCCTGATGGCGACGTGGCTCAAGCCCGCGCTTCTGCTCCTCGACGAACACACCGCCGCACTCGATCCGAAGAGCGCCGACCAAGTCATCACCCTCAGCGAAGAAGTCGTTGCCCGGGACAAACTGACGACCCTCATGGTCACGCATTCGATGCAACAGGCCGTGAGTCTCGGAGACCGCCTCATTATGATGGACCGCGGCAAAGTTCTTCATGATTTCCGCGGCCCCGCCAAAAAACGCCTGCGCGCCGAGGACTTGATCGACCTCTTCGACGAAATTCGCCGTCGCGAACTTCTCGACGAATCCGCCGCCGCCATGCTCCAGTCCCTTTATGTCTAGCTTCGAGCAACCCGCCGCCGGCCATTAGCAACTCCTCTCCACAATGTCCTCTCCGCTCCAGCTCACGCTAGCCAACGACCTTGCCGAGATCCCCCGCCTCGCCGCGGCGGTTGAGACGTTCTGCGAGCCCTTCGAGCCGTCGATGAAAGACGGGATGGCCCTCCAACTCGCGCTCGAAGAGATTGTCACCAACGTCATCAACCACGGCTATTCCGACGGTCAGCCTCACGCGTTCACCGTCGCTCTCTCCGGCGAGCCCGGGCGTATCCGCGCGGTGATCACCGACGACGCGCCGGCTTACGATCCGCTCGCCCGCGCCGACGTGGACACCTCGCTTCCGCTCGAAGATCGGGCGATCGGTGGACTCGGCGTGCACCTCGTGAAGAAGCTCATGGATGTCTCGCATTACGAACGTCGCGACGGCAAAAATATCCTCACCATCGAAAGGCGCCTCAACGACCCCAGTCGTTAGACTCGCAATGCCTGGTCTAGTCACTCGTCCCTTATCAACCAGCCAACTCTCCGCTAGCTCTTCGCCCTCCCTCTATCCACCCATGGACATCACTGAATCCCAGCTCAACGGCAGCAACGTGCTCGCCCTCTCCGGCCGCCTCGACGGCCTCGCCAGCCCCGCGCTCGATCAGAAAATCGACGTGCTCGTCGCCTCCGGCGCTCGCTCCGTCGTCTTCGATTGCTCCGCCCTCAACTACG
Source organism: Opitutaceae bacterium UBA4094 (assembly GCA_002382525.1). GTDB lineage: Bacteria > Verrucomicrobiota > Verrucomicrobiia > Opitutales > Opitutaceae > Rariglobus. The sequence goes on from DFYA01000114.1 coordinate 3,908, forward strand.
TGAGCAGCGCCGGACTCCGCTCCTTCCTCACCGCCGCTAAAAAACTCAAGGCCGCCGGCGGACGCTGCTCCTTCGCCGCGCTCACCCCCGCCGTGCACGAAGTCTTCGAGCTTTCCGGCTTTCTCACCGTTCTTGCCATCTACCCAACGCCTGCCGCCGCCGCCAACGGCTGAGAGCGAAAGTAGCGAGTAGTGGGTAGCGAGTAGCGAGCATTCGATCCCCGCACGCACCCCTTCGCGCCACCACCGCCACACCCCTCACGCCTGTATTCGTTCCGTCCCTACTCACTACCCGCTACTCGCTACCGACTCCTTTCTCCTTCGTATCCATGAGCGCACACCACCTTACTTTTGTTGAAGAACTCGTCCTCCTCGGACTCGACGACCGCACCGGCGCGCTGTTGCCCACTCCGGTCATGGGTTTCAACTACGCCCTCGCCGGAGCCGTCATCGCCGATCTCGCGCTTGCCGGTCGCGTCGACACCGACCTCCAGCAGCTCACCGTCCTTCGCGCCGAACCCACCGGCGACCTGCTCCTGGACAACGCCCTCGCAACCCTCGCCGCCTCGCCGCAGCCCAAGTCCGTTTCGCACTGGCTCGGCGTGTTGTCCGGCCAACGCTCCGAGATGGAAGACGAAGCCCTCAAGCGCCTCGTCGCCCGCGGCATTCTCCGCCGCGAAGACAAAAAGATCCTCTGGGTCTTCGGCACCCGCCGCTACCCGACCGTGGACAACCAAGAGCGCACCGAGGTGAAGACCCGCCTCTCCGCCCTAATTTTGGGCGACGATCTTCCCGATCCTCGTGACGCGATCCTGATCAGCCTCCTCACGGCCTGCCACCTTGCGCAGCACATCTTTGCCGGTCCCGAATACACCGCCCGCTCGGCCCGCCTGGCGACCCTCGCCCGCATGGACCAAGTCGGCCGCGAAGTGGGTTCCGCCATCGATGCCCTCACGCGTGTGCTCATGTCCATGCATCCGATGGGGATGTGATTTGACGGCATNNACGCCCGAAACGGGCGTCGTGTTGGGAATGGTGGATCGGACGTCGTGCCCATATGGCACGACGTCGTTGCGTATCGGCATTGTTCCGCCCGTTGGACGCGGTGCGAATCCGAACTCCGGCGCTCCACGCCGAGACGCGTAGGTGACAACGAGATCCTTGGGGAGGGTTTGGATGCGATCAACGACCACGGCCTTCGGCTGACGTGTTGACGAGGGACTCCGGGCTCTCGACTTGGCTATCTCCTATGAAGTGCAACAGTCGGCGCCCCATGGTGGTGGGGCGGGGCCGACTGCTACAGTCAACACGGTTCACGCTTTCCGTTCCCTATGCGGGGCCTCGTCCGATTGTATGAGAAACCACACTCTAAGCTCCCGGGTCGTTTCTCTGCGACATGATGGTCCTAGCGCATGGCGGAGCCACCTGCGTTTGTCGGACTTGGTGAACGATTCCGCACGATGAAATCGGCGGCACGAGAGCAGATCTTTCACGTGCTGGCGCGGG
>DFYA01000034.1:0-3615 GCA_002382525.1 Opitutaceae bacterium UBA4094
GCCGACGGTGACCGCATCTGCGCGGTGATCCGCGGTTCGGCGATCAACAACGACGGCGCGCGCAAGGTCGGCTACTCCGCCCCGAGCGTGGATGGCCAGGCCGAGGTGGTCGCGATGGCGCACGCTGCCGCCGGGGTCGATCCCTCCACGATTTCCTACGTCGAGGCGCACGGCACCGCCACGCCGATGGGTGACCCGATCGAGATCGCCGGGCTGACGAAGGCCTTCGGCCGCCGCAAGGCCGACGCGCCGACCTGCGCCATCGGCACCGTGAAAGCCAACATCGGCCACCTCGACGTCGCCGCCGGCATCGCGGGCCTCATCAAGACCGTGCTCGCGCTGCAACACCGCGAACTGCCCCCGCTGCTTCACTTTCAGTCGCCAAACCCGAAGATCGATTTTGCCAACAGCCCCTTTTACCCGAACACGACGCTGAAGGAGTGGACGACCGGTGCGCACCCGCGTCGCGCCGGCGTGAGCGCCTTCGGCATCGGCGGCACCAACGCCCATGTCGTCCTCGAAGAGGCGCCGGCCTGCGAGCCCTCCACGCCGGCGCAGCCCTGGCAATTGCTCACCGTGAGCGCCCGCTCGGCCGCCGCGTTGGACCAGGCCACGAAAGCCCTCGCGGTTCACCTCGCGGCGAATCCATCGGAAAACCTCGCGGACGTGGCGCATACGTTGCGCGTCGGTCGCAAGGCCTTCGCTCATCGCCGCACGGTGGTGTGCCGCGATGGGGTGGACGCGGTGTCGGCGCTCAACGCCGGCGATGCGGCCCACGTCGCCACCGACGTCGTCGGCGACGCTCGTCCGGTCGTGTCCATGATGTTCCCCGGCCAAGGTTCGCAACACGTGGACATGGCGCGCGGGCTCTACGAGACGGAGCCGGTTTTCCGTGATGCGGTTGACCGCTCGTGCGAGCTCCTGCGCCCGCACCTCGGTCTCGATCTCCGCACGCTCTTGTATCCGAAAACCGAGGACAACGAAGCGGCTGCACGCCAACTTGCGCAGACATCGTTTACGCAGCCCGCGCTCTTTGTGATCGAGCATGCGCTGGCGACTTTCTGGATGGAGAGCGGCGTGCGCCCGCAGAGCCTCATCGGGCACAGCCTCGGCGAATACGTCGCCGCCTGCGTGGCCGGCGTGTTTTCGCTGGAAGACGCGCTGCGCCTCGTGGCGACCCGCGCCCGCCTGATGCAAGCGCAAGCCCCCGGGGTGATGCTGGCGGTGCGTTCGCCCGAGAGCGCGGTGCAAGCGCTGCTCGTGCCCGGTCTCTCGTTGGCGGCGGTCAACGCACCTGAACTCTGCGTGGTTTCGGGCACGCCCGAAGCGATCGCCGTCTTGGAGCACGAACTGGAACGCCGCGGGATCGCCGGTCGCCGACTGGCCACCTCGCATGCGTTTCACTCCGAGATGATGGAGCCGGTGATGCCCGCGTTCGCGGAGGTGTTGAAAGAGACCACGTTCAACGCGCCGAAGATCGCGTGGATTTCCAATGTCACCGGCGCCGCGATCACCGCCGCGCAGGCCATGGATCCCAACTACTGGCTCGACCACCTGCGCCAACCGGTGCGTTTCGCCGACGGATTGAGCGCGCTCGCGGCGAGCGGCGTGACCGTGTTTTTGGAAGTCGGCCCCGGGCAGACGCTCTGCGGACTCGCCCGGCAGCATCCGGCGATCTCCGAACGCGCGGGCCAACGGGTCGTCCCCTCGCTTCCATCGGTTGGCAGCAGGGAACCGGATCGCGCGATGCTGCTCAAAGCGTGCGGGCGTCTTTGGCTTTCCGGTGTGACGATGCCCCGCGCTCCGCGACCGGCGGAAGAACGTCGTAGGCGCGTCGCGCTGCCGACCTATCCGTTCGAGCGAAAACGACACTGGATCGAGCCCGCCCCGCATGAAGGCGAAGGACCGAACCCGATGCCGCCCTTAGGCCAGACGCATAACGACAACACCCATTACTTTGTGAATACCATAGAAGGACAACCCACGGATATGAAACCGACGGCGCACCCCGAGCCCTCGCGGCTCAACACGTTGAAAGCGCTGTTTCAGGAACTGTCCGGTCTCGAGATGGCGCACGCCAACGAGTCGGCAACGTTCATCGAACTCGGCCTGGATTCCCTGTTGCTCACGCAAGCGAGCCAGGCGGTGGAGACCCGGTTCGGCGTGAAAGTCACGCTGCGCCAGATGCTCGACGGCGTCGGCAGCCTGGAAAAGCTCGCCGCGCATATAGAGGAGCACGCTCCGGTTCGCGCTGAAACGAGCTTGGCCGAACCCGCCGCCCAGCCGGTGGCCCAGGCCGCCGAGGAGCTGACGGTCCCGTTGACGGCCGAGCAGCACGAGGTGTGGTTCGCCTCGCAGATGAGCACGGAGGCCTCCGCCGCCTACAACGAATCGTTTACGCTGCGGCTGACCGGAGCGCTCGACATCGAAGACCTCAATGTCGCGATCCAACAACTGATCGCCCGCCACGACGCGTTGCGCGCCACGTTCAGCGCGGCCGGCGATTACCAGCGCATCACGCCTGCGTTGGAGATCGATCTCCCGATCGTGGATTTCTCGCACTTGTCGACGAGCGAGCAGCAGGCGCAGGTGGAAGCGCTCATCAACGAGCGGGCCGGCGAGCCCTTCGATCTGATCAACGGGCCGCTGCTCCGCGTGCAGTTGATCCGCGTCGCCGCCGAGGAGCACCGCTTGGTGTTCGTCGCGCACCACCTGATCAACGACGGCTGGTCGCAGGGCATCCTGCTCTGCGATCTCGGCGAACTCTATTCCGCGCGCCGCCGTCGCGGGCCCGCCGCGTTGACCGTGCCGGCGAAGTTCAGCGCCTTCGCGAGCACCCACGACGGACGTCGCGACACGCCGGTCTACGTCGCGGCCGAGAATTACTGGGTCGAGCAATTCGCCAACTCGGTGCCGGTGCTCGAGCTGCCGGCCGACCATGCGCGCCCCGGCGCGCGCACCTACGCCGCCGGCTGCCGCTCGCGGACGTTCTCGCCGGAGCTCCTCGCCCTGGTGAAGGGCATCTGCGAAGCCCGCGGTTGCACGCCGTTCTCCCTGTTGTTGTCGACCTTCAGCGCGATGTTGCACCGCCTGAGCGCGCAGGACGATCTGGTGATCGGCGTGCCGGCGGCGGGGCAGGTGATGGAAGGTTTGGAAAACATGGTCGGCCACTGCGCCAACCTGTTGCCGATCCGCAGTCGCTGCACCGACGACCTGGCGTTCGGCGACTTCCTCGCCACGGGCAAGAGCACGCTGCTCGCAGGCCTGGAGAACTGGCAGTATCCGTTCGGCGACCTCATCCGTAAGCTCAACCTGCCGCGCGACGCCAACCGCGTGCCGCTCGTCAACGTGGTGTTTAACTTCAGCCGCCTGCGCAACACCCCGCGCTACGAGGGCCTCGAAGCCAAGTTCACGAGCAACCCGAAGAGCTTCCTGTATTTCGACCTCTTCTTCGACTTCACCGCGACCGACGACGAACTCACGCTCAACGCCCACTACAGCGCCGAGCTGTTCCGCGAGAGCACGGTCGACCGGTTTATCGGCATCCTCGAAAATCTCCTGCGCGGCATCGCCTCCGACACGGCCATGCCCGTCTCGCGCCTGCCGCTGCTCAAC
>DFYA01000034.1:3693-3839 GCA_002382525.1 Opitutaceae bacterium UBA4094
CCGGAACAACGCGTGGGCATCTTCCTCACCCGCACCCCGGCGCTCATCGCCGCGCTGCTCGGTGTGTTGAAGTCCGGCGGCGCCTACGTGCCGCTCGACCCGGCGTATCCGCGCGACCGCCTCGGCATGATCCTCGAGGACTCGCA
>DFYA01000034.1:3846-11816 GCA_002382525.1 Opitutaceae bacterium UBA4094
GACGCCCAGCCCGCCGCCGACCGCGGCAACGGCTCGCGCAATCTCGCCTATGTGCTCTACACCTCCGGCTCGACGGGCCGGCCCAAGGGTGTGGAAATCGAGCACCGCAGCGTCGTCGCCTTCGTGGCCTGGGCGATGTCTGCGTATCAGCCGGACGAATACGCCGGTGTGCTCGCAACGACTTCGGTATGCTTCGATCTCTCGGTCTATGAAATCTTCTTCCCGCTCTGCGCGGGGGCGAAGGTCATTCTCGCCGAGAACATCCTGCACCTACCGGAACTGCCGGCGCTCTCCGAGATCACGCTCATCAACACCGTGCCCTCGGCGATGATCGACCTGCTGCAGGTGAACGGCATCCCGAACTCGATCGGCACGATCAACTCGGGTGGCGAAGCCCTGCCGCAGGACTTGGTCAACCAGCTCTATGCCCAGACCGCTGTGAAGCGGGTGGTGGACTGCTACGGTCCGACTGAGACCACGGTCTATTCCACCGTCGCGGTGCGTCGCGCCGGCGAGAAACACAACATCGGGCGTCCCTTCGCCAACGAGGAAGCCTACATTCTCGACCGTTTCATGCAGCCGGTTCCGGTGGGCGTGACGGGCGAGCTGTATCTCGGTGGCGTCGGGCTCGCTCGCGGTTACCGCAACCTCCCCGACATGACCCGCGAGAAATTCGTGCCGAGTCCGTTCGCGGAGGGCGCGCGCCTTTACCGCACGGGAGACCGTGCGCGTTACCGCGAGGACGGCGTGATCGAGTATCTCGGCCGCCTCGACTACCAGATCAAGCTGCGCGGACACCGCATCGAACTCGGCGACATCGAGTCCGCGCTGCGTCGCCACCCCTCCGTGCGCGAGGCCGTCGCCATCGTGCGCACCGACAAGGCGGACGACCCCCGCCTCGTCGCCTACGTCGTCTCGTCGGAGCAAGCCGCCGAGGCCAACCAGCTCCGCGCCCACCTGATGAAGACGTTGCCCGGCTACATGATCCCGGCGGCGTTCATCGTCCTCGAAAAGATGCCGCTCACCCCGAACGGCAAGGTGGACCGCAAAGCGCTGCCCGCGCCCGACTCGAGCGGCCACGACGACTGCCAGCCCTACGTCGCCCCCCGCACCACCACCGAGGAGGTGCTCGCCGACATCTGGCGCGAGGTGCTCGGGGTCGAGCAAGTCGGCGTCGAAGACAACTTCTTCGATTCCGGCGGGCATTCACTTATGGCGACCCGCGTGCTGTCGCGGGTTCGCGAAGCCTTCCAAGTCGAACTGTCGTTCCGACGCTTCTTCGAGTCGCCGGTCATTTCGGACCAGGCGGCCGCGATCGAGCAGGCGATGGTCGAGGAAATTCAAAACATGGCCGGAGATAACAACGAACAGGTCGTCGCTGAGACCGCGACGCCGGAAGGGAGAACACTATGATGACCAAAACCGCACCCGCACCACGACCCGCTCTCAGCGCCGCCCAGCAGGAACTGCTCAGGAAGCGCCTTCAACAGGCGCGCGCCACCACGGCGGCTCCCCAGGAGGCCGCGACCGGTATTCCGCGGCGCACGATCAAGGGCCACCTGCCGCTCTCGTCGGCGCAGCAACGCCTGTGGTTCATCGACCAGTTGGAGCCGGGCAGCCCCGTTTACAACATGTGCGAGGCGATGCGCATGCGCGGCGTCCTCGATGTGCCCGCGCTCGAAAAGAGCCTCAACGCCATCATCCGCCGTCACGAAGCCGTTCGCACGAACTTCGCCGCCATCGATGGCAGCCCGGTGCAAGTGATCGCCCCCGAGCGCACGTTGTCACTGGTGGTTCACGACATCTCGACGTTGGCCGACCAGGCGCGCGACGAACGCCTGGAGGAGATGATGGACGAGGAGGTTCATCGTCCGTTCGATTTGAAGAACGACCTGCTGCTGCGGGTGCTGCTCATCCGCGTCTCCGCCGACGAGCACGTGTTCATGTTCACGATGCATCACATCATCTCGGACGGATGGTCGCAGGGCGTCTTCGCCCAGGAGCTCGTCGCCTATTATGAGGCCGCGATCCAGAACCGGCCCGATCCGTTCCCCGAGTTGCCGCTGCAATATGGCGACTTCGTGATGTGGGAAAAGGACCGCCTGCAGGGCAACGTGATGACCCGGCAGCTTTCGTATTGGAAAAAGAAGCTGCATGGCCGCCTGCCCGTGCTCGAGCTGCCCACCGACCACCCGCGTGGCGCCTCCACCGCCGCGCCCTTGGGCACCACGACGCACGTGTTGCCGCCCGTGCTCGCCCAGAAGCTCCGCGACCTCAGCCAGAAAGAGGGCTCCACGCTGTTCATGACGCTGCTCGCGGGCTTCCAAACCCTGCTGCACCGCTACACCGGTGAAGAAGATATCGTCGTCGGCTCGGTCGTCCGCGGCCGTTCTCAAGTGGCGCTCGAAAAACTCATCGGATTTTTCGTCAACACCCTCGTGTTTCGCGAGAACCTCTCCGGCGACCCGAGCTTTCGCCAGTTGCTCTCGCGCACGCAGGAGACCTCGTTGGAAGCACTCGCGCACCAGGACCTGCCTTTCACGAAACTGGTCGAGGAGCTGCACCCCGATCGCAGCCCGACCGGCCACGCGTTGTTCAACGTGATGTTCGTCCTGCAAAACCTGCCCACGCACCCCGAAGGCATGCCCGGCCTCAAGCTGGAGCCGATGGAGGTCGAGAGCGGCGGCGCGAAGTTCGACCTGTTGTTGTTCATGATCGAGACGCCCGCCGGGCTGAACGCGGTCATGGAATACAACGCCGACCTTTTCGAGTCCGCGACGATCTCCCGGATGTTGAACCACCTTCAGATGATCCTCGAAGGCATCGTCGCGAACCCCGACTCCAAACTGTCCGAGCTGTCGTTGCTCACCGCCGACGAACGGCGCCAGTTGTTGGTGGAGTGGAATCGCACGGAGACACGTTATCCGCGCGACCAGACGATCGGCGGTCTTTTCGCCGAGCAGGCCGCGCTCACGCCCAAGGCCGTGGCCGTCGTGTGCGGCTCGAAGCAGCTCACGTATCGCGAACTCGACGAGCGCACCACGCGTCTCGCCGGTCGCCTCGTCAAGAACGGCGTCGGTCCCGACGTGCTCGTGGCGGTCTGTTTGGAGCGCTCGATCGAACTCATCGTGGCGTTGGTCGCCATCATCAAGGCCGGTGGCGCCTATGTGTCGCTCGACCCGACGTATCCGTTGGAGCGCCTCGGCTTCATGCTCAAGGAGACGCATTCGCCGGTGTTGCTCACCTCGTCGAATCTGGAGCAGACCGTCGACTCGATGCTCGCGACGGCGCGCTCGGCCGGGTGGGTCCGCCAACCGGCGGTCATCCAGCTCGACGTGATGTCCACCGACCGGTTCGACGTGCAGGTGCCCGTGGAGCAGTCGCAGCTCACGGCCGAAAATCTCGCCTATGTGAGCTACACCTCCGGCTCGACCGGTATGCCGAAAGGCGTGTGCGTGACCCACCGCGGCGTGGTGCGCCTGGTGAAGGAAACCAACTTCGCGCGCTTCGACAGCAACGACGTGTTCCTGCAGCTCGCCTCGGTGGCGTTCGACGCGTCCACCTTGGAAATCTGGGGACCGCTGCTCAACGGCGGTCGTCTCGTGGTGTGCCCGCCCGGCCACCTCACGCTCACCTCGCTCGGCGAGTGCATCCAGTCGAACGGCGTCACGGTGTTGTGGCTCACGGCCGGCCTCTTCCACCAGATGGTGGAGGAACACCTGCCTTACCTGCGCAACGTGCGCGTGCTCCTCGCCGGCGGCGACGTGCTCTCGGTGCCGATGGTCGCAAAGACCCGCGGAGAACTCCCGCTCACCCAGATCATCAACGGCTACGGCCCCACGGAGAACACCACGTTCACCTGCTGCCATCTGGTCGAGAACCTCGACCCCGAATCGCGCTCGGTGCCCATCGGGCGTCCGCTCGCCAACACCCAGGTCTACGTGCTCGACGTGCGCGGTCAGCCGGTGCCCGTCGGCGTGCCCGGCGAACTCTTCACCGGCGGCGACGGCCTCGCTCGCGGTTATCTGAACCACCCGGAGTTGACCCAGGACAAGTTCGTCACGCAGACCTTCGACGACACCCGCGTGCGCCTCTACAAGACCGGCGACCGCGTGCGTTGGCTGCCGGACGGCACGATCGAGTTCATGGGCCGCATGGATCGCCAGGTGAAGATCCGCGGTTACCGCGTGGAGCCGGCCGAGACCGAGGCCGCGCTGCAACCGCACCCGTCGATCAAGAACTGCGCGGTGATCGTGGGCAACGACCCCGCCGGCGGGAAACGTCTCGTGGCCTGCGTGGTCGTGAAACCCGACGGCGCGAAACCGACGCCGATGGAATGGAGCGATTACCTGCGCACCAAGCTGCCCGACTACATGGTGCCTTCGGCCTACGTGGTGCTCCCCGAACTCCCCCTGTCGCCCAACGGCAAGGTGGATTACACGGCGCTCCTCCGCTCGGCCGGCGAACAACCGGAAGCGGTGGAGATCCGCACCCCTCCGCGCAACGACGTGGAGAAGAAACTCGCGGAACTCTGGCAGGAGGTGCTCGGCCTGAAGGAGGTCGGCATCCATGACCGGTTCTTCGAACTCGGCGGACACTCGTTGCTCGCGGTGCGGTTGCTCGCAAGGATCGAAAAGACCTTCGAGAAGAAGCTGCCCGTCTCGGCCGTGTTCCAACACCCGACGGTCGCCCAGCTCGGGGTGTTGTTGAACGACGATCAGGTGGCGGAACCGGAAGTCGCCACCTCGGTGGTCGAGATCCAGCCCAACGGTGAACGCCAACCCGTCTACTTCGTCCACGGCGTGGGCGGTGGCATGTTCTGGGGTTACTCCAACCTGTCGCGCCACNNACGATCGAGGAGATGGCGACCAACTACATCGCCGACCTCAAGGCGCATCAGCCGAAAGGCCCGTATGTGCTCGGTGGATACTGCTTCGGCGGCAACGTCGCCTACGAGATGGCCCGCCAGCTGCGGGAGAAGGGCGACGAGGTCGCCTTGGTGGTGTTGCTCGGCAGCACGCCGCCCAACTCCGTCTACGAAACCACGCGCTTCCGTTGGTCGCCGATCTGGATGTGGAGATTCGGGCGCAACTTCGCGCATTGGCTCAACGCCTTCGCCACGCGCTGGGACCCGAAGGAACGGCGCGACTTCTTCCGCTGGAAGCTGCGTCTCGTGCAGAAAAAACTTCGCAGCTTGGTTGGCGGTTCCGGCAACGGGAAGAAGCCACTCGAGGTCGAGGACGTGATGGACCTCAGCGTGGTCGACGGCGGACAGCGCAACCTGTGGGACCAACACATGCGCACGCTGCTCTCGCACCACCCCAAGCGTTACGACGGGAAGATCGTGCTGATCCGTTCGCCCGACCACCTGTTCTTCAGCTCCTTCGAGAAGCACTGCGGATGGGGTGAACTCGCGGACAATGTGGACATCCGCATCGTGCCCGGCGACCACAGCCGCATCTTGGAGGAACCGTTCGTGGCGGCCGCCGCGGATGAGTTGCGCAAGGTCCTCGAGCAGACCGTCGGCCGCACCAGAAAGGAGTTGGTCTCATGAGCCCGCTCACTCTCGACGCCGCCGTGTCCGCTCCCTCCGCGCCCGTCGCGGAGGGCGACCGGCCCGCATGGCCGCGCCTCCAGCCCGGCGACGTTCACGTCTGGCAGGCGCTGCTCGACGACACCGACCCCGAGCGCGACCGCGCGCTGCTTTCCGCAGACGAACAGGAGCGCGCCTCGCAATATCGTTTCGACCGCGACCGGTTTCACTTTGTCTCCGGGCGTGCCCGCCTCCGCATGATTCTCGGTCGCTACCTGGGTCGCGATCCGGCGGGCTTGGTGCTCGCCTGTGGTCCGCACGGGAAACCGCGTCTCGTGCAACCGGAAGGGGAGGAGCCGCTCCACTTCAACGTGAGTCATTCGGACGGCGTCGCGCTCTATGCGTTGGCCTACGAAGGCCCCGTCGGTGTGGACATCGAACGCATGCGGGACATCCCCGACTGGGCCGATATCGCCGCCACGGTGTTCACGGCGCAGGAGCGGGCGAGGATCCGCGGCTTGCCGGCGGAGTGGCGCATGCGCGGCTTCATGGAGGCTTGGACGCGTCAGGAGGCGTTTTTGAAGGCCACCGGCGAAGGACTCGGTCTCGAAGAGCCGGGCCTGCGCGATGCGCAAGAGTGCGGCTACACGCTGCAACCGCTGACCCCCATGGTCGGCTATTTGGCCACCCTCGCCAGCGCCTTCGAGCCGGCGCGGGTCGTGTTTACCAACTGGTCGGACGCGCCGTCGCCGACCCCTTTTTCTACAACCGAAAGCTAAGTTTTAAAACCTATGGACCTGTTACGTTTTTTTCTCCGCAGTTCGCGACGGATGATGATCTGGACAACGATCGCCGCAGTCGCGAGCGGCGTTTGTAATGCCGGGCTGATCGCCATGGTGAACCGTGTGCTCAACGGCACCGGCACGCCGGGAGCGGCCCTGATCTGGGCGTTCGTCGCGCTCGGCGTCGGGCGCCTTTCCAGCAACTTCATGGCGCAGTATGCGCTGGCGCACTTCGCGCAGTCGGCCACGGCCAACCTGCGTCGCGACCTCATCCGCAACGTGCTCGGCGTGCCCCTGCGCAAGCTTGAGGAAGTCGGCACGCCTCGCGTGATGGCCACGCTCACCGAGGACGTCTCCTGCATCACCGATGCGCTCCTCGCGGTGCCGGCCACGGCGGTGAACTTTGCCATCCTCGCCGCCGGCGCAGTCTATCTGGGCTGGCTGTCGCCGATGGTGCTCATCGCCATGGGCGTCTTCGCCTTGTTCGGCGCGGTCGTCTATCAGTTGCTGATTCGCAGCGGATTCAACCACCTCGTCGCGGCCCGTGACGAACAGGACCGGCTGTTCCGCAGCTTCCGTTCGCTCACCGACGGCATCAAGGAACTGAAGCTCCACCGGGAACGCCGCGGCGTGTTCCTCTCGGAGGACGTGCAAACGACGACCGAGGCGTGCCGCCGCTGGTCGGTGACCGCGGAGATTCGTTTCATCGTCGCGCAAAACTGGAGCCAGTTTCTGTTCTTCGCGCTGATCGGCTTGATTCTGTTCGTGCTGCCCCGCCTGGAGAACCTGAACCCCGCCGCGTTGACCGGCTACGTGGTGGCGACCCTTTATTTGATGGGCCCGCTCTCAGGCGTGTTGAGCTGCGTGTCGATCTTTGGCCGCGCCGGCGCTTCGTTGCGCAAGATCGATGAACTGGGCGTGGTGCTTCGTAGCGCCGCCGAGGAGCCGGCGGATGGCTCCGGCCAGGCGCTGTCGCCCAATTTCGATCATCTCGCCTTGGTCAACGTCACCCACACCTACCGTCGTGAGAACGAGGAAAAGCCGTTTATGATCGGCCCGATCAATCTCCACTTCCACGCCGGGGAACTCGTTTACCTCGTCGGCGGCAACGGCAGCGGCAAGTCCACCTTGGCCAAGATCCTCACCGGACTCTACACGCCGGAGGGCGGAGAGATCCGCGTTAACGGCCAGGTCATCACCAACCAGAATCGCGACGATTACCGTCAGCACTTCTCCGCCGTGTTCGCGGATTTCCATCTGTTCGACCGGTTCATGGGCATCAAGGGCGAGAACCGCGATGCGCAGGCGCAGGAGTATCTCGAGCAGCTCCACCTCTCGCACAAGGTGAAGATCGAGAACGGCAAGCTCTCCACGACGGAACTTTCGCAAGGCCAACGTAAGCGCCTCGCGTTGCTCACCGCCTACTTGGAGGACCGTTCGTTCTACCTCTTCGACGAATGGGCTTCGGACCAAGACCCGCTCTTCAAAGACGTCTTCTACACGAAGCTGCTGCCCGAGCTGAAAGCCCGCGGAAAGACCGTCTTGGTCATCACGCACGACGACCATTATTTCCACCTGGCTGATCGCGTCATCAAACTCGACTACGGCCAGATCGTCTCGGACGCCCCGGGCGTGGAGATCGGCACCGGCCCCAA
>DFYA01000034.1:11967-19115 GCA_002382525.1 Opitutaceae bacterium UBA4094
TTGGGGCGCCGGTTTAAACGGAGATCAACTACGCGGCTCTTACGAGTGCGCGGGTGCTCCGGGATGATGGTGGTGATGATCGTGCGAACGGCTGCGCGCGCTGGTCATGAAGACCACGCCGAGTTCCAACAAGCCGACCACCACGTGCGGCACCCACACGCGGTCCGCGAATCCGAACAACCAAGGCGAGGCCGCGAGGAACAGGCCAGCCACCACATCGATGCCCAAGTGGACCCGAAACGGCAGCACCTTGATCAGTCCCAATTCGTATTGGGTGAGCAGGCTGTAAACGATGGTAGCGATACCGAGGACGACCGGGATCTGTGCTTCGATTCCGCCCTCGAAACCAAAAAGTTTCGGGGCCAAAATCAGCAGCACGCCAACCGTGTAGTCGAGGGCGCCATGGGCGCGTCGTGATATAATATTCATAGCTTGGCACGCTACACGCGGACTGGAAGGCCCGCCATGGGGTCCGGGCTGTAAACGACCTGACGAGCCGAGCCTAAGGGAACGTAGGTGACACCACCTGATTCCGGCGGCCTTTGGCATGCGGTCGGGCTATTGCTATAGGCCTTTCCCCTTAGCTCGCGGGTAGGGGTTAATGCCATTTGCAGACGCCCTCGCGGAACGTAAAGGTATCGTTAAATGAATCGCCCCCCCCGTCGCTTTCCCCACCGGTTCGCCATAAGTCTCACGGCAGTGGTCGGCCTGGGGGTGGGGGTGCCGTTCTCGGCGGCGCAAGACGCGCAGGCCGTCGACGTTCGTGCACTCGGCGATCTCAGCATTGAGGAGCTCATGGACGAGTCGATCACGGTGACGTCCGTATCGAAACGGGCGCAGAAGCTGAGCGACGCCGCGACCGCGATTTCCGTTCTTTCCAATGAAGACATCCGCCGGCTGGGCGTGGTGAATATTGCCGATGCGCTCCGGTGGGTCCCCGGGATGAGTGTAGGTTCGGTCAACTCCAGCCAATGGTCGGTCTCGGCGCGCGGCTTTGGCGGGCTGTATGCAAACAAGCTTTTGGTTTTGGTGGATGGCCGGGCGGTCTATACCCCGCTGTTTTCCGGTGTGTTTTGGGACGCGGAGCAGTTCCTGCTCGAGGACGTGGATCGCATCGAAATCATCCGCGGGCCCGGAGCGACGGTGTGGGGGGCCAACGCGGTCAACGGTGTGGTCAACGTGGTCACGCGCAGCGCGAAGGACACGCAGGGCGGATTGCTCTACGGGACGGCCGGCGACGTCAATGAAGTCGGAGGTGGCGCGCGTTACGGCGGCAAGCTGGCCGAGCGCACTTATTATCGTGTTTTCGCGAACCACCAAACCCACGGCGACCACCGGTTCGCCGACGGGAGTTCCGCCGGCGACGGCTGGCGTTCGGAACATGGCGGTTTCCGGGTCGATCACCACCCCGACGACGACACGCAGCTGACCTGGCTGGGCGGGTTGACCCAAGTGCGGGCCGACGATCATCAGTTGGACGGCTACAATGTGAACACGTTGGGCCGCGTGCAGCGGACGTTCGCGGACGACTCCAGTGTCGAAGTGCAGGCGTATTATGACCGCACGGCGCGAGAGGACGATCTGCGGGCGCACTTCAGCACCGAGACCTTTGATCTTACGGCGCAACACACCGTCGCCCTCACCGAACGAAACGAACTCGTGTGGGGCGTTGGTTACCGCCACGTGGAAGTGCGAGCCGAGCAGACGACCCCGGCGATCGAGGTGCGCACCCGCCGGTTGAGGACGCAGACCGCGAGCGTGTTCGCCCAAAACGAATTTCATGCGATCCCCGATCGGCTGAACCTGACGGCGGGCGTGAAGGTCGAGCACAACGACTACACGGGCGTGGAGATTCAACCGAGTCTTCGTGCCGCGTTCAAACCGGCCGCCAATCAGACGCTCTGGGCGGCGGTGTCACGCGCCGTGCGCACGCCCTCGGTTGTCGAGGGCCGCAACACCGCTGCCTTGGCGGCGGGCGGGCCGTTCGTGGGGCCGGACGGGCAGTTCTATGTGCCGCGCCGGGTCGGAAATCCCGACCTCGCATCGGAGGTTCTCTGGGCTTACGAACTCGGCTACCGTATCCAGCCGGCGCGGCGGGTGAGCGTGGACGTCGCCGTATTCTATAATAAATACGACGACTTGATCTCGTTCGGGCAGACGCCGCGCTTCGTTCCGGGCGCACCGGTCGGCACGGCGGAGTATCCCTTCGAGAACTTGTTGAGCGGCCACAGCTATGGCGGCGAGGTGGCCATCACCGTCGCGCCGTCCACCTCCTGGCGGTTGACGGCGAGCTATTCGCTGTTGATTGCCGACATCCGCGGTCCGGCCGGCGCGGGTCCGGAAGCGGTCGAGCGCAGCGCGCCGCGCAACCAGGTCCTGCTGCGCTCCTCGCACGACCTCACCGCAAAACTCAGCCTCGATGTGCAGTTCCGTTATGCGGACGCGTTGCCCTCGGTGCCCGCCTACATCACTGCGGACGTGCGCATCGCTTACCAAGCGACGGACCGCCTCGAACTCTCTTTGGTCGGTCAAAACCTGCTGCAAGATCAACACCTCGAACAGGGCGCCACGTTATACGCGCCCACGAATGAAGTCCCGCGGGGCTTCTACGGAAAACTCACATGGCGGTTCTGAGGCCATGAACACGCTTATACCATCTCGGCCGATAACACCGTGCGCGGGCGTCAGGCGCGGCCGCCTCGGGGGCGGCGGCTGGCGAACCGTGATGCTGGGGTTGGTCCTTTTGGTGGCGGCCTCGTCGGCTCCGGCTAAAGGCATCTCCAAGGAGCATCAGCTCAAGGCGGCATTCCTGTTCAATTTCACCAAGTTCGTGGAGTGGCCGGCGGATCGCTTTGAAACCACCGACAGCCCGATCGTCATCGCGGTGCTCGGTCGTAATCCGTTCGACGGCGAACTGCACAAACTCGTGGAAGGACGATCCGTAAACGGTCGGTTTATCCATGTGCGTCTGATCGAGGGTGCCGACGAGATCCCCCACGCCCATGTCGTGTATGTCGCAGCGGGCGAGGAAACGCGTCTCAACAATTCGATCTTCGGCGAACCGGGTGTGTTGACCGTGGGCGAGTCTGCGGTGTTCGCCGAGCGCGGAGGCGTCATCCGCTTCACCCTCATCGACGGAAAAGTGCGGTTCGAAATCAACCAAGCCTCCGGCGACCAAGCCGGGCTGAAGCTGAGCGGCCAACTGCTCAAGCTGGCCACCGTGGTCCGCAAAACCCCCTGACGCGACGACCCCATGCGCGCTCTCCATAACATCCCGCTCAAGCGCAAGCTGACCGTCATCAGCATGCTCACCAGTGGTGTCGCGCTGCTGATCACCTGTGCGGTGTTTATCGGCTACGACCATGTGACGTTGCGCCGGGAGATCGTGCGGGAGCTGCAAATCAACGCGGATATCATCGGTGCAAACAGCGCGTCCTCGCTTTCCTTCAACGACAACGATTCCGCCGCGTTGACCCTGCGCAGTCTCGCGGCGCACGCGTCGATCGTCCGCGCGTGCATCTACGACGCGCAAGGCAACGTCTTCGCCACCTACCGTCAGGAACCCGGGGCCAACTCTCATTGGTCCATCGAACACGCTGATCGCGCCGGCGAAGCCTGGCCCGATGCGCAGCCGGACCGCGCGCAATTCAATCCGCATGACGTGGAGCTGTTTCAGGCCATCGCCTTTTCCGGGGAAGCCATCGGCACGATTTATCTGCAGGCCGACCTCAACAATCTGCATGAACGGCGCCAGCGCTACGTGGGAATCGCCGGCGCGGTGTTGCTGCTCGCCTTGGGCCTGACGTGGGCCATCGCGACGCGGCTGCAGCGCGTCATCGTGGAACCCATCGTGCGTCTGGCCACGCTCGCCGGCGTGGTCGGATCGCAGAAAAACTACGCATTGCGGGCCCCCGAGGGCGGCCACGACGAGGTCGGCCGGCTCATCGCGGGTTTCAACGACATGCTCGCGCAGATCCAGGCGCGGGATGCCGAGCTGCGTTCCGCGAGCGAAAACCTCGAGCGCCGCGTCGAAGAACGCACCCAGTCGCTGGAACGCGCCCGAGAGGAAATGACCCGCGAGAAGGAGCGGTTTCAGTTCATCTTTAACTTCAGCCCAATTGGCGTGTCGTTGTATTCGACCGATTCGGCGACCGGCTTCTCGGAAAACTACCTCATCAATGATTCTCACCTCAGGATCTGCGGGGTGAGCCGCGACGCGCTTCGTGATCCGAACATCTTCGCCTCACTGACCCCGCCGGAAGACCTCGCACGCCAGAAGCCACTCCAAGATCGTCTTCGTCGAGGCGAGATCGACCAGTTCTCCATCGAGAAACGTTATCGGCGCCCCGACGGGCGTGTCGTGTGGGTCGTCTTTTCCGCGCAAAAGAAGACGTATCCCGACGGGCGCGAAGAGACGTTGACGACCATCGTCGATGTGACCGACCTCAAGGCCGCCCAAGAGGAGGCGGTGCGCGAGCGGGAGCGCTTCAAGTTCATCTTCGATTCTCTTCCCGTAGGCGTAGCGTGGATGATGCACGGCCGGCGCGACACGCGCATCGTCAACGAGGCCCACGCCCGCATCACGGGCGTGCCGCCGGAGCGGTGCGGCGACGTGAACAACTACGTCGAAGTCACCCATCCCGACGACCGCCCGATCCAGGCCGCGTTCATCAAACAACTCTCACGCGGCGAAATCGACCGCTACAGCCTGGAGAAACGCTATTGGCGTCCGGACGGTAAATGGACGTGGGCGGTGCTCAGCGTGCGCCTGCTCGCCTCGGAAGATGGCGATACGCAGGAACTGACGACCTTGGTCGACATCACCGAGCGCAAGGAGGCGGAGGTCGAACTCGGGGTGATCCACGGGAAACTCCTGGAGACCTCCCGCCAGGCCGGCATGGCCGAGGTCGCGACCGGCGTGCTGCACAACGTGGGCAACGTGC
This sequence comes from Opitutaceae bacterium UBA4094, assembly GCA_002382525.1. Taxonomy (GTDB): domain Bacteria; phylum Verrucomicrobiota; class Verrucomicrobiia; order Opitutales; family Opitutaceae; genus Rariglobus. The sequence goes on from DFYA01000034.1 coordinate 16,911, forward strand.
TCAACAGCGTGAACGTCTCCGCCACGCTCGTCGCCGACCAGGTGCGCCGATCCAAGGCCCCCAACGTCGGCAAGCTCCGCGAACTCTTCGATCAACACCGCGCCGACCTCGGGCGCTACCTCACCGAAGACCCGAAAGGCCGCATCATCCCGACCTACCTCGGCACGCTCGCCGACGCGCTCGCGGCCGAGCAACGCACCATCGTCGCCGAGATCGAAAACCTTCAGAAAAACATCGCCCACATCAAAGACATCGTCGCCATGCAGCAGAGCTACGCGAAGACCTCCGGCGTGGTCGAGACCGTCTCGGTGCCGGACTTGGTCGAGGACGCGTTGCGCATGAACGCCGGTTCGCTCGCCCGGCACGATGTCGAGATTTCCCGCCTCTACGACGGCCGCCCCGTCATCACCGTCGAGAAAAACAAGGTCCTGCAAATCCTCGTGAACCTGATCCGCAACGCGAAATACGCCTGCGACGACTCCGGGCGCCGGGATAAACTCATCGCCCTCCGCACCACCGTGGAGCCCGACGGTGTGGCGATCACCATCTCGGACAACGGCGTGGGCATCCCGTCCGAAAACCTCACGCGCATCTTCGCCCACGGCTTCACCACGCGCAAAGAAGGCCACGGCTTTGGCCTGCACAGTGGCGCGCTTGCGGCCAAGGGGATGGGTGGTTCCCTTTCCGTGCACAGCGACGGGCCGGGCACGGGCGCGCGTTTCACCCTTCGGCTTCCCCTCAGCCCCCCCCCTCCCTCGTCATGAACCCCACACCCCAGCAAAAAAACGTCCGAATCCTGGTGGTGGACGACAACCGTTCGATTCACGCCGACTTCTGCAAGGTGCTCGCCGCCCCCGCCGACGCCGCCGAAGCGGACTCGATGGAAGAATCCCTTTTCGGTGAATCCTCGACCGCGCGCCTCTCGGTTCACTTCCAAGTCGACTCTGCGTTCCAGGGCGAGGAGGCCGTGGCCATGGTTCGCAAGGCCTGCGCCGAAGGCCGGCCCTACGCCCTGGCGTTTATGGATGTGCGTATGCCGCCGGGTCTCGACGGCATCGAAACCACCGCCGCCCTCTGGCCCATCGATCCGGACCTGCAGGTCGTCATCTGCACCGCCTATTCGGATTATTCGTGGGACGCAATGATCCGGCGCCTCGGGCACTCCGACAAACTGCTCATTCTTAAAAAACCCTTCGACAACGTGGAGGCCCTCCAGCTCGCCGTCGCGTTGACCGAAAAATGGCACCTCGCCAACCAGGCGCGCGACCAGATGGCGACCCTCGAGCGCCTCGTCGAAGAGCGCACCCGCGAACTCCGCGCCGCCAAGGAGCAGGCCGAGATCGCCAACCATGCGAAGAGCGAGTTCCTCGCCAATATGAGCCACGAGATCCGCACTCCGATGAACGCGGTGATCGGCATGACCGGCCTCCTCCTCGGCACCCACCTCGAGGCGCCCCAGCGCGAGTTCGCCGAAACCGTGCGCCGCAGCGCCGAAAACCTGCTCGCGATCATCAACGACATCCTGGACTTCTCCAAAATCGAGGCCGGCAAACTCGTGTTCGAAACCGTCGATTTCGATCTGGCGGAAGTCGTCGAAGGCTCGCTCGACATGCTGGCGGAACGCACCCAAGGCAAAGACGTTGAGCTCGCCGGCTTCATCCACCCCGACGTGCCGGTGCGCCTGCGCGGCGACTCCGGACGCCTGCGCCAGATCCTCCTCAACCTCGTGGGCAACGCCGTGAAGTTCACCGAACAGGGCGAAGCCGTCCTGCGCGTGTCGCACGAAGAGGACACCGCCACGCACACGCGCNNGCGTTCACGCAGGCCGACAGCTCCACGACCCGCAAATTCGGCGGCACCGGCCTCGGCCTGACCATTTCCAGCCAGCTTGTCGAACTGATGGGCGGCCGCCTGACGGTACAGAGCCAGGAAGGCGTCGGCAGCACCTTCAGCTTCACCCTGCGCCTCGGCGTGCCGGGAAATCCCGCATAGCCGGAACATAGTCGGCCGCCGACAATCCAATCTCCAAAGCACGCTTGGCCACCACCCCCGGCCGGGCGATGCCACACTCCGCGCCCACAAGGCGCCACAAATGGAGACAACGATGAGCAACCTCGCTCTGCCGACAGCCGTCAAAGCCACACTGGACGACAAATACACCGCCACGACCGGCCGCGTCTTCCTGACCGGCACCCAGGCGCTGAT
>DFYA01000271.1 GCA_002382525.1 Opitutaceae bacterium UBA4094
TTCCTGCCGATTCCCTCGCTCGCCCTCACCGCGTGCATCCTGGTCGGCTTCACCGGCAGTTGCCTCTGGCCGACCATGCTCGCCGTCACCGCCGACCGCTATCCCGCCGGCGGCGCCACGATGTTCGGCATGCTCGCCGCGCTGGGCAACGCCGGCGGCATCTTTATGCCCTGGGCCGTGGGCTGGGTCGCCGACCGCTCCGACCTCCATTGGGGTCTGGCGATCTCCGCCCTCGCGCCCCTGTTCATGCTCCCCCTCGTCCTGCTCCTCCGCGCCACCCGCTGAGGCCCCCAAGCCCATTTGTCACTTAATAAGTGACAAACCTGCCTTGGCCGCCCGCAGCCGTTCGGCCCGTGCATTCACCTGCGCGACCAACTCGGTGTTCTCCAGCGCCTCGCGGCCGTCCACGTGCACGAGCCCTTTACCAAATGGCGGCTGGTCATCCTCGCCATCAGCCCACCGCGCCCACTCGTAGCCCACCACCCCCGGATGCTCGCACGCCGCCATCAACGCCCGGCGTCCATCCCGCAACCGTCGTTCCAACCGCGTCGGGCCCCCTCGGCCCTCAACCGGCACCGCCCGCGCCCGTTCTTCGCCCAACACAAATCCCGTCAACAACTGCGGATTTGTATCCGTTTTCAAATACCCTCGCGCCCCCGCCGCCCACTCCTCCGCACCGCACCGCCACGACACCACGTCCACCCGCGGATACCCGCACTCCGCCAGCACCGCCGCCCCCGGCGGCTGCGCGAACCGGCAGCCCAGCACCAGGTGATCTGGATCGTGTCGCCGCAACGCCTCCGCCGTCGTCGTGAAATACCGCCTCGCAAACTCCCGCGCGAAACGATCTTGGTCGCGCAAATAACCCGCCGACGCCAACGCCTCGTCCGCCACGGTGCGCCGACGCACCCCTTCGCGATTTACCCAGTCCACGCCCCACGCCCGCGTCAGCACGCCGAAATCTCCGCCATGCTGCGCCAGCACAAACTCCCACGCCGAATGATACGCCGCGAACCTCGGCTCCAGGCTCAGGCACACCTGCAACAACGACGGACGGCCCGCCCGCGGCTCGCCCCACCCCAACGCGTCGTCCGTGAAAACCCCCACCACCTCCGCCCGTCCCGCCCATCGACGCCCAATTTCCGCCGTCCGCGTTTCGCACGCCGCCGACCACCCTCCGTCGAACACATCGGGCAACCGCACGCCGTGCGAACGGATCACCGCCGCCCCCGCCGCGCCGAAATCCGCATCCACCATCGCCATCAACTGGCCTGCGCCGACGTCCGCATTCCACGGAACCGTCGCTGTATTCACTCCCCAACTACGCCCTCGCGCCGCCTCGTCGTCGCCCCCGCCCGCGACCGCCTTGAGCCAGAAGGGACGATTCCCCGCGTCGAGAAACCACCATTGGCCTGCCTTCGTTTTCCCGACGCGGCAAAACCCCGCGCGACCGCGCACCGTTTCCGGCCTGAACGAGGACAGATCCAACACCTCCGCGCCGCGAAGTTTCGCCATGGCCGCGGAGGCTAACGACAGCGCCCCCGCAAAGGAAAGTCCGAAGGCGGGCGCCGCGTCGCGATGCGTGCCCCTCCGACGTGGGAAGCGAGCTTGCTCGCGATTCCGTCCCCCAGTTCCCCGCCCCCGACCACTCGTTCTCGTTCTCGTTCTCGCCGCCGTTCCGAATGGCCCACCACCGAGAGCGAGAGAAAGAGAACGAGCAAGAGTAAGACCACTCCCCCCGCCCGCCACCCGCCGCCCCGCGCCTCACTTGCGATCCGGCCGCTTCAACACAAACCGATCCCGCGTCGACACGTAGTTCTCCCCGCCGAGCCGCCCCACCGTGTCGAGCAACGCCGGATCGACCCGCCCGTCGGCGCCCAAAATCGCGTCCTTCACATGCGCCGCGACGATCGTGCCAAACACCACGCTCGCCGCCCCGCCGCCTTCGCCAACCGAGACCACTGCGTGCAGGGTGCATTCAAACGCCACCGGCGCTTCCGCCACCAAGAAGGGTTTCACCCGCGTGGCCGCCGACGAGGCGATACCAAACGCATCAAACTCGCTTTCGCCATGCGGCAGCAACGCCGCGCACGCGTTCATCTGCTCGGTCAACGCATACGGCACCAGGTTCACCACAAACTCCTTCGTCTCCTCGATGTTGCGCACCGTGTCCTTCTTGATGCCGCCGCGATTGGCCACCGCCGAAAACATCAACGTGGGCGGGCTGCCGGTGATGCCGTTGAAAAACGAAAACGGCGCCAGGTTATGTTTTCCTTCAGCGGAAATCGTGGACACCCACGCGATCGGGCGCGGTGTGATCGTGTCCGCCATCCAGTTGTAGGCATCACGCGGAGAGAGGTTCGTGAAATCGATGAACATAGGCGCCCACCGTGCACACGCCGCCACCTCTGGCAATCCACTGCTGTGAAGAAGTCGGGTGGTCCGAGCCGCCAAAGCCTTCGCTGCTAGACCCCATTAGCCGATGCCTCACGAGATGCGCGAACCCACTTCCCGCTCGCTCGTCGTTTTCCGCCCCCGCATGCTGCCGGATTTTATGTCCGTCACACCGACGCTCGAAGAAGCTCCTTGGAAAGCCGGCCTGCGCAGCGCGCGCGCCAACCTCGCGCCCGGCCTCGTCCTGCAAGCCTTCGCACTCGCCGTGGTGCTCGGTTATTATTTCCACGCCCCCACCCGCGACGCGCTCACCTGGCTCGCCGACCTGCGCAACGACACCGGCGTCCTCTTCGGCATCATCTCCACCGGACTCTTCGGCGGCCTTCTCCCCCTGCTCTACCTCAAGGCCGCTCCGTCCACCCGCGGTCGCGTCTCTTGGAGCCAGGGCCTCGCGCTCACGGTTTTCTGGGCCTACAAGGGCCTCGAGATCGGCCTCTGGTATGCGTTCATGGCGCATCTGTTCGGCACCTCGGCCAGCGTCGGGACGGTCGCGATCAAGAGCCTGATCGACCAATTCATCTACTGCCCGATCTGGGCAATCCCCACCACGGCGATGGCCTATCTGTGGTGCAAAACCGGCTTCGACTGGCGCGCCCTCCGCGACGACCTGCGCGCCCCGCGTTGGTATGCGCGCCGCGTGCTCCCGTTGCTCGTCGCCAACCTCGGCGTCTGGCTGCCGCTCGTGTGCATCATCTACGCCCTGCCCACTCCCCTCCAACTCCCGCTGCAAAACATCGTCCTCTGCTTCTTCACCCTGATGATCGCCCACATCTCCAGCCACGAAACCCCTTCCCCGCGCCCCGCGCGCTCGTGACCGGACAGCGTCCCTCCAAACCCGCGGAATAAACGCGGACACTTTTGCATCTTACCGGGTCACAACTTACTTCATGCCCATGTTCGCCCGCGTCCCGCTCCTCCTCGCCCTCGCTTTCGCCCTCTTCACGCCCGCCGCCCACGCGCAGGTGGAAGCCATTCTCGTCGCCGCCGAACAATCCATCCAACCCGGCCGCCCCGTCACCGTCGCCCTCCGCCTCGATCACGAAAAGCACTGGCACTCCTACTGGATCGAACCCGGAACCGGCTACCCTACCTCGCTGAAGTGGAAACTACCGCCCGGCTGGACTGCCTCCGACATCCAATGGCCCGCCCCCGAGGTCGTCCGCGACACCTCCGGCATGATCACCGGCAACGGCTACGAGGGCGTCACCTACCTGCCCGTCACCCTCACGCCACCCGGCGATCTCGCGCCCGGCGACACCCTTACCTTCTCCGCCGAGGCCAAGTGGCTCATGTGCGCCGAGGTCTGCGTGCCCGGCAAAGCCGCTGTGTCCCTCACGCTGCCCATCCAGGCCGACGCGCCCGCTCCCGATTCCACCCACGGCGCCGCCGTCCAAACCACCGTTGCCGCCCTCCCGCGCGACCTTCCCGGACTTACCGTCACCGCCACACGTAGTGGAAACACCATTACACTCCGCCTCGCCGTCCCCTCCGACGCCACCGCTGCGCCCGGCGCCTCCGCCTTTCCCGCGCCGAAAAACCCGTGGTTCTTCGCCCACCCCGCCACCATCCAGTTCGACGAACCCCAAGTCGCCCGCGAAGCCGCCCCCGGCGAACTGCTCGCCATCGACCTGCCTGTCTCGCCCCATCTCGACTCCGCACCCGAACGCCTCACCGGCGTGCTCCGCACCGACGGCTCCTGGACCACCGACGGCCCGCCGCTCCCGGCCCTCGCCATCGACGTGCCGATTGAAAACGCACCCGCCACCGCCGACTCTCCCGCCTACGGCGTCACTCGCGCGACCGCCGATTCCGCCACGCCCGTCGCCAGCCTCGGCGCCACGCTCCTCCTCGCCTTCGTCGGCGGACTCATCCTCAACCTCATGCCGTGCGTCTTTCCCGTGCTCGGGATCAAGATCCTCGGCTTCGTCAACCAAGCCGGCTCCGACCGCCGCAAGGTCACCCTGCACGGCCTCGCCTTCACCGCCGGCGTGTTGCTCTCGTTCTGGGCGCTCGCCGGCGTGCTCGCCGCCCTCCGCGCCGCCGGCGACGAACTCGGCTGGGGTTTCCAACTTCAGTATCCGCCATTCGTTTTTGTCCTCTCCATTGTGCTCCTGGTTTTCGCCCTCAGCCTGAGCGGTGTATTCGAATTCGGACTACGCGCCACCGGCGTCGGCTCCGGCCTGCAATCCAAACAGGGCCTCACCGGTTCCTTCTTCACCGGCGTGCTCGCGACCGTCGTTGCCACGCCGTGCAGCGCGCCGTTCCTCGCCCCCGCTCTCGGCGCCGCCGTGACGTTGCCCGGGCTCCAGTCGTTCGCGATGTTCACCGCCATCGCCCTCGGCCTCGCCGCGCCCTACCTGCTGCTCTCGATGTTCCCGCAGGCCATCAAAATCCTCCCCCGCCCCGGCGCCTGGATGGAGACCTTTAAACAGGTCATGGCCTTCCCGCTCTACGCCACCGTCGGCCTGTTGCTCTGGGTGCTCGCCGCCCAACTTAAAGACCGCGACACCGCCCTCCTCGCCGTCTTCCTCGGGCTCACCGTAATCGCCCTCGGCGCCTGGCTCTACGGACGCTACGCCACGTTCGGAGCCAAACCCGCCCGCGCCCGTTTCGGCATCGTGGGCGGACTCGCCTTGCTCGCCGCCGGCACGTGGCTCGGCTGGCCGGCCAAACCCGCCCCGACCGAGGTTGTCTGGCAATCGTGGAGCACCGAGGCCGTCGCCACGGCCGTCGCCGACGGCAAACCCGTCTACGTCGATTTCACCGCGCGCTGGTGCTTCACCTGCCAGACCAACAAAAAAGCCGTCTTCAGTTCGGCCGAGGTTCTAAAAACCTTCAGCGACAAAGAGGTGGTCGCCCTCCGCGCCGACTGGACCAACGAAGACCCGCTCATCACCGCCGAACTCGCCCGCTGGAACCGCAGCGCCGTGCCCTTCAACCTCGTCTATCTTCCCGGCCGCGCCGACCCGCTCATCCTCCCCGAGCTGCTCACTCCCGGCATCGTGCTCAACGCGCTCAACACCCAGCCTTGAACCGCGCGGCCTCCGCGCCGTAAATCCGACGCAATGCTGACCGTCTCCAATCTCTCCGTCGCCTACGGCGCGATCAAGGCCGTCAACAACATCTCCTTTGAGATTCCCGCCGGAGCGATCGTCACCCTCATCGGCGGCAACGGCGCCGGCAAAACCACGACGCTCCAAACCATCTCCGGCCTCGTCCGCCCCGCCGCCGGCACGATTCGCTTCAAAGACGAAGACATCACTCGCCTCGCCCCGCACAAGATCGTCGCCCGCGGACTCTGCCAAGTGCCCGAAGGGCGCATGGTGTTCGCGAATCTCTCGGTCGCCGAAAACCTCGCGCTCGGTTCCTACCTTCATCGCGACACCGACCAAATCGCCCGCTCGCTAAACTACGTTTTCGGAATTTTCCCGCGTCTCAAAGAACGCATCAAGCAGACCGCCGGCACGCTTTCGGGCGGAGAACAACAGATGCTCGCCATCGGCCGCGCGCTCATGTCTCGCCCCACGTTTCTGATGTTGGACGAACCGTCGCTCGGCATCGCCCCGCGCCTCGTGACGACGATTTTCGAGAAGATCGTCGAGATCAACCGCGAGCAGGGCATCACCATCCTGCTCGTCGAACAAAACGCCCACCTCGCCCTGGAGATTTCCTCGCACGCCTACGTGTTGGAGACCGGCCAAGTCGCCGTCGCCGGCCCGAGCAGCGACCTCCGCAACGACCCCCGCCTCAAAGCCGCCTACCTCGGCGGCTGAATACCGGCCCCT
>DFYA01000333.1 GCA_002382525.1 Opitutaceae bacterium UBA4094
GCCGCCAAGGCGATCATTGGCGAAGGGCAGGTGACGCTCAACGGCGTGGTCGAGACGCAGAAGCGCAAGAAGATCGTGAGCGGCGACCGCGTGACGCTCGGCGACCAAACGATCGTGGTGGAGGTCGGTTGAACTTCGTTTTTATGGCCAAACCTGAAATCAAGATCGAGCAACTCAAGACGGGCACCGGACGCACTCCCAAGAAAGGCGAACTGGTCACCGTGCACTACACCGGCTGGCTGACGGACGGAACGAAGTTTGACAGCTCGGTGGACAGCAAGGAGCCGTTTGCCTTTGTGCTGGGCGCGGGGCAGGTGATCCGCGGATGGGACATTGGCGTCGCGACGATGAAGATCGGCGACAAGGTGAAGCTCACGCTGCCGCCGGAGCTGGCGTATGGAGCCGGTGGATACCCGGGCGCGATCCCGCCGAACGCGACGTTGGTGTTTGACGTGGAGTTGTTGAAGATTGGGTGAGGGCGAGACGGACGCGCGCGTCGCGCGACGCTAAATCGCGAGCAAGCTCGCTCCCACGTCGGAGCGGGCATCTTTTTTAAACTATGAAAATCATCATCACGGGGGTGACGCGTGGGTTGGGGCGGGCGTTGGCGGAGGAGTTTATCCGGCTCGGGCATACCGTCATCGGCTGCGGACGCGGCTCGGAGGGCGTGTTCGACCTGCGCATGAAACATGGCGCACCGCATAACTTTGACGTCGTGGACGTTTCGAACGCCACGAAGGTCGGTATGTGGGGCGCGCGGGCGCTGGCCTTTGGCGAGGTGCCGGACCTCTTGATCAACAACGCGGGAATCATGAACACGCCGGCTCCGCTTTGGACGGTGCCGGCGGAGGAGTTCGCGAACGTCGTCAACGTGAACATCACCGGCGTGGCGAACGTGATTCGCGAGTTTGTGCCAGCCATGGTCGCGGCGAAAAAGGGCGTGATCGTAAACCTCAGCTCCGGTTGGGGACGCGGCGTGTCGGCGGAGGTGGCGCCGTATTGCGCGAGCAAGTGGGCGATCGAAGGGCTCACGAAAGCCTTGGCCGAAGAGTTGCCCGCAGGCATGGCGGCGGTGCCGCTGAACCCAGGCGTGATCGACACCGACATGTTGCGCCAATGCTGGGCGGACGGCGCGGGCAGTTATCCGAAGGCCGAGGCGTGGGCGAAGGTGGCGGCGCCGTTCATTCTGAAGCTCGGCGCAAAGGATAACGGGAAGAGCCTGAGCGTGCCGAGTTTTGAGGATTGAGGGGGGACGAGTCGGGCGCGATGGAACATGGGCCGGATGCCCATGCCACGAAGGCGGGCTAGGGTCGGCCGCGCAGGTAGAGATCCTCGACCTTTTTGCGGGCCCATGGAGTCTTGCGCAGGAAGGTGAGGCTGGATTTCACGCTCGGGTCGTGGGTGAAACAGCGGATCTCGATCATGCGCCCGAGCTCAGCCCAGCCGTGGCGGGCGACGAGTTCGGTGAGGATCGCCTCAAGCGTGATGCCGTGGAGGGGATTGTTGGCTTGCGACATGGCGACGGCGACGAGGAGGTGTCGGTTTAAGCCCACTCGGGCGGGTTTTGCAGGGTTGGCTTGAGCACCCCGATGCACGGTAAATTGCGATAGCGCTCGGCGAAATCGAGCCCGTAACCGACCACGAATTTGTCGGGGATCTGGAATCCTACGAAGTCGGCTTCGAAGTCCACTTCGCGACGACCGCGTTTGTCGAGGAGCACGCAGGTGCGGAGGCTGGCGGGGTTGAGTTTGGTTAACATGCCGGCGACGGCGGAGAATGTTTTCCCCGTGTCGAGGATGTCATCGATGAGCAGGACGTGACGGTTGGTGACGTCGAGGGTGAGGCTTTGGAGAAGCTTCGGATGTCCGGCGGACTTCGTGTCGTTGCGGTAGCTGGAGATACGGATGCAATCGAGCCGGATGGGATTGGGAATCTCGCGCAACAGATCGGCGGTGAAGAGGATGGCGCCGTTGATGATGGAGACGACGGTGATTTCCTCGTTGCCGTAGGCGTTGGCGATCTCGACGCCGAGTTTCTTGACGCGTTTTTTGATGTCGGACTCGGAGACGAGCACGGCGTCGAGGTCGGCGTGCAGCGGAAAGTTTTTGGCCTTGGTCATGGAGGGCCGGAGCGTAGGGAGCGTGGAGCGCGGGAGGCAACTGGTTCGTGGCGGCGGTTGAGAACGGCGAAGGGAAACCCGGTCTATTCCTTTGACTTGGAAACGGTCGAAATCTTGCTGGCAGCCGTGTTCGTGGCGTTTTCCGCATGATTTCTATCAGCATTCACAACCTCACCAAACGGTTCGGCTCGGTCGTGGCGCTGCGCAACCTGGACTTGGAGATCGAGCCCGGTGAACTGTTTTTCCTGCTCGGGCCGAGCGGTTGCGGCAAGACGACCCTGCTCCGCAGCATGGCGGGGTTTTATATTCCGGAAGAGGGCAGCATCCGTTTCGGCGACGAAGACGTCACGCGCCTCGCGCCACATAAACGGAACACCGGGATGATGTTTCAAAGTTACGCGCTCTGGCCGCACATGACGTTGGCGGAGAACGTCGCGTTCGGCTTGGAGGAGCGCAAGGTGCCGAAGCCGGAGATCAAACGCCGCGTGGCTGAGGCGCTCGAATCGGTGCGCATGGGCGCTTATGGAGCGCGCAAACCCAACCAGCTCTCCGGCGGGCAACAACAACGCGTGGCCTTGGCGCGGGCGTTGGTGATTCGACCGCGTTGCCTGTTGCTCGACGAACCGTTGTCCAATCTCGACGCGAAGCTGCGGCATGAAATGCGCGCGGAGATTCGCCGGGTGTGCAAAGAGTTTAAACTCACGACGGTGTATGTGACGCACGATCAGAAAGAGGCGCTGTCGATCTCGGACCGCATGGCGATCCTCGACGGCGGGAAGATTCTGCAGGTGGGCTCGCCGAAGGACGTGTATCGCCGCCCGGTGTGCAAGACGGTGGCGCACTTCATCGGCGAGACGGATTTTATCGAAGGGCGCGTGCTCGGGACGGAAGGCGCGTTCATAGCGGTGGAGACGGCGATGGGGCGGTTTCTCGGGGTGACGGGCGACGCGACATTCAAGCCGGCGGCGGGCGCGGCGGTGACGTTGTCGGTGCGGCCGGAGTGTTGGAAACTCGGACGCGAGCCGCGGGCGCACAACGCGGTGCGCGGGAGGATCGGCGAGTCGGTGTATCTGGGCGAGGTGGCGCAGTATGACTTCGTGCCGGCGAATGGCGGGGCGACGTTGAAGATCTTCGAGTTGAATCCGCGGTATGTCGGCGCCGCGTCGGACGGGGAGTTGTGCGCGAGCGTCGAGCCCGACGACGTGGTGATCCTTGGCGCCTGAGCCCATGGTCAAACAAACGCTCATCGTGCTGGTGCTGGTGGCGACGCTGGTGTTGCCGTTTGCGTTGCGTCCGAAGCAGTCGGCGCAGGTGAAGGCCGACGACACGCTGATCGTGATCACGCCGCACAACGAGGCCATCCGTCACGAGTTCGAGCGGGTGTTTGCGCGCTGGTATCGCGATCGCACCGGGCGCACGGTGGTGTTCGACTGGCGATTGATCGGCGGCACGAGCGAGATCGCGCGGTATTTGGAAGGTGAATACACGGCGGCGTTTCAGAATCACTGGGTGAACACGCTCGGGCGCCGGTGGAGCAACGACGTGCTGAACGCGTTTGCCAACGGCTCGCTGCCGCCGGACGCGTCGGCGGAGGCGAAGGAGGCGCGGGCGGCGTTTTTGACGTCGAATGTCGGCTGCGGCATCGACCTGTTCTACGGCGGCGGCAGCTACGATTTTATCCGACAGGCGAGGGCGGGGCGGCTGGTGGACAGTGGAATTCTGAAGACACACCCGGAGTGGTTCACCGAGACGGTGATTCCGCAGTCGTTCGCGGGCGAGGAATATTGGGACAAGGACGGGCGGTGGGTCGGCACGGTGTTGAGCTCGTTTGGCATCATCACGAATCGCGACGCGTTGAAGCGGCTTGGCGTGGAAACGCCGCCGCGTTCGTGGGAAGATCTGGCGGATCCGCGCTATGTGACCGAGGTGGCGCTGGCCGATCCGACGAAGAGCGGGTCGATGGCCAAGGCCTTCGAGAACGTGATTCAGCAGCAGATGCAGAAGGTGGTGGACGCGCGGTTGGCGACGGCGCGATTCGAGAATGAAGCGGCGCGCAAAGCGGCGGAGGAGCGGGCGGTGGCGGACGGTTGGCTGGAAGGGCTGAGGCTGTTGCAGAAGATCGGGGCGAACGCGCGCTACTTTACGGACTCGGCGCAGAAGGTGCCGATCGACGTGGCGGCGGGGGATTGCGCGGTGGGCATGGGCATCGATTTCTACGGGCGGCAGCAGCAGGAGGCGGTGCGGCGGCGCGGCGCCGACGATCGGCTGGCGTATATCTCGCCGGAAGGCGGCGCGGTCGCGTCGGTGGACCCGGTGGGGTTGCTGCGCGGCGCACCGAACCGCGACGTGGCGCTGGCCTTCATCGAGTTCTCGTTGTCGATGGACGGGCAGAAGCTGTGGAACCTGAATCCGGGCGCGCCGGGTGGGCCGGAGTATTTTGCGCTGCGCCGGCTGCCGGTGCGGAAGGATTTTTATGAGATCGAAGGCATCGACGCGTTGCGCAGCGATCCAG
>DFYA01000282.1 GCA_002382525.1 Opitutaceae bacterium UBA4094
TCCGCTCACCGAGCGCGCGGAGATTCTGCTCGGCCTGCGGCCGTATCCGCGGGATGCGGCGGAGAGCGGTGGTTGATGGAGAGCGCAGAAAAAGCGTGCGCAGGGGAGTCTGTGATAGAGGGAGGTGCTTTGGGGCGAGTAGGTGGATGGGCGCGTCCCTGCGCCCGGAGTTTGGAGTCGCAGCGATATCGAGCTACGGGCGCAGGGACGCGCTCATCCACCGAGACCGGCGGTGTCCGTTTGGTGGATGCGCGGGTCCCTCCGCGCGTGGATTGGGGGAATGGCGAGCTACGGGCGCAGGGACGCGCCCATCCACCTGGTCGGATAATCGAACGTCTACCGAGGCCAACGCCACGGCCAGTCGGCGGCGTTCGAGCAGAGGCCTTTCACGACCGGGTTGACGCAGATGTAGCGATGTTTCGCATCAAGCTCCGACTCGCTGCGCAGGCGATGATCGAAGAAACCCTGCTGCCAGATGATCTTTAGCGTGCGAGTTTGGTAGGCTTTCCATGCCCGCATCGTTTCCGACATGCCCGGTTCTCGCGGAAACGAAATCAACGCGTGCCAGTGATCGGGCATCAGCAGAAATAGCCGACAGGACCACCGCTGGGTTTCATGATAAAATGCGAGTGAGTGAAGTAGCTTTTCGGCTAGCTCTGGGCTGGTGAGGCCGGGTGAGAGCGCTCGTCCGCGCAGATGAAACACGGAGCCGTCTGGAACCCAGCCGGGCAATGCGTGATGAAGGCGGCCTTTGGGCGCTGGGTCCCGCGTGGCGAGGGAGCTATGGTGCCGGGCAAGTCGAGTGCAAGTGCGCTAGCTTGATCTGCGCAGGGATGGGGAAACGGGCGCAGGGACGCGCCCATCCACCAAGCTCGGAGTGTGACGTTTGCTGGGTGGATGCGCGGGTCCCTCCGCGCGTGCGTTGGGAGAACGCATTCGAGCCACGGGCGCAGGGACGCGCCCATCCACCTGGCGAGCTCTGTTGGGGCGAGAAGGATCAAGGCGTGGGGTGCGTGACGTGAGGCGGACGTGGTTTTTTGAGGACGTATGTCTTCGCATGACACACCTCCAAAAGAATCGTTTGTCGCCATGCCCGTGCGCGTGCTCGCGGGGTTTTGGGAGAAGGCCGGCGCGTGGGCGGTGCCGGTCGATTCGCGCGGCGAGGGTTACTGGACCGTCGCGCGGCAGAACACGCCGCAGGTGGGGTTTTGTTTGTTGTTCGTTTTTGCGTCGAGCTGGGGGCAGACGTTTTTGCTGTCGGTGTTTCAGCCGTCGTGGATGCAAGCGCTCGCAATCGGACCGGGAACAATGGGCGCGATCTACGGCGGCGCGACGTTGGCAAGCGGGTTGTTGCTGTCCGCGACCGCGCCGGTCGTGTTCGGCTTCGCGCTGGAGCGCGGCGTGTCGGTGGAGGCGATATTGTTCGCCTGCGCGGTGTTGCTGCTCGGGCTTGCGTGGCCGCTGAGCTTAGCGGTGCGGTGAGCGGGGCGGGTCACGTAGGCCGCTTGCGTGCGGATGCGGTTTGGAGCCCCGAGCAAGCTCGCGGCCTACGGGACGATCCCTGCTTGGTTAAACGTGCTTAACGGAACAGCAGTGCGGGAATCGGGCAGGTGCGCAGGAGGGTCGCGGTCGTGCTGCCGATGAGCAGGTGGCGGATGTGCATGTGTCCGTAGGCGCCCATCACCAAGAGGTCGATGCCTTCGGTCTTCACGGCGTTGCCGATGACCTCGATGGGGTGGCCGGGGAGGACCTCGCTCTTCACCGTGTAACCGGCGGCGGTGAGTTTCGAGTTGGCGGCGGCCATGGCGCTGGAGATGCGTGAGTCGCCGGAGCCGACGCTGAGCAGGTGGATGCTCGCGCCCTGGAGGAGTGGCTGGCTCGCGACGTAGTCGATGGCGCGGTTGACGCTCGGGCCGGCGTCGTAGGCGATGAGCACGCGTTTGACTTGTTTGAAGTTGCGCGAGGCGACGAGGACCGGGTGTTTGCAGGTGCGCACGACGCGCTCGAGGTTCGAGCCGAGGTGCTTGTAATCGAGCGAGGTGTTTTCGCCGCGTTTGCCCAAGACGACAAGGTCGGCCTCGCGGTCGTAGGCTTCGATGGAGTCGGCGAGCGAGCCGTGTTTTTGGTCGGCGACGACTTGGGTGACGCCGGCCTTGGCGAAGTGTTCGCGGGCGATCTCGAGAAGGGCGCGGCCTTTGGCGTGGGCGAGCTTGGCCTTGGTGGCTTCGAGTTGGACGAGCTCTTCGAGCAGCGCGGATTTCGCGCCCAAGCCGATCGCGCCGGAGAGGTCGGCGGTCTCGGTGGTGGCGTGGTGTGGATCGACGAGGTGAAGAACGTGGACGGAGGCGCCGAGACGTTGAGCGGCCCAGGCGGCGTGATCGTAAACGCTGGCGGCGTAAGCGGAGCCGTCGGTGCAGGCGAGGATGTTGGGCATGGTGACGTGTGGTTGAGGGCGGGGCAGGGGCGTGGTGAGTGGGCTTGAGCGGGCAGGCGATTAGTGTCCGCCGAGTTCTTCCATGGCGCCGGGCTTGTCGTGTTTGGCGATGCGGAGGACGAGGGTTTTGCTGGCTTCGTTGAGGCCGACGATTTCGACCTCGGCGCCTTCACGGCGGAACTTGAGGACGACGCGGTCGAGCGCGGAGACCGCAGAGAGGTCGTAGAAGTGCGCGTGGGAGACGTCGATGCGGACCTTTTTGAGGACCTCGCGGAAGTCAAACGCGTCGCCGAAGGTGTTCGCCGAAACGAAGAACAACTGGCCGCGGACCTGGTAGGTGCGTTCTTCGTTGGCGGCGTCGAGGGTCGAGGTGATGACGAGGAGGCGGGACGCTTTATAGGCGAAGAAGAGCGCGCTGAGCAATACGCCCGCGCCGACACCGGCCGCGAGGTTGTGCGTGAACACGGTCACCAAGACGGTGACGATCATGACGGCGCTGGAGGTGCGATTGTGAACGCGGAGGTTTTTGAACGACGACCACGAGAACGTGCCGATCGACACCATGATCATGACGGCGACGAGGGCGGCCATGGGGATTTGCGCGACCCACTTGCCGAGGGTGACGCAGAGGATGATCAGGAAGACACCGGCGCAGAACGTGGAGAGGCGTCCGCGTCCGCCGGATTTCACGTTGATGACCGTTTGGCCGATCATGGCGCAACCGGCCATACCGCCGAAGAAACCAACGGCGATGTTGGCGATACCTTGGCCGGTGCACTCGCGGCTCTTGTCGGAGGGCGTGTCGGTGAGGTCGTCCACGATGGTGGCAGTCATGAGCGATTCGAGGATGCCGACGACGGCGAGCGGCAACGAATACGGCAGGATGATCATGAGCGTCTCCCAGTTGAGCGGGATGTTCGGGAGGAGGAACACGGGCAGCGTGGAGGGGAGCGTGCCCATGGAGCCGACGGTGCGGAGGAGGGGTTCCTCGCCGCCACCCCAACCCATGAACATGGAGAGCGCGGTGAGCGCGATGATGCAGATGAGCGGGGACGGGACGGCTTTGGAGAGGCGCGGCAGGCCGTAGATGATGACGAGGCCGGCGACGACGAGGGCATACATGAGCCAGCCTTGGTTGTTAAACTCCGGTAGCTGCGCCATGAAGATGAGGATGGCGAGGGCGTTGACGAAGCCGGTCACGACGGAGCGCGAGACGAACTTCATGAGGTCGCCGAGCTTGAAGACGCCGGCAAGGATTTGGAACACGCCGGTGAGGACGGTGGCGGCGAGCAGGTATTCGAGGCCGTGCTCTTTCACGAGCGTGACCATGAGGAGGGCCATGGCGCCGGTGGCGGCGGAGATCATTCCGGAGCGGGCGCCTACGAAGGCGATCACCACCGCCATGCAGAAGGAGGCGTAGATGCCGACCTGCGGATCGACCCCGGCGATGATCGAGAAGGCGATGGCCTCGGGAATGAGTGCGAGGGCGACGACCGCGCCGGCGACCATGTCGCGGACGGGGTTGCCGAACCATTGTTGTTTATAGGACGTGACGGACATGAGAACGAATGAGTGCGTGTGAACGGATGACGTGAAGCGAGAGGAGCCGAAAACGTGCGCGTGGAGGCGCGGAGCGTTGACGGGGAAACGAAGCGGATGGCCGGTCGCGTGTGTCGGCGACGGGGTGCGGCCTACCCTGACGACCTGCTATGAGCGGAGGTCGTATTGCGTGGCGCAATTCAGGGTGGTGTAAGCGTCATGAAGACCCGGGACCCTTAGGAACGAGCGTCGGATGGCAAGGGTAAGTTTTGAGCTCGGAGGCGGCGATTGAGGATCTCGTGGTCGGCGGTGCTGCGCCTGTTGGTGGCGCGGGCGTAAAGGGGCGGGGTATTGCGTCTTGTTGCGACCGCCGGATCGCGAGACGGCAGCAGGCTGCCTGCGTCAAATCGGCTGCGATTGCGGTGCTTGCGCTGCGAGGTCGATGCGAAAGGATGCAGGGCACTCATGCAGCTCGACATTCCCGCAGGTGATTTCGCCGGTTACATCTTCGATCTCGATGGCACGCTCGTGCACACGATGCCGCTCCATTATTTCGCGTGGGATGCGGCGATGCGGCATCACGGGCTGCAGGAGGCGTTGAGCGAGGATTTGTTTTACTCGCTCGGTGGCGTGCCGACGGTGCGCGTGGCGGAATTGATCGGCGAGCACTACGGGTTGACGCTCAATCCGGAGGAGGTCGAGGTGACGAAGGAACGGTTGTTTTTGGAGAAGCTGGAGGCGGTCGAGCACATCGCGCCGGTGGTGGCGTTTGCGCGAAAGATGGCGGCGACGCATCCGATCGCGATCGCGACGGGTGGCATGCCGCAGGTTGCGGCGGCGGCATTGCGGGCGGCGGGATTGAGCGAGCTGTTCCCGATCGTGGTCACGCCAAAAGACGTCGATCCGGGGCGTGGAAAACCGGCGCCGGACATGTTCCTGCTCGCGGCGAAGAAGATGGGCGTGGCGCCGGAGACGTGCCTGGTGTTCGAGGATGCCGAGCCGGGCGTGCAGGCGGCGCTGGCGGCCGGCATGCAAGTGGTGCGCGTGCCGAGCCGTGCCTGAGACATTTCGGTCGGGAGCTGCAGGGGGAATCATGGGCAGGATGCCCATGGCACGTGAGGAAAAGGCTTTTGCGAACGGCGGTGATGTTGTTGGCTGGCCGTTCATGAAGCTGGAATCTCTCGTTAATCCGTCGGTTCTGACGCAGCCGGTCTATGAGCCGGGCAAGCCCATTGAGGACGTGGCGCGCGAACTGGGTCTCGACCCGTCGACGATCATCAAACTCGCGTCGAACGAGAACCCGTTTGGTCCTTCCCCGCAGGCAAAGGCGGCGGCGGTGCGGGCGCTCGACCAAGGCGAGTTGTATCCGGATGGTGGATGCGTGGCCTTGCGCGCGAAGCTGGCGGCTGCGTATGGGCTCGACGCGGGACAGTTTGTGATCGGCAACGGTTCCAACGAACTGATCGAGTTGCTCGGGCATGTGTTCCTGCGGCCGGGCGACGAAGTCGTCATGGGAAACCCGTCGTTCGCGGTTTATAAATTGGTCACGCTGCTGTTTGGCGCGAAGCCGGTGGAGGTGCCGCTGGTCAACCACACGCACGATCTCGCGGCGCTGGCGGCGGCGGTGACACCGAGAACCAAACTGGTGTTTGTGCCGAGCCCGAACAATCCGATGGGCACGGCGAATACGGAGGCGGAGCTGCTGGCCTTCGCCCGGGCGCTGCCGGAGCATGTGGTGTTCGCCTACGACGAGGCGTATGCGGAGTATCTCGACAGCCCGCCCGATCTGCGTGCGCTGATCCGCGAAGGGCGGAAGGTCGTCTGCCTGCGGACATTTTCAAAAATCTACGGCCTCGCCTCGTTGCGAGTCGGTTATGGTTATGCGTCGCCGGACTTGGCGGCGTTGCTGAACCGGGTGCGCCAGCCGTTTAACGTGAACGCAATCGGGCAGGCGGCGGCGATCGCCGCGTTGGACGACCGGGAGTTTGTGACGAAGTGCGCGCGGGAGAATCGCGCGGGGCTCGCTCAATTGGCGGCGGGGTTCACGGCGCAAGGACTCGAGATCGTGCCGAGCGTAGCGAACTTTGTTCTCGTTAAGGTGGGCGATGGTGCGCGGGTCTTCACCGAACTACAGAAGCGAGGAGTCATCGTTCGGCCAATGCGGCCTTACGGCATGCCGGAGTGGCTGCGCGTGACCGTCGGCACGCCAGCGCAGAACCAGAGGCTGCTCACGACGTTGACGCAGGTGCTTTCGTCTTGAGCGTTCCCCTCGGCCCGGCCGAGTGCCGGGTGAGTTAGTTATGAGCTGGCGGCGGAGCGGTTGATCGCGGTGCGCAGGTCCTGGAGGAGCGCGCTGCGGTCGGGGGAGAAGAGGAATAGGTCGCTGCCGAGTTTCCGATGGGCGTTGCGGAGGACTTCCGGTGAGGGTTTGCGCATGGCGAGGAGCTTGCGGACATTGGCCGCGAGAGGGGCGGTGTTGTTCAGATCCAGATCCAGTTGAACGAGACTCGTCAGCGCGGCTTGGTTGAGGGGATCGGCCTGCGCCGCTTGTTCGAGCACTTGGCGAGCTTGGGATCTGGCGCCGACCGAAATAAGGCGGCGTGAAACGGCGATCAAGTTGTCGGCGCGGACATTGGTCTGAGACAGGAAGTTGTTGAGGAAGAGTTGTGCGGCCTCGGCGTCGCCCAATCCGTAGTGTGCGATCGCCTGAAGGCCGTTGAAGACCGAGTAGTAGCGCTTGTTCCAGTCGGGGTTTTCGCGTTGCAATTGCCGCACCATTTCGAGGGCGGCTTGATATTGTTTGGCGACGATGTTGGCTTCGACGGTCATCAGGGCCGCGCCTTCCCAATTAAGATCCAGCGCCTTGAGGTGGTCGTATATCCGGCGGGCGAGGGTCGGGTCTCCCGAGTTGGCGGCGAAGTCGGCCAGTGCGAGCAGCGCGTTGGCGTCGGAGGTGAAGTCGCGAAAGATTTCCTCCACGTTCGCCTTCACTGCGGCCGTGTCGCCCTCCTTCTGGTAGGCATAGAGTTGATCGATGCGGGCGCGGGCGTTGCGCGGGTTTGCAAGCGCCCGCATAAAGCTCTCGCGCCGAGCTTCGTTATCGCGGTCCGCCTCGCGTAAGTAGGCGACCGTTTGGGTGTAGATCTCCTCGTCGTTGGGTAGTTCGTTCGCGAGTTCCCGCAGGCGATCAATGGCTTGGTCTTTCTCGCCTCGGTCCCAGTTTATGCGCGCTACCAGCAATCGTCCGTCGCGAGAACCTTCGAGTTGATATCGCCGCAGGATCGCTTCCGCCTCGTCGTAGTTGCCGCGGAAATACGAGGCGGACGCCGCCGCCAAAGCGACCAATTGATTGCGCGGGGTGATCGATTCGTCGTTTCCAAGCAATTCCTTATAGTAGGCGAGCACCTGTTGGTCTTCTTGCTGCTGGAGTAGAAAAGAAAACAAGGTCTTCAGGTAGTCGGTGTCTTGTTTGTGGTGGGCAAACCCATCCAGCAGGGTTTGACGGGCGAGGTCCGGGCGTTTCCAGAGTCCGTAGAATTGTGCAAGCAAGAGACGCCCCTCTTTGTTGGACGGCGATTTGATCAACCCGAGGCGCACACCTTTGAAGGCTTCGTTGAATTTCTGCTGCTTAAGATCCTCTTGGGCCTTTTTGATCAAGAAGTCACCGCGTGCGACTTCATACGCCTCCCAGCGCCAAGGAAGCAGCAGCATGTGAGTGAACTGCACCTCGGTGAATCCGCGTTTATATTTCACAAACGCATAGGCTGCGGTTGCTGAACCGACCCAGCCTAGTGCCGCCAATGCAAGCAAGAACACGCCAAGCTGCTTCCAGTAGATTTGAACCTGGACCCCTTGCGATTTCCGCCGGACCGAAAACGGAGCAAAGCGGCGCCACCCTTTTTTCGGCGAAGGTGTTTGACGGTTATGTTCTTGCTTAAGGTTGTCCGCGTTCGGGGTGGCTGTCATGGGGTGTAAAAAAATCGTAACTCTAGGGCGATAAGCGCGTTGAGGGACTCGTCGCAGGCAAATTCAGAAAATGGGTTGCATCCCCTTGGCGCGTGCCACTTAAAATAACAAATTCCTCTCGCTAGGGAGCAAGCAATCTTGCGCTCATGCGTTTTTTGGCAACAACCTTCTGTTCTCTGCTGTTTCGCTTCGTTGCTAATACCCTCTATCCAAATTCTTTTCACGCCAAATACCTACCATGAAGAATACCGCCCGTAATTTAATCGTCTTGGGCTGCTTTGGCAGTTCTGCCGTCGCCGCTCCGTTTCTAGCCATCGGAGATAACGCCGAGTTGTTTGTGACCGCCGATGCAATGGCGTCCTACAACGATAACATCCTCTTGGGTTCCGCAGCTAATGAGGAGGATGACGTGATTTTCACTTTCCGCCCCGGTTTTGACCTGCAGTTCGGCAAGGACTCCTTGCTCAAGGGCAACGTGGTCGCCACCGGCACCTTCACAAGCTATGCCGACAACTCCGAGCTCAACAACCAGCTGCTCGGCCTTGGCGCCAACAGCACTTACGACAACGGTAACCTCCAGCTGAGCGCTAATGTCTCGTTTGATCAACTGGACCAGCCGACAGTGGACGCGGCCGGCGGCGGCACGTTAGTCGAGCGCGACGTCACGGCGGCCCGTGTTAACGGCGAGCTCGCGCTGTCTGAGAAAATCAGCATCGGCTCTGGTTTCTCCTACGTTCATACCGATTACTCCACCCCCGGCTACACTGATCAGTGGACCTACACTGTGCCGGTAAACGTTTATTACGAGCTGACTCCCAAGGTTGATGTCAGCGCGGGCGTGCGGTATTCCCACATCGATTTGGAGAATGACGCGAACGAGTATGACGACTTCTACTACAATGTGGGTGCTCGTGGTGCTTTCACGCCCAAGCTCTCGGGTAGCTTCAGCGTCGGCTACACCACGCGCGATGCGAAAGTAGGCCCCAATCCTTCGGGCTCCTTCGGCACTGATGCGTCGTTGTCTTACGCCTACTCTGACAAGACTCAGCTCTCGCTCATTCTCGGTCGCAACTTCACCAACTCCGCCACCGGCGCCTCTTACGAAAACAGTCAGATCACTCTCCGTGCGGTGAGCGCGATCACCCCCGACTGGCGCTTGAATGCCTCGGTCTCCTACCGTCAATTGGATTACAATGATCCTGTCAGCCGTGAGGATGATTACATCGAGGGTTCTATTGGTGCGACTTACATCATCAATAACCACTTGACCGCCGGTCTGTCCTACACCTACCGCGATTTGTCCTCCGATGCCGGAGCGGCGAACGAGTTCGAGAACAACGTGGTCACGCTGTCCCTTTCTGCGCGTTACTAATCGACCCAGCTTGACGATTCCTCTCGACGGAAGAAGATCATGGGATCTTCTTCCGTTTTTTTTTCTCCACTCACCCCATGCTTGCGTCGTCTAAACTACCACTGTTTCTGGCCTTTCTGCTCGTGCCGTTGTGCGTCTTTGCCCAAGCGCAAAGGCCTCTTCCTGCAGCTGCGGCAATGGATTACGTGCTCCAGCCGTCAGACCTTCTCAATGTGCAAATTTTTCAGGAAGAGAATCTTAGGCGTGATGTGCGGGTTTCCCAAGAGCATTCAATTACCCTGCCGCTGATCGGGAAAGTAGACTTGAAGGGGAAGTCACTACGTCAGGCCGAGGACCTTATTCGCGAGCTTTATGACCGCGATTATTTGGTTAATCCGCAGGTGAATGTGGTAGTCACCGAATATGCGAAGCGCACTGTTAACGTGATTGGGTCGGTCAATCAGCCCGGTGCGGTTTTGTTCCCTCAAGAGCAGGGCCTGACCTTGCTTGACGCGGTCGCACGTGCGGGTGGATTTAGTCGCTTGGCCAACCGCGCGCAAGTTAAGCTGACGCGGACAAACGCCGATGGGAAAACCGACACCTACATCATTAACGCGAATGATCTTATCCAAGGCAATTCGAGCAACAGCTGGCAGCTGCTCGCGAACGACATGATCTTCGTTCCTGAGCGTATTCTTTAAAAGTCAAAGTCACATTTCATGGATTCCAATCTTAAGCACCAGTCCCAAGGAAATCAGAGCCACGGGGAATATGGTTACGGTGGCAGTTACGCGGGTTACTCAGCGGTGGGCTATGGTGGTGAAAATTCGGTGCAAAGAGGCTTTCGCGACTATGCGCTGATCCTTCGCGAACGCATTTGGTATATCATTGTTGTATTCCTCGTCGTTTTCTCCTCGGCGTTGGTTTACACCTTCAGCCAGACCAAGATCTATCAGTCCGTTGCGAGCGTTCATATCTTGCGTAGCGGTCCGACCGTGATGCAGGTCCAGCAGGTCGTAAACGACGACATCCGTGGCACGGAAGACCTCAATACGGTCGTGGAGGTTTTGAGTAGCGGTGCCATCATCCAAAAGGTCGCTGAACGAATCACCGGCGATGACATGCGGAAGTTCATGGCACCTTACGAAAAGGGCCGCGGCAGCGATCCGGTGACCCCGTTGGAAGTGCTCGGGGAAAACCGCAAGGTAGTGCCGAAGCGGCTCAGCCTCGTGATCAACGTCGTGTATCGTCACCCTGACCGCCAGATGGCCGCCCGCGTGGCCAACCTTTTCGTTGACGAGTTCATCGCCTATAACTCGCGCGTCCGTATCGACGACTCATTGAAGGCGGTTGAAGAGCTGAAGATTCGTGCCGAACAGCAAGAGCGAACGGTTAATGAGCTCGCTAATGGCCTCCAAGGCTATCGTGAGCAGAATAACATGATCTCGCTCGACCAACGCAAAGACATTGTGACTGAGCGGTTGAAGACGCTGAATCTCTACGTCACTCAGACAGAGGCCAAACTCAAGGATGCGGAGATCCGTTGGAAGCAAGTGCAGGAAAGAAAGGCGGAGGGTGGCGACCTCACCGAGCTGCCATTCATTTCGAACCAGCCGCTGATCAACCAGCTCGTCCAAGAGGTTTCCAGCAAGAAGATCCTCGTTGCGCAGCTGCGGGATCGTTACCGCGACAAGCACCCGATCATGATGGAGACGATGAATTCGCTCGCCCAAGCTGAGCAGGAGCTCAAGCGGGCCATTGAAAACGCGTCTGCTACCATCGAGTCGGAGTATCAGAACGCCCGTCGTAACGATGAGCAGGCGCGCGGGTCCTTGGCCCAGGCGAGTCGCGAAACGATGGCGCTTGATCGCGCAGCCGTTGAATATGAAGAGCGCGAACGCAAGCTCCTGATTAATCAAGAGCTTCTGCAAAATCTCATCGCGCGCATGCGGGACACCACGATGATCGCTACGATGGAGACGCAGAGTGCGCGCGTCGTTGACCGAGCGATGGTCCCGCAAGAACATGACTATGTCTCGCCAAAGATCCCGTTGAACCTAGGTCTGGGCTTCGTTGGCGGTCTCGGTCTCGGGTTGGCCTTCGCCTTCTTCGTCGCATTCATCGACGACCGCGTGAAGAGCTCGTTCGACATCGAAGCGGTGGTGGGCCTTCCGCTGATCGGCATCATCCCGCAGATCAAAAAGATGGAGCAGCCCGACAAAGCGCAGATCGTTATCAACAATGCCGATCGCCAAGTGTGCGAGGCATTCCTCACGCTGCACTCCAGCCTGCGTCTCAAAGACGAAAGCAAAAACGCCCAGTGTATCTTGGTGACGAGCACCATCCCGGGCGAGGGCAAGTCCTTCACCGCGACCAATCTCGCGCTGACGTTTGCCGCGCATGGCGAACGCGTCGTGGTCGTCGATTGCGATCTTCGAAAGCCAAACATCCACAAGTCGTTCCGCTTGGAAAACCGCAAAGGCGTGATCGATATCTGCGCCGGGTCCGCGACGATTGATGATGTGGTGATCCGCGGGGTTCACCCGAACCTCGACGTGATCCCCACCGGTGGTCGCGCCAAGAGCCCCACGCAGATCCTTAACGGCAAAGAGTTCGAGTCGATGATCGCGGATCTCCGCAAACGTTATGACCGCATCTTCTTCGACACACCTCCGTTGGCGGCGGTGAGCGACGCGCTCATCATCCTCCCGCTGGTGGATGGCTCCGTGTTCACGATTTTCTTCAACAAGGTCCGCCGCAAGGCGGCCCAGTTCAGCGCCAAAAAGCTGCTCGAAACAAACGTGCCGGTCTTCGGCGCGGTGCTCAACGGCCTGAACCTCGCCGTATCCGGATATTACTACGCGCAATACTACGACAAGTCCTACAAGGACTACTACGTGGTGATGTCGAAGGACGAAGCGACGCCCGAGCGTTAAGCTCGGCGGTGCGGCGCTAAGCGCCGTCTCTTGCGAGCTGCATGATAAGGGCGAACCTCACCGGTTCGTCCTTATTTGCTTTTTGCCGCCGCGCGGGCGAGTCGATCGTTGATCGCCAACGCGAGCGCGTCGGTGCCCGGAGCGAGTTCCGCCCGGATGTGGGACCAAGCGCCGCCATCGAGCGCACGCACTTGGTCGAATAGCCGATGCGCGGCGAGGGCCAGATCATCGGGTTTATCCGAGAGCCAAAAAAGGTTGGGGCCGGTGATGCGGGCTGGTTTGTGCAGGAAGAGCAGCGCCTCGTCCGGTTTGGCTCCGCGCACATGCGCCGATGTGAGCCGGCGCACCAATGTGAGCGGTGTGCGCGGGCTGTAATGCCGCTCGAGCATCCCGGGGGCAACGGCTGCGGTGTGCGGTGTGGTTTTACGCCGATACGCCGTCACTTTTCGCCCGAGGACTTGCTCCAGTTGCTCACGTGAAACCGCGCCGGGTCGCAACAGGGCGGGGAGGCGCGGGTCGCGAAGGTCGAGAATGGTGGACTCGACGCCGATCTCGGCCGCGCCGCCGTCAAGGATGTGGCCGATGCGGTTGCCCAGCCCGTCTCGCACGTGGAGGGCGGTGGTGGGGCTCACGTATCCGAACGGGTTGGCGCTCGGCGCGGCGAGGGGGCAGCCGCTCTGTCGGATGAGTTCGCGGAAAAGCGGATGCGCGGGCATGCGGACCGCCACGCTGGAGAGCCCCGACGTTACGATCGCGGGAACGCCGGCGCGTTTCGGAAGCACGAGGGTCAACGGGCCGGGCCAAAAGGCGTCCGCCACCCGAAGCGCGGCCTCGTTGAATTCGGCGACTTCGGCGGCTTGCGCGAGCGAATCCACATGGACGATCAGCGGATCGCTGGCGGGGCGACCCTTCGCTCGGAAAATAGCCCGGCAGGCCTTGGCGTTGAGCGCATCTGCGGCGAGTCCGTAAACGGTTTCCGTGGGAGCAGCGACCAAGCCGCCGTCCGCGAGCACGCGAGCAAGCAGGGCGAGGTTTCGCGGAGTCGGGCGGTAGATGCGGGCGGTGCGGCTCGGGGGCATGGGCATGAAAAAGGCCGGAGGGATAAGCTCCGGCCTTCGCTGAAAATATCCTGACCGGTCGCTTAGAGGGCGAGCAGGTTGTTACGAGACTGCTTGATGGTCTTCGTAATCGCGCGCTGCTGCTTAGCGGTGAGGTGGGTGTATTTGCGCGGGAGGATCTTACCGGTGTCGGTGACGAAGTTGCGCAAAGCCTGGGGCGTCGTGAACTGAATGTTCTCCGCGTTGACGGTCTGCTGGGTGGTTTCGGTCGTGCTCATTTGAAAAAGACGAGGATGAAAACCCGCGCACGCAAAGATTGTCAACCTACAATCCAGTCACCAACGTGCCGGCGGTCGGCGCATGTCAGGGTCCTTGTAGTTCAACGGATAGAACAGTCGTTTCCTAAACGACGGATCCGGGTTCGATTCCCGGCGGGGGCACCAGCTTTCCATTCGCATTCGCGAAAGTCCTGCGCAACTTTTCCGGCCCCTCACCGTCAACCTTACCCAACGTATGCGTATTTCCCTCCGAAACTCTCTGCGCGCCTCCCGTCGTGCGTTTACTCTGCTCGAAATTTTGGTGGTGCTCGCCATCATCGGCCTGCTGGTCGGCCTCGCGGTCAACAACGTCGGCGGCATCTTCGGCGACAACCAGGCGCAAGTCGCCCGGATCTTTGTCAACTCCAGTGTAAAGACCCCGCTTACGGCCTACCGTATCCACATGGGCGGTTATCCCACGACCGCCGAAGGATTGCAGGCCTTGGTTACGCCGCCGCAAAACCGCGCCGATTCGTGGAAGGGCCCCTATCTTGAAGGCGGCAAACTTCCGTTGGATCCGTGGCAGGAGCCTTACGTTTACCGTTTCCCCGGCACGCGAAACAAAGACGGTTACGACATTTTCTCCAAAGGTCCGGACAAGGCCGAAGGCACCGCCGACGATATCGGCAACTGGTAAGCGGCCCCGCGTCTCGCCTTTTGTTTCATGGACGCACCTGCTTCGAAACCCGCCTCGGCCAAGGGCGGGTTTACTTTGCTTGAGGTGCTCGTAACGCTCGCGCTGATTGCGCTGCTCACCGGCGTGCTGGTGGTCGGTGCAAACAGCATGCTGAGCGATCACCCCAAGTCGCCCGAAGAACAGTTTTGGGCGACAGTGGGCGAAGTTCGCAAAGACGCCCTGCTCGGCGGCCGCGAGGTGAGGCTCAGCATGGATACGCGCACGCAGGAGTTTGTCGCGCGCTCGAACGGCGCGGAGGTGCGATATCCGTTCGTCGCCAAAGAAGTCGCCGAACTTGATTTCCTCGCACCGAGATCACCCGGGAATTTTTCGGCCATTCTGATCGCCGGACAGTTGGTCGAGACGCAAACGCTGCCCGCCGTCACGTTCTATGGCGACGGCACCTGTTCGCCGTTTCGCGTGCAGCTAAAAACCCGAGCCGGCGCGCGCGTGCTGGAGATCGATCCGTGGACGTGTGCGCCCGTGCTCACGGACGAAACCAACCGATGATTCCCTCACGCAAAAGGGCTTTTACCTTGGTCGAGGTGCTGATCGCGATCGCGATCCTCGCGACGGCGGCCATCGCGCTGGGCATCGGGTATGTGAACGTGCTGACCGGCTACGAAATCGCGCGTCAGGCGACCGTGAGCGAACCCGAGATGCGTTTCGCCCGGATGCAACTCCTCGCGCAACCGGATGTGGAGCTTGCCCGCCAAGGCGGCGAGTTCGATGCAAGCGACGGTCGTCGCGTGCGCTGGACCGCGTCCATCGACCCGACCCAGCTGGCCGACCTGTTCACCGTGACCTTTGAGTGCGAGATCGTCGGCACCGGCGCGCAGAACGGACAGAAGGTCCAACAGGTGTTCCGCGTGTTGCGGCCGACTTGGTCGGCGGAGGCGGACCGCGCTTCGCTGCGCGCCGCTTCGCGCGATCGCATCACGAAGATTTTGGAAAGGGTGAACAAATGAAGCGCCGCGGCTTTACGTTGTTGGAGACACTCGTCGCACTGGCGCTGACCGGACTGCTGATGGTCGCGCTGAACACGTTTGTGTTTTCGATGGGCGAACTTTGGGGCCGCAACACCGACGTGCGGCTGTTCGACCAACATGTGCGTGCGGTCACTCGTTTTTTGGAGTCTGAATTGCGGACGGCCGCGCTGCCGCCCGCAGGCGACGCCGAGCAGGCGCCGTTCACGGCGCAAGAAATTCGCCCGCAATCCGGGATGACCGAGACGCTGCTCACGTTTGAGTTGTATGAAGGCAGCCGGCTTTTCGTGTGGCCGGGCCAGCCGTTGCCCGAGGTGGTGTGTTCGCTCGCGGTGCGCGACCGCGTCGGGCTGCTGTATCTGTGGCACTCGCGCCTGGAAAAAAACTTCGCCGAACAGTCGCCGCGCGAAACCATCGTGTCCCCGCTGGTGTCGGCGATGAGCTATGATTATTACGACGCGGACTTTAAGAACTGGAAAAACGAGACGCAGCTGCGCCGGAACTCCGACGGCGAATACGAGGCGCCGCAGCGGCTGCGCCTGAAGTTCACCTATCAGACGCGATCGCAGGAAGTGCTCATCATGCTGCCCACCGTCACTCAAGGAGTGCCGGCATTCTGAAATGATCTCCGCGCGCTTACAGGGTTTGCCGCCATCGCGGCGGCGGGGTTCGGTGCTGTTGATCGTGCTGCTCACACTGGTCTTCGCGACGTCGGCGCTGTTGCTCTTCATCGAGAAGGCGAGCGTCGATCTGCTGGTGCCCATTCGCGAGGCGGACGCCGCGCGGCTCCGCACGGAGGCGTATTCAGCTTTGGAGACAACGCTGGCGGTGCTGGAGGATTTCCGCGAAGTGGCCGAGGGCCTGCACAGCCCGGCGGAGGGCTGGGGTAATCCTCTTGAGTTCGCCGGGTATGAACCCGGCGAAGGCCGGACGGTCGAGGTGACGCTGGAGGACGAGAGCGCGAAGTTGTCTCTGCCCGAGGTGAAGCCGGACATGCTGGTTTCGTTGCTCCAGCACTGGGGGCTCACGAACACGCAGGCGGAGCCGATCGCCGACTCGTTGCTGGTGTGGATTCGAAAGGACTACACACCGACGGACATGAACGCGGCCACGGCGCGGGATTACGAAGCGTTGCCGCTCCCCACGACTCCCCCGATGCGTTCATTACGGTCCTTTGCCGAACTCGCCTCGATCGAGGGCGTGAGGCAGGTGTTCTTTGACGAAGCGGGTAATCCCACGGAGCTTCACCAGCGTTTCGTTGAGACGTTTTCGCTCTATCGCTACAAGGCGCCCAATATCAACGGCGGCCGACTGGAGCCGTTGCTGGCAAAGGAAGTTTTTGACGCCAACCAAATCCTTCGTGTGAACGAATACCTCTCGGGCGCGGGCACGTATCAGACTCAGGGCCCCGGTTTTTTTCGCAACGCGCGCAGCGTCGCGGCGGTTGCGGGTGGGGATCTCGGGCGTCTCGGATACGGCGTCGACGTGCAAGCGCTTCGGATCACCGTCACGGTGCGGCAGGGCGTGTCGTCGTTTCGTCTCTCGGCTGTGGTCGCGCCCGCGCAGGGTGGGGCGCGTGTGGTGCGCGCAAGCGGCTCCGCGCCGGCCGAGGGCGAGGCGGGCGGCTCGGCTCCGGCCCCC
>DFYA01000180.1:0-741 GCA_002382525.1 Opitutaceae bacterium UBA4094
GTTCCGTGCGCACACGGTCGTGGTGACGACGGGCACCTTTTTGCGGGGCCTGATGCACATCGGGCAAAACAAAAACGAAGGCGGGCGTTTGGGGGATTTCAGCGCGAAGACGTTATCGGCGAGTTTCCTTGAGGCGGGCATTGAGCTGCGGCGCCTTAAAACCGGAACGCCGCCACGACTGCTGGGGCGCAGCTTGGATTTCTCAAAAATGGAGGAGCAGCGTGGCGACGCAGTGCCGACGCGCTTTGCATTCTACGACACGCGCGATTCAGAGAATCTGTTCCACGTGGAACACACCGGCGAACAGCGACTCGGCTGGGCACACACGGCCAATCAGGTCTCGTGCTGGATGACCCACACCACCGAAGAGACTGCCCAGCTGGTGCGCGAGAACCTGCACAAGTCGGCGATGTATTCCGGCGAAATCGAGGGCGTGGGCCCCCGGTATTGCCCGAGTATCGAGGACAAGTTTGTGCGATTCGCCGACAAGCCTCGGCACCTGTTGTTTTTGGAGCCAGAAGGCCGCTCAACCAACGAGTATTACGTTAATGGTCTGTCCACGTCGTTGCCGTTTGATGTGCAGGTTCAGATGGTGCGTAGCGTCCCGGGCTTGGAAAACGCACAGCTGCTGCGTCCGGCCTACGCCGTGGAGTATGATTTTGCTCCGCCGACGCAGCTGTTTCCCTCGCTGGAGTCAAAGAAGGTGGAAAACCTGTTCTTCGCCGGTCAGATCAACGGCAC
>DFYA01000180.1:860-14068 GCA_002382525.1 Opitutaceae bacterium UBA4094
TGATGCATCACGCTAAGGAGCATGGATTGGTATCGCCGGGTCGACTGGCACGGATGGAGGAGGGGAAGCGGCAGACGGAGCGATGGATCGGCCTCTTGGAGGGACAAAAAGCGCCCGCAGGGCAGGGGAGTTTCGGCGACGCGATCCGTCGAGCGGTGACGGGCGGCGAAAACGGGGGGCACGCCATGCCTCTACTGCCAGCCGAGTTTCTCGGTCAGCCGGAGGCGTTGCGCCACGAGGTGCTCTACCGAGTCAGCCATCAGGGTTATCTCTCCCGGGAGCAACGGCAGATCGATAAGCTGAGCCAGATTGAGAGGATCAAAATTCCGCCGACAATTGACTTCCTGCAGGTGCGGGGCCTGCGCAAGGAGAGCGCCCAGAAGCTGGCTGAGGTGCGACCTTACACGCTTGGACAAGCGAGCCGGATCAGTGGAGTAAATCCCGCTGACATCAGCGTTTTAATGGTGCTGATCGAAGCGGGCAGGGCAGGGGGGCGCTGATGATCGGGCCGTCGGGGTGGGTGAAGAATCGTTTTGTCCGCAGGCTCGTTCACGTTGTAACAATTGTGAAACGGTTCGGAATTTCTCTCGGACGCGCCGTGGGTTTTCTTTATAGCTCCGTGCGTTTTATGACCGACACCAAACCTAAAAGAATCCTCGTCGTGGACGACGAAGCCGACGTCACCGAGTTGGTCGCGTATCATCTCAAGGCAAAGGGTTTTGCGGTCGAGGTCGTCAATGATCCCAACAGCAGCATCGGCGCGGCGCGCACCTTTTTACCCGATCTCGTGATCTTGGATGTCATGATGCCTGGGCTAAGCGGCATCCAAATCTGCCGAATGCTGCGGGCCGATCCCAAGCTCAAGAGAGTGCCGGTTATTTTTCTCACCGCCAAGGCCGAGGAAAGCGATCGTGTGCAAGGATTTGAAACAGGAGGCGACGATTATATAGCTAAGCCATTTAGCACGAAGGAGTTAATTCTTCGTGTTCAGACTATTTTGAGACGTTTGTCTGACGCCACGCTCGAAGAGCCGAAGCAACTTCAGGTGGGGGAAATCGTCGTCGACACCGAGCGCCACGAAGTGCGCATCCACGGTAAGCCGGTCGATCTCACCGCGACGGAGTTCAATCTGCTACGGCTTTTGATGAGCCGACGTGGACGGGTGCAGACTCGGGAGCACTTGTTGCTCAACGTGTGGAATTACGAGACGGAGATCGAAACCCGGACGGTCGATACGCATGTGCGCCGGTTGCGAGAGAAGCTCGGCACCGAAGCGGATTGGATCGAGACGATCCGGGGGGTTGGTTATCGCATGGCTGAGCGGCGGGTGCAGGAGGCGGGCGGCGGCGGGCGGGGTTGACCTGCGCACGCCCGCCGGCATCTCATCGCCGTCCTCTTCGTCGCTCGCGCATGTTTATCGTTCTATCGATTGTTCTAGCTGGTGCTCTCGTGGCCGCGCTCGTTCGTATCCGATCCCACCGAGGCGCGGTGATGGCCCTGCAGCAGTCGGTTTCGCGGCGTCAGCCGATGTTAAGCGAAGACATGCCTGGCGCGGCGGGCGTCGCGTGGGAGCAACTGCGGCTCGCGTCCAACGAACTGATCGCGGAGGCGGGCCAATTGCAGCAGCAGCGCTCCGGGCAACTGGCGCAATTGGAGGTGACGCTGGGCAGCTTGCAGGAGGCCGTGCTCATCATCGACGCGAACAACTACATCTTGCTCGCCAACCAGGCGCTGCAGGCGATCACCCCGCGGGCTGCGGGCGAAATCATCGGTCAACGCGTGGAACTCGTTGTGCATAGCGCCGCGTTTCTCGCCTACGTGGAGGCCGTCCGCCGCGGTCGGGCTCAGCCGCAACATCAGGTCGAGTTGGTGGAGGGCGCACGCACCACCTGGCTGGAAATCACCGGCACGACGATGCAGAGCCAGGGGACTTCTCGCGGACCTTGGTCGCTCTTCGTTTTGCACGACATCTCCAAGCAAAAAACGTTGGAGGCCGTGCGGAAGGATTTCGTCGCCAACGTCTCCCACGAGCTGCGCACGCCGTTGAGCGTGATCAAAGGCTACGTCGAGACACTGGTGGACGGGCATCCCGATATTCCTCCGGCCGATCAGGAGCGTTTTCTTAAAACGATTCAGCGACACACCGAGCGCTTAGGCTCACTGCTGGAGGAACTGTTGGTGCTTTCGCGCCTCGAGTCCATTAATCCGGGCCTGCACCGCGAGTCGGTCGATCTGCATGCGCTGATGAACGCGGTTATCGATGACTACCGCCAGCGCCCCGCCGCCGCCGAACATCGGCTGGAACTCACCATGGATCCGGTGCTAGGCGATCTTTTCGTTGATCCGCTCAAAATCACTCAGGCGATCGAAAACCTGCTCGATAACGCGCTGAAGTATACGCCGAAAGGCGCACGTATCCATGTTTCCGCTACGTTACGTGATGTGACGGAGGTGGTCGTCGCGGTGGAGGACGACGGACCTGGTATCCCGGCGGCGGATCTGCCGCATCTCTTCGAGCGATTCTATCGCGTCGACAAAGGCCGCGGCCGCGACAGCGGCGGCACCGGGCTCGGTCTCTCGATCGTGAAACACATCGTGCAATTGCACGGAGGCCGGGTGGGGGTGGAAAGCCGGCTAGGGGAGGGGACTTCGTTCTTCTTCAGCCTGCCGCTTCGCTCCAGCCCTCAAGGGGCCTCCGCGTGATCTTGGCGTGACGCGTGCATTTCGCTCCCCGCGCGCCGAAGTGCGTTTGCGGTTTGATCTTCGTGATTGAGCGCGCGGACACTCCCGCGTAACTCCCCCGGCTCTTTCATGCCGCTGGAACTCGCCCAAGCCCTCACTGCCTCCCGAATCGCCGACCTGCGCGCCCGCCTCGCGCCGCTCTTTGCGGGAACCACTCTGCCGGTGACGCTGGAAGTCGGCAGTGGCCACGGCCATTATCTCACGGCCTATGCGCAGGCGCACCCGGAGCGATTCTGCATCGGCATCGATCTCATCCCGGACCGCCTCGAGCGGTCCGCACGCAAATCCACCCGCGCCGGCCTCTCCAACATCGCCTGGCTGCACGCCGACGTGCGTCTGTTTCTCGAAGCCCTCCCGGACAACGCGCACCTTGCCGAGGTGTTTATCCTGTTCTCCGACCCGTGGCCTAAGCGTCGTCACTGGAAAAACCGCGTGGTGCAGTCCGAGTTTCTAACTGCGCTCGCCACGCGTTGTGCTCCTGAGGCGCGTCTGTGTTTCCGCACCGATCATGCGCCTTATTTTAGCTACGCACGCGACATCGCGGCGGAGCACCCCGACTGGCGCCTATGCAGTGAGTTCGAAGAACCGTGGCCCTTCGAACTCGTGACGGTGTTCCAGCAGCGCGCCGACAGCCACCAATCCTTCATCGCTCGTAGACGCGCGGGCGTCCCCCCCGTCTCGGCAATCGAGCCTCCCTCGACCCCGGCCAGCAGTTCTGAATAAGCAGCGCCACTCTTCGGCGTGGCTGAACTAATTACTCACCGGGCCCATAAGCCGACGTTATTTCAGGGGTTGACGGCCCGGAAGCGCTCCCTCTAGGTCTTGCCTTTTTTCCAACCCTGACCCGCCTCCGCGAATCCATGTCCGCAGTCAAAATCCTCGCACTCCCGACGCTGTTGCTGGCCACAGCCACGTCCGCGTTCGCCGCGCAAGAGGCGGCCCCGTCGCTGTCGGAACACCTCTGGGGCCTGCCCATTTCCAACGCGATCCTCACGAGCATCATCGTCACCGTCCTCGCGATCGTCGGCATCCGTTGGATGGTCGGAAAACCGCGCATCGTTCCCACTCGCGGCCAATCCGTCTTCGAGTCCTTGATCGAAACCCTGCGAGAGATGCTTGAGCCGATCGTCGGCAAGAAGGCCATGCCCGGCGCCTTCCCCGTTTTGCTCTGCTTGTTCATCTTTATCTTGATCCACAACTGGAGCGGTCTGCTCCCGTTCGTCGGCACCGCCGGTTGGGGCTACAACGAAGCTGAGAGCGGCAAGTTCGTGGTCCAGTCCCCGCTGTTCCGTCCGCACACCTCCGAAGCCAACGGCACCATCGCCCTCGCGCTCTTTTCGTTCGGCGCCTGGCTTGTCCTGATTTTCAAATACGCCGGCCCGAAGCTCATCTGGCACGACCTCTTCGGTAACAAGGCGGGGAAGGATGAACTCCACCCGGCGATGTTCTACTTCCTCTCGGTCGTGTTCTTCTTGGTGGGTATCATCGAACTCGTTTCGATCGGCATGCGCCCCGTGACCCTTTCCGCCCGTCTGTTCGGCAACGTTTTCGGTGGTGAAAATCTCCTCCACGCCACCGGCTTCATCTTCGTTTTCTACTTCCTCGAAATCATCGTCGGTCTCGTCCAAGCGTTCGTGTTCACGCTGCTCTCGTCGGTTTACATCGGCCTGATCTGTAACCACGGCGACGACCATCACGACGACCACGGCCACGGTCATGACGACCATGGCCACGGCGAAGTCGCCGCTGCCAAGCACTAATCCCTTTCCCGTAAGCCGCGCGGGCCCACGAGCCACACCAAACGCATAGCTTCCGGGGCAACCACCAACCAAAACACATCCACCATGCTCCCTATCCTCGCTCAAGCCGCCCCCGTCGCTGTTGAAGCCGCCGCCGCCACTGGCGTCACCGGTAACATCGCCACCGGTCTCGCCGTTTTCGGCGCCGCCCTCGCCGTCGGTCTGATCGGCTTCCGCACCGTCGAAGCCGTCGGTCGCAATCCCCAAGCCCAAGGCAAGATCCTCCCCCTCGCCCTCGTGCTCGGCGCCTTCGCTGAAGGTCTCGGCATTCTCGCCATCTTCGTGCTCGGCAACTAAGCCGTAAGACTTCGTGCCGGAAACGGATTTTCCGTTTCCGGCCTTCCCCTTTCTCCTCCGCCATCCTTTTCGTCTCTCGCCATGCTTCCCATCCTCGCCGCCGCCGCAGGTGACGCCAACCTGATCACCCGCTTTGGTATTCAGCCCGGCTACATCGCGATGCAGTTTGTCAGCTTCGCGATCCTCGCCTTCGTGCTCTATCGCTTTGCGATCAAGCCCACGCTCGCGACGATGGACGAGCGCAACTCCAAGATCGAAACCGGCCTCAAAAACGCCGAGGCCACCGCCGCCCAGCTCGCACAGGCCCAGGTAACCGCCGCCGCCCAGCTCAAGGAAGCTCAGGTCGCCGCCAACAAGATCATCGACGAGGCCCGCAAGACCGCCAAGGAACTCGCCGAGCGCGAAGCCGCCGCCACCACCGAGCGAGTCAACGCCCAGCTCGCCAAGGCCCAGCAGTCCATCGAACTCGAGCACAAGAAAATGCTCGAAGAAGCCCGCTCCGAGATCGCCCGCCTCGTCATCACGACGACCGAGCGCGTGCTCGCCAAGAAACTCACCGACGCCGACCGCGCCGCCTACAACGAGGCCGCCGCTCGCGAGCTCACCACCGTTTAATCTCCCGCCATGGCCACCGGCAAACCCCAGATCCAGCAGCTCGCCCGCCAGCTCTTTAAACTGAGCTTCGTGGACGGCCGCCTCTCCAACGAGCAGGTCGCCGGTGTTCTCGCCTACGTCGAGAAAACCCACGCCGCCAACGCGGTCGCGATCCT
This sequence comes from Opitutaceae bacterium UBA4094, assembly GCA_002382525.1. Lineage (GTDB taxonomy): Bacteria > Verrucomicrobiota > Verrucomicrobiia > Opitutales > Opitutaceae > Rariglobus. The sequence continues at coordinate 6,469 of DFYA01000180.1, forward strand.
CAAGGTTTACCAGCGCCTCGTCGCTGCCGAAGTCGCCAAGGGCTCCGCGGTCATCGAACACGCCGGCCCGGTCGCCGACGCCACGCTGTCCGCCATCGGCACGAGCCTCTCGCAGCGTTACGGCCGCCCGGTCACCACGACCGCCAAGGCCAATCCGTCACTCCTCGCCGGTCTCCGCGTCCGCATCGCCGACGACGTTTACGAGTCCTCAGTTTCCGGTCAGCTCGCCGCCCTCTCCGAGAGCGTCTGATTTTCCAGTCCCCTTTCTAATAACCAAATCCCTCCGCCCGACATGAGCACGGTCATCGAACAAATCGAACAGCAGATCGCGAAGCTTTCCAATAAAGCCGTCCGCAAGAACACCGGTATCATCCGCACCGTCGCCGACGGCGTCGCCAAAATCGACGGCCTCTCCGACGTCGCCTACAACGAGATGATCCAGTTCCCCAACGGCGTCATCGGCATCGCGCTCAACCTCGCGGCCGACGAGGTCGGCGCCGTCGTTCTCGGCGACGTCTCCCAGCTCAAGGAAGGCGACGAGGTCTCCACCACCGGCAAGCTCCTCTCCGTTCCCGTCGGCAAGGCCCTCCTCGGTCGCGCCGTGGACGCCCTCGGCAACCCCGTTGACGGCAAAGGCCCCATCGGTTCCACCGAGACCTATCCCGTCGAAAAGATCGCCCCCGGCATCATGGCCCGTAAGTCGGTTTCCCAACCGCTCTTCACCGGCATCCAAGCCATCGACTCCATGATCCCGATCGGCCGCGGCCAGCGCGAGCTCATCATCGGCGACCGCGGCACCGGCAAGACCACCATCGCGATCGACACGATCATCAACCAAGCGAAGATCAACAAGGTCGGCGCCGCCTCCGGCGATCCGGCTTTCCGCCCCGTTTACTCCATCTACGTCGCGATCGGACAAAAGAATTCCAACATCGTCCGCACCATCGCCGCTCTCGAAGCCGCTGGCGCCCTCGAATACACGATCATCGTCGCCGCTCCCGCCGCCGACAATGCCGCCAACCAATACCTCGCTCCGTTCTCCGGCGCCGCCATGGGCGAATGGTTCATGGAAAACGGCATGGACGCGCTCATCGTGTTCGATGACCTCTCCAAGCACGCCGTCGCCTACCGCCAGATCTCGCTCATCCTGAAGCGCCCCTCCGGCCGCGAAGCCTATCCCGGCGACGTGTTCTACCTGCACAGCCGCCTCCTCGAGCGCTCCGCTCGTCTCGACGGCAAGGGCTCGCTCACCGCGCTCCCCATCATCGAAACCCTCGCCGGCGACGTGTCCGCCTACATCCCGACGAACGTCATCTCGATCACCGACGGTCAGATCTTCCTCGAAACCGACCTCTTCAACCAAGGCATCCGTCCCGCCGTGTCCGTCGGTCTCTCCGTGTCGCGCGTCGGTTCCGCCGCGCAGATCAAGGTCACCAAGCAAGTCGGCGGTAAACTCAAGGGCGAGCTCGCCCAGTTCCGCGAACTCGCCGCCTTCGCGCAGTTCGGTTCCGACCTCGACGCCAAGACCAAGTCCCAGCTCGACCGCGGCGGCCGCATCGTCGAACTCTTCAAGCAGCCCGCCTTCAACCCGATCTCCATCGAGCTCCAGGCCGTCACGATCTATGCCCTCCAAAAGGGCTACTACGACGCCCTCGACACCAAGAAGGTCACCGCCGCCGCCGTCTCGATCCGCGAGTTTTTCGCCACCCGCAAAGACGCGCTCCTCACGGAAATCCGCACCAAGGCCGCCCTCGACAAGGACCTCGAGGCCAAGATCGTCGCCGCCCTCGACGAGTGGAAGTCCACCTACGCCGCCTAAACCCCGAACTGAGAATCGCCGCAAAAAATCTCAAAATGCGCAAAAACACGGACTCCGTTTTTTGCGCCTTCTGCGCCTCTTTGCGGCCCAATCTCTGATCCACCATGGCATCGACACGTGATATTCGCCGACGGATTAAATCCGTCAAAAACACTCGCCAGATCACCAAGGCGATGGAGCTCGTCGCCGCGTCGAAGATGAAGAAGGCGCAGCAGCTGGCCCTCGCCGGCCGGCCCTACACCCAGCTTCTCTCCGGCATGATCGCCGCGCTCGCGCCCCGCGTCGCCGAGCTCAAGCACCCGTTCCTCGATCAGCGCGAGGTGAAGACTCGCGGTATCCTCCTTGTCACTACAGACAAGGGCCTCTGCGGACCGCTCAACGCCAACCTCTTCAAGCTCGTCACCGAGATCAAGACGCCGGCCAAGTTCTTCACCATGGGCCGCAAGGGCGCGCAGTTCATCGCCCGCACCCACCGCGATCTCGCCGCCGACTTCGCCGTGCAGGATCGTGCCCCGTTCGCCGAGGTGAAGGTCGCCATCGAGCACATGGTTCAGAAATACCTCGAAGGCGAAATCGACACCGTCGAGGTCATCTACTCACGCTTCAAAAATACCCTCGTGCAGGAGTCCGCGCTCCGCCCCGTGCTCCCGCTTGCCAGCCTCGCCTCGTTCATCTCGCAGGCTCAAGCCGACGCCGGCACCACGGTCACCAAGCAAGATGACCGTGACATGATCTTCGAACCCAGCGCCCCCAAGGTGCTGGAGGCGTTGCTCCCGTTCTACGTCAACCGCCAGATCTATCAGCTCGTCCTCTCCGCCCGCGCCTCCGAGCACTCCGCCCGTATGGTCGCGATGAAGACCGCCAAGGACAACGCCACCAAGTTGGTCGGCGAGCTCAGCCTCGAATACAACAAGGCCCGCCAGGCCGCGATCACCCAGGAAATCCTGGAAATCGCCGCCGCGCAATTCGCCGCGTAACCAGATTCTCAATACAACTTAATTAAAACCCTCCGTTCATGAGCAACACCGGCAAAATCGTCCAGGTCATCGGCCCCGTCGTTGACGTCCAGTTCGCGGAAAACGCGATTCCCCCGATCTACCAGGCCCTCACCGTGGACTTCACCGTCTCCGGTCGCCAAGAAAAGCTGACTCTCGAGATCCAGCAGCATCTCGGCGAGGGCGTCGCCCGCACGATCGCCATGTCCTCCTCCGAGGGCCTCGTCCGCGGCATGCCCGTCGTTGACTCCGGCGCCCCGATCTCGGTGCCCGTCGGCGAAGGCATCCTTGGCCGCATCTTCAACGTCACCGGCGACGCCGTGGACGGCAAAGGCCCGGTCAACTTCACCAAACGTTACCCGATCCATCGTCCGGCCCCCGCGCTCGCCGACCAGGACACCAAGGCCGACATCCTCGAGACCGGCATCAAGGTCATCGACTTGATCGCCCCCTTCACCAAGGGCGGCAAGGTCGGCGCCTTCGGTGGCGCCGGCGTGGGCAAGACCGTCGTGATCATGGAACTCATCAACAACATCGCCAAGGCCCACGGTGGTTACTCCGTGTTCGCCGGCGTCGGTGAGCGCTCCCGCGAAGGTAATGACCTTTACCACGAAATGTCCGAAGCCGGCGTCATCAAGCAGGACAACCTCGCCGAGTCGAAGGTCGCCCTCGTTTACGGCCAGATGAACGAACCCCCGGGTGCCCGTATGCGCGTGGCCCTCTCGGCCCTCGCGATGACCGAGTATTTCCGCGACGAAAAGAACCAGGACGTGCTCCTCTTCGTGGATAACATTTTCCGCTTCTCCCAAGCCGGTTCCGAAGTGTCCGCCCTCCTCGGTCGCTCGCCTTCCGCGGTGGGTTACCAGCCGACCCTNNCCAGGTGCCCGTGCACGCGTGGCTTTGACCGGCTTGGCTCAGTGCGAATATTTCCGCGACGAAGAAGGCAAAGACGTGTTGTTCTTCGTGGACAACATCTTCCGCTTTACCCAGGCGGGTTCGGAAGTGTCGGCGCTCCTCGGCCGCATCCCCTCGGCGGTAGGCTACCAGCCCACCCTCGGCACGGAGATGGGTGGTTTGCAAGAACGCATCACGACCACCAACAAGGGTTCGATCACCTCGGTTCAGGCAATCTACGTGCCCGCCGACGACTTGACCGACCCGGCGCCCGCCAACACCTTCGCGCACTTGGACTCCACCATCGTGTTGGAGCGCTCCATCGCCGAGCTCGGTATTTATCCGGCCGTGGATCCGCTCGCCTCCGTATCGAAGGCCCTCGAGCCCTCGATCGTCGGTGACGAGCACTACCATGTCGCCCGCGAAGTGCAGCGCGTGCTTCAGCGATACAAAGACCTTCAAGACATCATTGCGATTCTTGGTCTCGACGAGTTGTCGCCCGAGGACAAGCAGACCGTTTACCGCGCTCGCAAGATCCAGCGCTTCCTCTCGCAGCCCTTCACGGTGGCCGAAGTCTTCACTGGCGCGCCCGGCAAATACGTGCCCGTCAAGGACACCATCCGCGGTTTCAAGATGATCCTCAGCGGCGAACTCGACCACGTCGCCGAAGGCGACTTCTACATGAAGGGCGGCATCGACGAGGTGCTCGCCGCCACCAAGAAGTAATCGCTGATGAAGTAGCGAGTAGTGAGTAGCGGGTAGCGAGCATTACGCCGGCGCCCGATTCCACTACTCGCTAGTCACTACCCGCTACTCACTACTTCCTCTGCCCGCCATGTCCCTCACTCTCGAAATCGTCACCCCCGAAGCCCGGGTTTACTCCGACACCATCGACACCGTGGTCATCCCGACCGTGGACGGTGAGATCGGCATTCTTCCCGGACACATCCCGCTCCTCACCCAAGTCGCCGACGGCGAGCTGCGCGTGACCAAGGGCGGCAAGGAGCTGTTCCTCGCGGTCGGCGACGGTTTCGCCCAAGTCGAGGGCGACAAGATCTCGATCTTGGCCGAGCGCGCCATCACCGAGGAGAAGATCGACGAAGCCGCCGTCGAGGAAGCCCTGAAGCGCGCCGAGGCGCAGCTCAAAGACGCCGCCCACCTCGACCCCGCCGAGCAGGAGCACCTGCACAGCGTCATGCGCTTCGCCGGCGTCCAGCTCGCCCTCAAGCGCCGCAAGCGCTGAAGCGTTCAACGCGACGTTGGCCGCTGCAGGCGGCTTTTGTTTCCAAGTATTCAAAGGCGCGGTCCGGAAAGGACCGCGCTTTTTTGTGGGCTAAAACGGACGTGTGTTTCGTTGAGCGCGTCGGTGAGCGATTCACCGCCAGCCAGGCGCCGGACCTTGGTGTGGACATAGCGTCGCCATACGTCGAAATGAGGCGTGCGCACGTTCTTCCTATCTTTGGCAAAAAACATCCAAGGATATGCGGCGCGGAGACGTCTTTAAGCCGTAGACACCATGAATGACGCCGCCGTGGAAACAACCGAGGATGCGCACTTGGCGGCGAGAGCCGCCGACGGCTGCCCGGCTGCGTTCACGGAGTTGTTTAACCGGTATTATCCGATGATCCACGCGTTTGCCTATCGGCTCTCGCTGTGCCCCGGCGAGGCGGCGGACATCGCGCAGGACACATTTATTCACGCAGCGCGGGCGATCACGGGATTTCGTCGCGAGGCGTCTTTCCGAAACTGGCTTTACGCCATCGCCACGAACAAAAGTCGCGACCGCTACCGGGGTCGTGCGCGCCGTGAGCGGATCGTTCGTGAGTGGTCGGCGCTTCAATCTGACACGTCAGAGTCCGAGCCTCACGGCGCGGCGATCGTGCGGGAGGCATTGGCCGACTTGCCGCCAGAGTTACGTGAAGCGGTGACCCTTGTATATTACGAAGGCATGAACCACGCCGACGCCGCCCGCGTCGCAGGCTGCGCCGAGACGACCGTCTCGTGGCGCATTTTTCGCGCGAAACAGAAACTTAAAAACAGCTGCGCCCTCCGGGCCTGTAGAACTCCGCCATCATGAACGACGAGGATCTCAGGATGAAACTTAGCGCCGTGCCTGCGCCCGCGATCAATCCGGACGCACGTGCTCGTGGGCTGCATCGTGCGCTTATCGCCTTGCGCCAGCGCCAAGCGAGTGGAGTGCCTCTGTCACCTGCAGTGAGGACACGACCGCTACGTGCCGTTATGCTGGCGTGCGGGGCGGGAATGCTGGCCGCGGCCGCGCTGCTTTTTCAGGGCACAAATATGGTCGAGACGCCGGCACCGAAAACGGCGGATGCCGATGTGTGGACGCTCGCGCAAATGCAGGCGCTCTTTTCGGGACAACTCAACGCGGTGATCGAGCGCAATGGAAACGTGCAGCTCGACTTGGCGGGTCGTCCCTCGACGCTCGGAACCGAACAGCCCTTGCTTGTGCAGCTCGAACGCGGCGATCAGCGGTTACGCGTGCTCAGCTACAGCGGACGCCGCATCACGCTGGAACTGACAAGCGGATCGGTGACCTTCGATGCATTGGTAACCGGTGAGGGCGAAGTCGTGTTGTTGGGCCGTGATTTCGCGTGGAGCTCGGCGCGCCCCGCCGTGCTGGCGGGCTACCGGATAAACGCCCAATCCCTCATCCCCGCACTATGAAAACGCTCGTCGTGTGGTTGGTCGTATTTCTCGCCGCAACGTGCGCAAACGCCCGTGAGGTCATCCTGCTGGGAGCGCTCGACGCGCGCGAACCCGCGCCGCGCCGCAACGTCGCGTCGGGCGGCACGCTGCGGTTCGATGTGATCGTGCCGGGCACCGTTGATCGTGCGAAGCTTACCGTGAGGGTGTGGCAAGTCGCCAATGGCATTGCGTTGCCCNNGAGTTTTCCAAAGGTAGAACGCAAGACCTCCGTCGTGGTGAAATTCACTCCTGATGACGTGCCCGGTATGACGCTCGGCATTGTGCACGTGCAGGTCTTTCCTCCCGTGGATTGGTCTCCGCTCGAGCGGCGGCTGAAGCGGGAGGGCCCACGGCTCGTGGTGTTCGGACGGGATCCCGCGCTTCAAAATTTTTTAGAAGCGCGCGGGTTCGAGTGTGCGGACAATGGTGATCGCCCGCCTGATCGGCTCGACCGCGACACGCTCACGCTCGGCGTGCTTTCCGCTCAAGAATGGGCGGAAAGTCCCGCAGCCCGGTCCTCGCCGGATGGCGGGCGTCTGCTGGTTTTCATAAACGATTCGGATGCGCTGCCAGGTGTTTACGCGCAGTCCGCCGGCGTAGGTTCTATCACCAAGGTCACGTTGCCGGTGCTCGCAAACCTGACGAACGACCCGCGCGCCGAAGACCTCCTCCTTCAGCTCATCGAACAACAGCTTTCTTCAGCCGCCGTGGCGAACCCCTGAACAATCATCATGAAAATCACGCTCTTCACCCGCATTCTTTTCGCCGTCGGACTCGCCGGCGCGGGATGTCTGCTTCCCGTCGCATCCGCGCAGACGTCGGCCAACGCCGGAGCACCGCTGCCGATGGCGGTGTTCGATTTCCAGGCGACCGATCGCTCCCTCGATAAAAAAGGCGGCGAAGTGGCCGCGTTGCTCAACGCCCGTCTCTCGCTCCTGCCCGACGTGTTTCTCGTGGAACGCCAAGAGATCGACAAAATATTAGGTGAGCAAGAAGCCGGGTTCTCCGGCGCAATCTCGGCGGAAAGCGCGGCGAAAGTCGGCGCACTCGTCGGAGCAAAAGTGCTCGTCACCGGACGCGTGTTCGAGTCGGGCGGCAAAGTTTACGTGGTCGCTAAAATCATGAGCTCGGAGACGGGACGTGTTTACGGCGAGTTGGTCACGGCAAAAGATTTCAACGCCAT
>DFYA01000280.1:0-1327 GCA_002382525.1 Opitutaceae bacterium UBA4094
CTCTTCCGCCCTTCGCGTCTATTCGCGAACTTCGCGGTTAACCACACTTCCTCCCTTATTTCCCATGTCGATGTCACCGCTTGAAGAACTCCGCCACTCCGCCTCGCACATTCTCGCGACGGCCATCCTGCGCATCTACCCCGATGCCAAGCTCGACATCGGTCCGCCCACCGACACCGGGTTCTACTACGACATCGACCTCGACAAAAAACTCACCCTCGACGACCTGCCCGCCATCGAGGCCGAGATGAAAAAAATCGCCGGCGAAAACCAAGCATTCTTCCGCAAGGAAGTCTCCCGCGAGGAAGCCATCGAGATCATCAAGTCCCGCGGACAAGAACGCTACAAACTCGGCCGTCTCGCCGACATTCCCGAAGGCGAACAAATCTCCTTCTACCAGAACGGCGAATTCATGGACCTCTGCGCCGGCACGCACGTGCGNNACGAAGGAAGAACTCGCGCAATACCTCGAACGCCTCGAACAGGCCAAGGCACGCGACCACCGCAAGCTCGGCAAAGACCTTCAACTTTTCCACATCGACGAAGACGTTGGCCAAGGACTCATTCTCTGGACGCCCAACGGCGCAACCGTTCGCCAGGAGCTGCAAAACTTCATCTCCGAAGAGCTCCGCAAACAGGGCTACTCGCAGGTCTTCACGCCGCACATCGGCAAGCTCGCGCTCTACAAAACCTCCGGCCACTTCCCCTACTACAAGGAGTCGCAGTTCCCCGCCATTCCCGAGCCTGACCAACTCGCGCAGATCGCCTCCGAAGGCTGCGGCTGCGCTGAAATGACCGCGCGCCTCGAAGCCGTTTCATCCCACTTCGCCGCCGGCATCAACCAGCGCGCCGGCAAGGAAGTCATCGGCCAGGACCGCGTGATGGATCCGACCAAGCTCCTCGACGGCTTCATGCTGAAGCCGATGAACTGCCCGCATCACATCAAGATCTACGCGTCACAACCGCATTCCTATCGCGACCTGCCCGTGCGCCTCGCCGAGTTCGGCACCGTGTATCGCTGGGAGCAGTCCGGCGAACTCAACGGCATGACCCGCGTGCGCGGCTTCACCCAGGACGACGCCCACCTCTTCTGCACGCAGGAGCAGGTCGCCGCCGAAATCCAAGGCTGTCTCTCGCTCGTGAAAACCGTGCTCACCACGCTCGGCATGTCCGACTACCGAGTCCGCGTCGGCCTGCGCGATCCGGACGGCAAAAAATTCGCCGGCAACCCCGAGCAATGGGACCTCGCCGAAGCCGCCTGCCGCGATGCCGCCAAGACTCTCGGCGTTCCATTCACGGAGGAGCCGGGCGAAGCCGCGTTCTACGG
>DFYA01000280.1:1506-3642 GCA_002382525.1 Opitutaceae bacterium UBA4094
CAGCTCCGCGACGCGGGCATCCGCGCGACGCTCGACGAGCGCAACGAGAAACTCGGCGCCAAGCTCCGCCGCGCCGAGCTGGAAAAGATCCCCTACACGCTCGTCCTCGGCGGCAAGGAAGCCGAGACGCAGTCGGTCTCCGTGCGCAGCCGCGCCAAAGGCGACGAAGGCACGATGCCGTTTGCCGACTACCTCGCGCGCCTCGTCAACGAGATCAAGACCCGCGCCCTGCCCGTGAAGATCGAGCGCAAGCTCACTTAAGACCTTCAATCCGGTTACACAGAGGACACACGAGGAAACACAGAGACCACAGAGAGCCAATCCGACTCCTCCGTGATCGCTGAGAACCCTCTCGTGCCCTCTGTATAACTATTCCGATTCCCCATGTCCGACTGGAAATCCGAACTCGACGCGATCGTCGGCGCCCGCCACGGCGGACGCGCCGATCATGTGCTCGATTTGCTGCGGAAGCTCGACGCGCGTTTCCCGAATGTAGCGGAAATCCACTACCAACTCGCGTGGACGCTCGACACCGCCGGCAAACCTGCCGACGCCCTGCCCCATTACGAAAAAGCCGTCGCTCTCGGGCTCGAGCCCAACGAACACGCGAACGCGTTGATCGGCCTCGCGACTACGTTGCGCACGCTCGGACAGCCCGCGCGCGCCGCCGACGTGTTGCGCTCGGGGCAGGTGCAGTTTCCCGACAACCGCGAGTTCGAGGTTTTCCTCGCGCTCGTGCTGCACGATCTCGGCGAACACGCGGAAGCGCTGCGCCTCGCGCTTACCGCGCTATGCGACACGACTGAAGATCCGGGGCTCACCGCGTATCAACGCGCTTTGCGCTACGCCGCCTCGCAGTTGTGATTCACGGAGCCGATGGTGGGAAGCGAGCTTGCTCGCGATGTTCGAGCCCAATCGTCCCACCCAAAAATCGCGAGCAAGCTCACTTCCCACGTCGGCACTGTCGGATTAGAACCCATCTGTCCGTTCGCGCTTTCTGACCTCACGCTCAGAGCCACACGAGCGTGCGAGCACAAAAAAACCGGCCTCGTCTTTCGACGGGGCCGGTTCGGCTAAAACAAACTTTCTCGCGAGGAGCTTAGACGGCGGCGTCGCCGCGCTCGTCAGTGCGGATACGAACCGCTTCTTCGAGGGCGAGAACGAACACCTTGCCGTCACCGATCTTGCCGGTCTTGGCGGCCTTCACGATGGCGTCCACGGTCTTGGAAACGAGTTCGTCGGTGACGACGATCTCAACCTTCACCTTGGGCAAGAAGTCCACGGTGTATTCGGAACCGCGGTAGATCTCGGTGTGGCCCTTCTGGCGGCCGAAGCCTTTGACCTCGGTCACGGTCATACCCTCGATGCCGATGGAAGAAAGCGCTTCTTTAACTTCCTCCAGTTTGAAGGGCTTGATGATGGCGATGATAAGTTTCATTCGGAATTAATTTTGAAGATTTCGATATTAGATAGGGCTCTCCACCAAGCCAGCGCAAGCTTGTGTTCCTGCGCTGGCTTGCGGATTGCTGCGCATTACTTGTGAGCGGCGGTGAAGTCCGGATAGGCTTCGTTGCCGTGTTCGCCGATATCGAGACCTTCGATCTCCTCTTCCTTACTCACACGGAGGCCGATGGTGGCCTTGATGACCAAGGCGAGGATCAGGGAGGCGATGAACGCGGTGGCGCACACTGCGGCGCAACCCACGATCTGGTTGAGGAGGCTCTTGCCGTCGGCGAAGAAGCCGACCGCAACCGTGCCCCAGACGCCGCACATGCCGTGCACGGAGATCGCGCCCACCGGGTCGTCGATTTTGATCTTCTCGAAGAAGAAGATCGAGAACACCACGATGATGCCGGCGATTACGCCGATGATGATCGAAGCGCCCATGCCCACGGAGTCGGCACCGGCGGTGATGCCCACGAGACCAGCAAGCACGCCGTTGAGGGCCATCGAAAGGTCCGGCTTCTTGAGGAGAATCCAGGAAACGAGCATGGCGGTCAAAGAACCGGCGGCGGCGGCGAGCGTGGTGGTCACGAAGACATAGGAGACACCGCGGGGATCGGCGCTGAGGACCGAACCACCGTTGAAGCCATACCAGCCGAGCCAGAGAAGCATCACGCCGATCATGGCGAGTGG
>DFYA01000280.1:3694-4569 GCA_002382525.1 Opitutaceae bacterium UBA4094
ACCGCCGAGGCCGAGGGAGGACAGCCAGCCGCCGCCCCACTGCCAGGAACCGGTGATCGGGTAGATGAAGGTGACGAGGATCAGGGAGTGAACCAGGAAGCTGCTAAGCTTCACGCGCTCGGCGACAGCACCGGACACGATGGTCGCGGCGGTGGCGGCAAACATGGCCTGGAAGATGAAGTCGCTCCACCAGGTGTAGTTGTTGTAGGCGTCGGTCACCATGCTCACGTCTTCGTTGTCCACGGAGAACCAAGAGCCCGCGGCGAAGATGCCGTTGAAGTCGCCCGGATACATCGCGTTAAAGCCGTAGAAGGCGTAACCGAGGATGCCAATACACACGATGGCCAGATTCTTGAAGAGAATGTTGACCGTGTTCTTCGACTGGGTGAGGCCGGACTCCACCGTCGCGAAACCGAGGTGCATGATAAACACCAAGGCCGCCGCAATGAGTATCCAAAGATTGTTCACCGTGAAGAGCGCGAAGCCGGGAGACTCCGTGAACGCCTCATAGCTCGCGTAAGCGGGAGCTTCTTCGGCTTCGGGAGCGGCTTCAGCGACGGCGGCGACCGCCTCCATCGCGTCGGGAGCCGCTTCCTGCGCGCTCACCGGATGTAGTAGTGCCAGCATGGCAAAGACGGCGGACGTCTTCAGCAGGCTAAGAGGCTTGGACCATAGCTTCATAGTAGTATGTGCGTGTTTGGGATCGTGTGTTGGACTGCTTAAAATCTTTAAGCGTGGGCTCCTAAAAGCAGAGCGTATGCCAAGGCCCAAAATCGCGTGAATTTTATGCATACGAGGCACCGGGGCACAAAAAAACCGGGCTGCATTGCGGCAGCCCGGTCGGCTTCGGATTGGATTGGTTTCGTCGAAGTTTA
>DFYA01000336.1 GCA_002382525.1 Opitutaceae bacterium UBA4094
GCCGAGGGCGCGGGGCGGGGGAGAACGAAAAAGAGAAAGAGATGCGGGGGCTAGCTGGTCGCCAGGTGGACTGCGGCGGGCGTTGGGGTGGACTCGTGTTCCAAGGTTGGGAGATAGGCGCCGTGTTCGCGGAGACGCTCTCGTAGGGTTCCGGTGGATACGGCGTGGACGTCGTTGTCCGGAGCGCGGGCGGCGAGGGCGGCGGCGAGCCCGGCGGCTTCGCCCATGGCGAGGCACACGGGCATGACGCGCACGCTGCCCTGGACGATGCGTTCGCAGGAGATGGAGCGGCCGGCGACGAGGACGTTGCGGAGGCCGAGGGGGGTGAGGCAGCGGTAGGGGATGCCGTGGGATTCGCCCTTGGTGTAGTGGGTGAAGCGCGTGGCGGCCTGAACCTCGTCGAGTTTGTTTTTGTGCTCCCGCTTGGTCTGGTGGAGGTCGATGAAGTAGCTGTTGCGGCAGATCTCGTCGGGGAAGCTGCGGCGGTCGAGGTAGTCGTCGAGGGTGAGCACGTAGTCGCCGGTGATGCGGCGGGATTCGCGGATGCCGAGGACGGAGCCGGTGGAGGCGACGAAGGCGTTGGCGAAGGCGGGGGCGTGGGCGGCGAGGGCGCGGCAATAAGTCTCGGCCAAGCGGCGTCCTTGGGCGAGCGCGGTGGAAACGGACGCGGGGTTGGTGTTGTCCACTCCCCAAAGGTGGCCGGCATTGAAGCCGACGACGCCGGGACCGACCAGGTTGCAGCACAGATGTTTGTCGGGGATTTCTGGATACAGGCCGGAATCGACGATGGCGTGGATGGGGCTTTGCGGATTCCACCAGCCGAGGTCGCCGCCGTGCTGGTAGGCGTAGGAGTCCACGTTGGCCAAAGTGAAGCAGAGGGTTGCGGCCTGGGTTTCGCCGGTGTCGTCGCCTTGGTGGAACTCCGCGCCGGCCCAGGCGCAGAGGTCGGCGTCGCCGGTGCAGTCGATGTAGATCTTGGCGCGGAGGGCGGTGAGGCCGGCTTTGTTGGCGACGAGGAGAGCGGTGACGGCTCCGCGGGAATCGGTTTCCACGCTCGCGAGCTGGGTGTGGAAGAGAACGGTGGCGCCGGATTCGGCGACGAGGAAATCGTAAACGCGCTTGAGGCGTTCGGCGTTGATGGGGACCCAGTCGAGGGCCGCGGGTTTGACGTGGTCGAGGCCCTCTTTGGCGGCGGTGAAGACTTTTTCGGCGAGGCCGCGGTAGATGATTTTTTCTTTGTCCGAGAACGGGCACCAGGCCGGCACGAGGGCGCTGGTGCCGGAACCGCCGAGAGAGCCGGTGGCCTCGATGAGGAGGGTGCGGGCGCCTTCGCGGGCGGCGGCGATGGCGGCGGTGCAGCCGGCGGGGCCGCCGCCGGCGACGATCACATCCCATCCATCATCGAGGGGGAGCTGGCGGGCGTTGAGGGCGTAGGTGTGCATGCGTGGGAAACCCGGGCGCGCCGGGGACGGCGCTTTCAATGAAGGACCAAAAGGAGCGGGGGCGGAGGAGCGTCCGATCCCCGGATCAGCGGCGGCGGCGGAGGGCGGCGAAACCGAGGGCGGCGATGCCGCCGAGAGCGGCGTAAGTGGAGGGCTCGGGAATCACGGAGGTGTTGACGACCTGCAGCGAATTCAGGAATCCGCGGGTGTCCCCGCCGCCGCCGATATTCGTTCCATCAACAGCGATATTGAGGAATTCGCCCGCAGAGAGGGTAATGGAGAGCTTCACGTAGTTTTCTCCCTCGACCCAGGCAGAGCTGTAGAGAGCGGTGTTGGCGTTGCTGGGATAGGTAAGCGTCTCGGAGGAGTAACCGGTGAAGTCGAAGTTGCCGGCGCTGGCCGATTTGCCCGCGAGCACGGTCTGTGCGTAACCGTTGGTGGCTTGTTGACCGGTGTTGGTGTTACGGGCCGCGATGTAGATGTCGTAGGTGCCGGCGGAGAGCCCGCCAATCTGCACCCCGATGGTGTTGTTGCTGGTGCCGGTTCCGCTGAAGATACCGTCGGTTCCGACCGAGTTTCCGGCGTAGATACCGGTGTTGGTCGCGGTCCCTAATGCGTTGGAGGCCGAAGGCTGGGCAGCGAGATTGACCGTGCTCGTGGTCGTGGTGCCGAGATTCACGCTCACGCCGGTGGCGGCTGTGTTATTGCTGAACAACAGCCCCGAGCTCACATCAGCGGTGCCGACGGTGTTCCACGTAGTGCCGGTGAAACCGTTGCCTGCGGACGTGTGATACGGGCTATTGGTCAAATTCGCGCCGGTGGCGACGGTCGGTCCAAAATCGAGCATGAGGACTTGGGCGGAGGCAGTGGCGGCGAAGCCGAGAACGGCGGCGAGGCAGGAGGTAAGGATGAGGGGTTTCATGGGTAGGGCGTTGGTGTCCACACTGCCACCCGGTCCTGAAATCAAAAGGATCGAGGGTTGCCGAAACTCACTTAAAAGTTACAGGATCTTGCCATGAAATTGGCGAAGCCTCCGTTGTTCACGCTGGATTTTTATGGTCTGCAGCCGCGGTTGATCTGGGCGCACGAGCGGACACTGACGGAGGAGTTTTTGGATGTGGCGAAGACGTATGCGGCGGAGGAGACGGTGGTCTGGTTCATCGAGGAGGGGGCGGTGCGGGTGACGTATCCGCGGGGCGAGGAGGCGCGGGCGACGGCGGGGCAGTGGTTGTTGTTGCGGGCGGAGGACGGGCGCCAGCGGTTCACGGAGGGCACGCGGTTGATCTCGTTGCGGTTTCATCTGCGGCTGCGCGGCGGCAAGCCGTTGTTTGTGCGCGGGCGGGATGTGGTAGTGAGCGAAGCGGAGGGGGGGAAGCTGCTCGTGGCGGCGCGCGGGCTGGTGCGCGAGTTCGAGCGGGTGGACGCGCCGGGAACGGTGTTTGTGGTGCGAAGCCGGTTGAGCATGGCGGACAACTTTCGCATCGAGTCGGCGTTCATGCAGTGGCTGGGGTGCTACGTGGAGGCGATGCAGGCGGCGGGGGAGAAGCCGGAGGCGGCGAGCAAGCGGGACGCACGCGTGACGAAGGCGCTGATTCGGATCGAGGATCACCCGATGCGGGAGAAGTTTTCGGAGACCCAGCTCGCGCGGCAATGCGGGCTCGGGATCAACCAACTCGGGCGGCTGTTTCGCGCGGAGCAGGGGATGTCGCCGTTTCAGTATTACGAGGAGCGGCGGATGGAGCTGGCGAGGGAAGCGCTCAAGGCGAGCGTGCTTCCGATCAAGGAAATCGGTTTCGAGCTGGGCTTCAGTTCGTCGCCGCATTTCGCGAACTGGTTCACGAAGCGCGCGGGGGTGTCGCCGCGCGCGTGGCGGACGAAGGTCATGCGCGGGTGAGGGAGGCGTTGTGGATGCTGCGTGGCGAATCACTGAACCCACGTTCAAACGCCACGGGTGGTGAGGTGGGCGGAACGCCGCGTCTACTTTACAAGGCCGAGCCGCCGGCGGCGAGTTTGGCGCGGAGGGCGGGGACGTTGAGCGCGCGGAGCGGTTGGTTGGTGTCGAGCGCCATGACTGCGGCGACGCCGGCGGCTTCGCCGGTCTGGTTCATGTTGACCATCACTCGCACGGCGGCGTGGGCAATCGGGTCCACGTCGAGCATGCGGCCGGCGACGATGACGTTGTCGGGGCCGCTGACCGGGAGGAGCGTGCGGTAGGGGATTTGGTAATACGTGGGGTTGGTCGCGGTCTCGGGGCGCCAGCGGCTGCGCTCGGACGGGTGACCCGGGCGGTGATACTCCTCCAATCCATCGAGGTAACGAAGCGTGATGCCGGGCTTGTCCTGGTGATGGATGTCCACGCGGTAGCTACCTTGCGCGATGGTGTCGTCGAAGGCGCGGCCCGAGAGCACGTCGTCACCAGAAAGTTGATACGACGAGCGGATGTGGCGCGACTCGCGCAGGCCGAGGCGAGAGGGCAATGCTTCGAGGGACAGGCGCGCGTCCGGTGAGGCGGCGCGAAGGATGTCCATGATCGCGCGGACTTGGCGGCGACCCTCGATCTCGCCGTGGGTGAGGTCGTCGGCGTTGGCGGGGTTGATGCCGTGGATGCGCGTGGCGGCGAGCATGTAGACGTCGGAGTTGGGCACGTAATTGCCCCAGGAGAAGGTGGGGGGGAGTTGGTGGGCGGGGCCGTGTTCGCGGATGAGTTCGCCGACGCGGGCGGCGGTTTCGCCGAGCGTGCTCCAGCCCGCGAAACGGGCGCAGGCGGTGGCGGGCTGGAGGTGGTTGGCGAGGTAGGTCTCACAACCGAGGCGCGCGGCGAGGTCGGCGTCGCCCGTGGCGTCGATGAACATGCGGGCGCGGATGGCCCCGCGGCCGGATTTGTTTTCAACGAAGACGGCTTCGAGTCGCCCGGAGGCATCGCGGAGCGGCGCGGGCGCGGCGAACTGCGTGTGCAGGTAAATTTTTATGCCGGCTTCGCGGGCGAGCTCGTCGAGCTCGATCTTGAGTTCCTCGGAGTTGAACGTGAAGCCGCGCGACGGGTTGGTGAGCTCGTGGCGTTTCACGGTGCCGCGCCGGTCGAGGCGGTCGATCGTCTCTTGGGTGAGACCGGCGATGATTTGTTGTTTGCCCTCGGTGTCGTGGAGGGAGTGCCAGACGTTGACCATCGCGGTGGTGGCGACGCCTCCGAAGCAGTTGTCCTTCTCGACGATGACGACGCGGGCGCCGAGGCGGGCTGCGCGAATGGCGGCAAAGAGGCCGGTGCAGGAGCCGCCGAGGACGCAGACGTCGGCTTCGTGGATGACGGGAAGATCGCGGGCGGGTTCGTGGAGGGTGTTCATGGAGCGAAGAGGGAGGGAGACGGGAGCGGAGCCGTAACGAAGGAGGACGAAGGCAAGTGTCACCTAATAGGTGACACTTGGATTTGGCAGTTCTGAACAGGGAATAGGAAAGGTGTCACCTATTGGGTGACACTTAGGGTTGGAAGGAGACGGGAGCCGCCGGTGTTGAGGGTGGCGCGGAGGATGGCGGGGTTGATGGACGGGAAAGTGGTGGAGGCGCGGTGGGCGAGGGCGGCGGCGACTCCGGCGGCTTCGCCGGTCTGGTTCATGTTCACCATGACGCGGACGGCGCCGAAGGCTTCACGGTCGGCGTCGAGGAGACGCCCGGCAACGAGGAGATTTTCGGCTTCGAGTGGGAGGAGCGAGCGGTAGGGAATGTGATAACACGCGGGGACGGGCGCGTCGTCGGGCTGCCAGCGATGCCAAGTGGTCGCGCCGGTGCGCGAGATGCGTTCTTCGCGTCCGTCGAGGTAACGGAGGACGGTGCCGTCGGCGGAGTGAATATCGACGGGGTAGGTGCCTTGGGCGATGGAGTCGGAGAAGGGTTTTCCGTGGAGAATTTCGTCGCCGGTGAGACGGTGGTGGCAGCGGGCGTGCCAGGTTTCGCGGACGCCGAGGGCGTGGGCCCAGGCGACTACGGGGAGGGGGCGGCCGGCGATCGTATCGAATGAGTGGATACGCACGATGTCGAGGTAGGCGCGGTGGAGGCGGCGGCCCTCGAAGAGTGCGGCGGTGTAGGCGTCGGCATCGGACGCATCGACGCCGTTGAGACGGGCGCCGAAGAGATTGCGGAGGGCGGGGGCGCCGGGCACGGGGAAGAACCACGGGCGGCTGTTGTCCTCGGGGTAGGCGTGGGCGGCGAGGTGGGGTTGCAGGTCCGGCCAGGCGGGCGGCTGCGGGAGGGCGTCGAAGCCGGCGACGATGGCTTGGAGATTGACGGGCTGGAGGCCGGAGGGTTTTTCGGCGGCGAAGCCGGCGTGGCGGAGAAGGTTGCCGTCGCCGGAGGCGTCGATAAAGAGCGGGGCGGCGAGGGCGCGACGTCCGGAACGGTCTTCTATAATGGCGGCGGTCACGCGTGCGCCGTCGCGGGTGGCGGCGACGCAGCGGGCGGAGAGGAAGACGCGGATGCGGTGGGAGCGGACGAGTTCGTCGAGTTCGACGGCGAGCTCCGCGCTGTTGAACCGGAATTGTCCGCGGTGGACCGGGGAGATCTCTTGGAGGACGCCGCGACGGCGGAGGCGTTCGACGAGTTCGAGGGTGAGGCCGCCGATGAGAGGGCGGTTGCCCGAGGTGTCGTTGACGGAGTGCCATTCGTTGACCTGGGCGGCGGTGGCCATGCCTCCGAGGAGGGTGTTTTGTTCGATGACGGCGACGGAGAGACCGAGGCGGGCGGCGCGCACGGCGGCGAAGACTCCGGTGCAGGAGCCGCCGATCACGCAGAGGTCCGCCTCGTGGCAGACGGGGGTGGCTCGGGCGGGCTCTTGGACATGTGTCATGGCGGGGAAGCGGGGGAACTCTGGAGCCGGGGGGCGCGGGTTAAAAGCGGGGACGCGTGGAGCAAAGGCATCATGTCATGGACAAAACACACGAAGCGGCGCTGGATGGCGCGGCATGAAGGACGCGATCAACCGATTGGAGGTTTTGCAGGCGTTGTTGCGCGCGCCGTTGCGGGTGACCGCAGTGAAGGAGGAGTTGTTTCCGCCGGGCCGGCTGACGCCGGACGCGGTGATCGTGACGCATCGGTTTCTGATCATCCGGGAGGGCGGCATGGATTATACGGTGGAAGGGCGTGCGCGCCGGCTGGAACGCGGAACGCAGTTTTTTGTGCCGGCATGGTGTCGGCGCGAATGGCGCGTGGGGCGCAGGTCCGGCGGCTGTCGGTTGTTGTGGTGCGAGTTTTCGTCCGGTTCGGTGGATGTGAGCGCGGGACTTTTTTGGCGAGAGCCGGCGGAGCGGTCGTTGGAGGAGGCGGCGTTCGAGCGGTTGCGCGTGGCGGGCGAGGCGGCGGACGAGAGGGCGGCGGCGTTGCGGCAGGAGGGTGAGTTGAAAGCATGCCTGGCGCGATTTTGGCCGGAGGCGCGCATGGAGGGCGTTGCGGGCGGGCCGGTGGCGGCGGCGCACCCGGAGGTGGCGCGGGCGGTGGCGTGGCTGGAGCGAAATTTTGCGGAGCCGGACGCGTTGGAGGGGGTTTACCGCACGCTGACGCTGAGCCCGAATCATTTTCGGTTGTTATTTCGGCGGCAGGCGGGGGAGACGGTGCAGGCGCGGCTGGGGCGGCTGCGGTTGCGGCGGGCGCGTTATCTGGTGCAGGAGACGGCGATGCCGATGAAGCAAATCGCGGGGGAAACGGGGTTCGGGGATCCGTTGTATTTCTCTTCTCAATACAAAAAGTTTTGGGGCCGGCCGGCGACGGAGGACCGGCGCTCGGGCGGGGTGGCGTGACCTGGTGGCGCGGGCCGGCGCGAAGGCGCTGAAGGGTTTGTAGGACAAACGCGGACGCGGGGGCTTCAGGGGGACTGACGGCGGTATCGGACCGACGCGGATAAATGTTGGCCGGCGAATCGGGCAGAATGGGCGGCATGCAAAACGCCGATGGCGGCCATTGGCCTTTTTTCACGCTCCCCCGTTCTTCACGCCGATTCTTCACCTGCATGATGCTTATTCTTACCACTGGTTCCGCCGTCGTGGCGGACGAGTTCCGCCCGCCGGTCGCATCGGCCTTGGCGTTGTCGGAGTCCACGCCGTTCATGGTCACGAATCCGCTGCGCTCGAAGGCGCAGGATCCGAAGATCACGTATCACAAAGGCAATTATTATTACTGCGAGTCGTCGGCTGAGGGGATCTTCCTTCGTGTGGCCGGCGATTTGCCGGGCTTGGCGGACGCGGCGGCGCACCGCATCTGGAAACCGCCGGCGCGCGGGGGCATGTCGAAGAACGTGTGGGCGCCCGAGCTGCATATTTTGGACGGACGCGCTTACATCTATTTCGCGGCGGATGACGGCAAAAACGAGAATCACCGCATGGGCGTGCTTGTGGCGGAGAGCGATGATTTGCTCGGTGCGTATCGGTTGGCGGGCGTGATGGATACGGGCGGTTGGGCGATCGACGGGACCGTGCTGACACTGGACGACGGCAAACGTTACTTTGTGTGGTCGGGTTGGCCGGGGAAGAAGGACGGTCAGCAGAACCTGTATATTTCGGCGATGAAGAGCCCGGTGGAACTCGCGGGCAAACGCGTGTTATTGAAGGAGCCGGACCAGGCGTGGGAACGGCACGCGATGCCCATCTGCGAAGGTCCGCAGGTGCTGCGTCGGGAGGGACGCACGTTTCTCATCTATTCGGCCAGCGGCTCGTGGACGGCGGATTACACGCTGGGCATGTTGGTGCTCGACGGGGCGGATCCTTTGAAGCGGTCGAGCTGGAAGGCGGCGGGGCAGGTCTTTGCGCGCAACGAGTTCGCCTATGGCGTGGGGCATTGCGACTTCGTGCGTTCGCAGGACGGCGTGGAGGACTGGATCGTTTATCACGCGAAGACTCGGGTGGAAAACGGCTGGGATGACCGCGAGGTGCGGGCGCAGCCGTTCACGTGGGACGAGCGCGGTTGGCCGGTGTTTGGCGAGCCCGTGAACCCGGTGCTGCCGCTGGTGCATCCGGCGCGGTCGGCGGGTGCGCGGGTGGCGTCAGTGGCGGGGTCGGGGCCGAGCGTCGGCGCTCGGTCGGAGGGATCCGCGCCGGTCGCGGATGCGTTGGCGCCCTCGGCGCTGGAGGAGGCGGCGCGCGAGTTGGTGAATTGAGGCGGGGCTGCCGGGCTCGGCTGAGCTGCGCGCGTCGGGACCTGAGGGGGCGGGGGCTTGGGGTGGGAAGCGAGCTTGCTCGCGAATGGGGCGGTTGAAGAATCGCGAGCGAGCTCGCTTCCCACGTCGGAGCTGAGGGGACGATTTCGCTCAGCTCACGCTTCGGGCCACGCGGGGGGGCAAACCGGGGTTTGCCGTCCAAAGCGGCGAGGGCTCGCCGCACCCCAAAGGCGTGCGGCGGCCGTCGGTGTATTCGGTTACTTGATACGAATCTCGCGGCCGGTTTTCGCGGAGGTGTAGATCGCATCGAGGATCTTCTGGATCGCGAGGGACTCGTCGGGCTTCACGTGCGGTTGGGCTTTGCCGAGAAGAACGTCGATGAAGTGCTTCATGCGGTTGCCGTCGACGAGGCTGGGCAGGTGCGTGACGAGCTCCGTGCTGTAGCCGTGCGTGCCGTTGCGGAAGAGCTGGAGCGGGGGGAATTTCAAGCCCGCCTCGGTGCCGAAGAGCTGCGTGCCGTTGTGGTCGGGCTCGGGCTGGTGGGCGGCCCAGGAGGTTTCGAGGAGGACGGTGCGGCCGCTCTTAAGTTTGATGAGGGCGACGGAGAGGTCGTCGACGTCGAACTTGGCCTTGGGGTC
Source organism: Opitutaceae bacterium UBA4094 (assembly GCA_002382525.1). Taxonomy (GTDB): domain Bacteria; phylum Verrucomicrobiota; class Verrucomicrobiia; order Opitutales; family Opitutaceae; genus Rariglobus. The sequence goes on from DFYA01000336.1 coordinate 9,216, forward strand.
GATCTCGCTCTTGCCCCAGCTGCCGGAGCCGAGTCCGCGAGGGCCGAACCGGGCGTAGGTCTGGCCGCTGACGGCGGCGGCGTCGAATTCACCCATGAGGTAGAGGCAGCGGTCGAGGGCGTGCACACCGATGTCGTAGGTGCCGCCGCCGCCGGCGAATTGTTGTTGGGTGAACCAAGAGCCGATGCGCGGGATGCCGGCGCGGCGGCACCAGGCGGTCTTGGCGTGGTAAACGTCGCCGAGCACGCCCTTGGTGATGAGTTGTTTGGCGGTCTGGACTTCGGGGATGAATCGCTGGTTCTGGCCGACCATGAGCACCACCTTTTGCTTCTTGGCCTCGACGACGAGTTTGGCGGCGTCGGCGGCGTTGGTGGCCATGGGCTTGTCGAGCATGACGTGTTTGCCGGCCTTGAGCGCGGCGAGCGACACGGAGGCGTGCAGGTAGTTGGGCAACGCGATCGAGAAGACGTCGATGTCGGCGCGCGTGAGGAGCTTTTTCCAATCGGTGACGAGTTCGGGGATTCCGAATTTGTCGGCGGCTTCGCGTCCGCGTTCGGGGGAGACCTCGGCGAGGGCGACGACCTTGGCGGCGGGGTGTTGTTTGAACGAAGCGATGTGATCGTGGCCGATGGCACCGGCGCCGATCACGGCGATGTTAAAGGAATCTTTTTTCTTGGGCATGGGATTAGGAGAGTAGCGAGTAGTGAGTAGCGGGTAGGGAGCAGCAGATAAACGGACGCGGCGGCAAGCAGGAGTGGCGGGGGGAGGAGGTCGCGTGGTGGCGATGCTCGCTACTCACTACCCGCTACTCGCTACTTCTTCCGCGGCGCAGGCGCTCAGGCTTTGCCCCAGGTTTTGAGTTGTTCGAAGGAGCGACGGACGGATTCGAGGGGCTCGAAGTTATAATTTTCGACCTCGACCACATACCATTCGACGGCACCGATGGATTCGACGGCGGCGAAGACTTCGGCGAAGTTCAGCGGACCGCCGCCGATTTCTTTGTCGTCCTTGAGGTGAAGCAGTTTGATGCGGCGGCCTTGTTCGCGGATGAAGTCGGCGGGGTTTTTGCCGCCGGTGTGGACCCAAAACACGTCGGCCTGGCAGAGGAGGTTGCGGGGTGAGGCGGCGTCGAGGAGCCAATCGAAACCCGGGCGACCGTCCACTGCGGCGAACTCGAAGGCGTGGTTGTGGTAGTGGAACTGAAGTCCGAACCCGCGGAGCTTGGCGCCGATCTCGTCGAGTTCTTCGCCGATCTGGGCGCAGGCGGGGCCGGAGCGGAAGAGCTCCCGTTGATAAGACGGGCAGATGACGTTGCGGGTGCCGAGCAGGTGGGCTTCGTGGGCGACTTTGCTCAGGTCGGCGCGGAGGGCGGCGATGCCAACGTGTTGCCCGGAGACTTTCAGGCCCGCGTTGGCGAGGGCCTTGGCGGCGCCGACGGCGTCGAGGTTACCATATCCAGCGGTTTCGACTCCGGCGTAACCGATTTTGGCGATTTCGGCGACCGTGGCTGTGAAATCGTTTTTTACAAGGTCGCGGAGGGACCACAGCTGAAGTGAGACGGGGATTTTGTTCATGGGGCGAAAGCAGGGGTTTTTGTTAAAACACCTTACCAGGTTTCTAGAGGAAGAACATGGTAAGGACTTTCAAAAAACATGGATGTTTTCGTCTGAGGCTCTTGCCGGATGTCGTGGCCGCATTCGGGGTTTTAGCGAGGGGCTTATGGGGTGTTCTTCGGGGATGGTGTTACGCGCAGGTAAAACGCATTTGCGCGAGTGGAGGGGGCTTGTGCATGCCGAAAACTTGCTAGAAGTGAGGGGCATGAACGGCCCTCATGCTAAACATCTGAAGGATTTAAAAGGGTTCTTGGCGGACCCGGAGATCTGTCGGGATTCGCTCAATCTATTGGTTCACTTGGCGACGCGCTTGGCGGCGGCGGGTCATGGGGCGAAGGTTTTGACGATGGTGGAGCGTTCGCCGGAGGCCGCGTTGTTGAAGCCGCTGGCGGACGGGCTGAAGATGCATCTCGGCAAAAAGCTGCAGGTCGCGGGGGCGGAATTCGAGCAAGCGCGGCAGATGGCCGAACGTATCGACGAGGAAGTGGCGGTTGCCTGATGTCGTAATTGCGAGGGGAGCGCGCTGATCCCGGGATCCGAAGCGGGATTTAAGCACGATTCTCTTGCATTTGGGTGGGCGGAAAACCATGGGGTTTGGTCATGAACGCTTTTGTGCGGTTGATGATTTTTGCTCTCGTGGTGGTCGGCGGTGTGTGGGTTTGGCGTGAGGTGCGACCGGCTGGAGGCGACGCGCGAGCGCGAGTAGGCGAGGGGGCCGGCGCAGCGGCGTCGCACCTTGTGGGTGACCCGTCTTCCGGGGTGTGGACGAGCCGTGACGGACGCACGATCAAGGCGATGTTTCTCTCCGCGACGGACTCGTCGGTCACGGTGCGGCGGGACGATGGGCAGGTGTTCACGATTCCGTTCGCCAATTTGTCGGCCAGTGATGTCGCGTGGGTGACACGAAAGGTGCAGGGACCGGCGATCACCCAGCGGCAGTTGGACGAGATCGTCGCCCGATTTCCTCACCCACCGGCGCTGGGCCGGGAGGTCACCAATGATCTCCGGCAGCTTCACGAGAAATACCGTAGCATGGTGAAATTTTTGAGGCCTAACACCATGGAGGCTAATCTGAAGATGATCCGCTCGAAGATCGCAGATGACGTGAAGACTCTCTCGCATGTGGCGGGAACGCGGACGGGTGATTGGAGCGGCCGACGTGGGAGCGGCCAATCGGCCGCCGCAGAAAGCGCGATCTTGTCGGCACGGACGAGCTTGGGGTGGCTGGAGGGGGCGCTGTCCGACCATATCCGGGCCTATGAGGAATTGCTCGCGCGCGCGGAGTGAGGGGCGGAGCTTAAGTGCCGACAGTCGGAGGCGTATGGCGAACGCGGCGGCCGGGAAAGCCAGACGTGTTAACTTAAAATGTCGCCTCGGGTCCGATCGTTTTCACCGACGCCCAAGCAGCCCAAAAAAACAGGATAATCATCACGGCTGCGCAGAAGAGCCGGCCGATCGTGGAGATGACGAACCCGATGGCCGCCCCTGCTCCGGCGAGAAGGGAGGCGCGGTGGGATTTTTGGGCGATGAGTTTTTCGGCGGCGACCGCTCCGAGGACGGTGCCGAGGATGAGCATGGGAAGGGAGAAAAACATGCCGATGACCGCGCCTCCGCCGGCGCCGAGCATGCCCCATTTACCTCCGCCAAAGAGGCGCGCACCGAGGATCACGCCGAGGAAGTCGATGATCACCGACAGAAACCAGAACCCGGCTATCCAGCCGATGACGGCCCAAGATACATCGGCGGGGAGCAGCAGCTTGTGGATGACCATCGCGATCAAGATGAGCGTGGTGCCGGGGAGCACGGGCACGATCACGCCAGCCACGCCGATCAGGGAGAGCACGATTGTGAGGGTCCAGATGAGATAGACGTCCATCGAGGCGGTAGGACAACGCATCGTGCGGCGCGTTACACGGAAAAGTTGGGCGCGGGCGT
>DFYA01000232.1:0-247 GCA_002382525.1 Opitutaceae bacterium UBA4094
GCCGCAACGGCGTGGGCAAAACCACCACGCTCCGATCCATCACCGGCATGCGCCCCATCCGCGCCGGCTCGATCACGCTCGCCGGCAAACGCATCGACAAACTCCCCGCCGACGCCCGCGCCCGTGCCGGCATCGGTTACGTGCCGCAAGGCCGCGACATCTTCCCGCACCTCACCATCGAGGAAAACCTCCGCGTCGGGCTCGTCGTGCACGGACGCAAAGGCGCCGAGGCCCGCGACGCCCTCGA
>DFYA01000232.1:271-3119 GCA_002382525.1 Opitutaceae bacterium UBA4094
ACGAACCCACCGAAGGCATCCAACCGTCGATCATCGATCAGATCGGCGACACGCTCAAAGTGCTCAAGTCCGACGGCACGCTCGCGATTCTTCTCGTCGAGCAATACGTCGATTTCTGCCGCGAGATCGCCGACCGTTTTTATGCGATGGACCGCGGNNGGAAGCGAGCTTGCTCGCGATGTTCACCTCTAGAATCGCGAGCAAGCTCGCTTCCCACATCAAAACCCTCGCACGCCACCCTTCCGAATTAGCGTCGATTAGCGTCCATTAGCGGTTAACTCTTCCGGTCCCTTTCCAGCTCCATGCATCTCACCCCTCGCGAACGCGAAAAGCTCCTCATTGTCACCGCCGCCGATCTCGCGCGCCGCCGCCAGGCCCGCGGTCTCAAGCTCAATTACCCCGAGGCTATCGCCATCATTTCATACGAAATCATGGAGGGCGCCCGTGACGGCAAAACCGTCGCTGAACTCATGAGCTACGGCACCACGCTCCTCAAAATCTCCGACGTCATGGAAGGCGTGGATTCGATGATCCACGACGTGCAAGTCGAAGCCACGTTCCCCGACGGCACCAAACTTGTCACCGTCCACAACCCCATCCGCTGATCCCATGGTTCCTGGCGAAATCATCCCCGCTCCCGACGCGCCCGCGTTCGACGCCAACCTCGATCTCGAAACCAAGATCATCCAGGTCGCAAATACCGGCGACCGTCCGATCCAAGTCGGTTCACATTTCCACTTCTACGAAGCCAACGCCGGACTGCGTTTCGACCGCGAATCCACACGCGGCTTTCGCCTGAACATCCCCGCCGGCACCGCGGTGCGTTTTGAAGCCGGCGACACCAAACAAGTCGAACTTGTCGCCCTCACCGGCCTCCGCGAAGTCTGGGGCCTCAACGCCAAGATCAACGGGAAACTCTGATGCTGAAAGTAGCGAGTAGCGGGTAGTGAGTAGCGAGCATACCCAACCTCCGATCTTCTACCCCTCCGCTTCCGTTCTACTCGCTACCCGCTACTCACTACTCGCTACTTTCCTCCTTCGCCCATGCCTCTCAAACTCACCCGCCGCCAATACGCAGAGATGTTTGGTCCCACTGTCGGTGATCGCGTGCGCCTCGCCGACACCGAACTCTTCGTCCAGGTCGAACGCGACCTCATCGCCGAGGGCGGCGGTTACGGCAACGAGATCAAATTCGGCGGCGGCAAAGTTCTCCGCGACGGCATGGGCCAGTCGTCCACCGCGCGCGACGCCGAGTCGCTCGACCTCGTCATCACCAACGCCCTCATCCTTGATGCCGAACTTGGCGTCATCAAAGCCGACATCGGCATCAAACACGGCGTCATCGTCGGCATCGGGCACGCCGGCAATCCCGGCATTCAACGCGGACTCGGCTCCGTTTATCCCGACCCAAAAACCGGCAAAAAAAATCCGATGATCGTCGGCGCCGGCACCGAGGCGCTCGCGGGCGAAGGCTGCATCCTCACCGCCGGCGGCATCGATTCGCACATTCACTTTATTTGTCCGCAACAAATCGACGAAGCCCTCAGCTCCGGCATCACCACGATGCTCGGTGGCGGCACCGGGCCCGCGCACGGGACGCTCGCCACGACCTGCACGCCAGGCAAATGGAACATCCACCGCATGCTCGAAGCCGCCGAGAGCTACCCGATGAACCTCGGCTTCCTCGGCAAGGGCAACTGCGGCACGCCCGACCCGCTCCGCGACCAGATCCGCGCCGGCGCGCTCGGCCTCAAGCTCCACGAAGACTGGGGCACCACGCCATCGGCCATCAGCAACTGCCTGGACGTGGCGGACGAGACCGATACGCAGGTCGCCATCCACTCTGACACGCTCAATGAATCAGGCTTTGTGGAGAACACCATCGCCGCCGTGGCCGGGCGCGGCATNNACACCTACCATTCCGAAGGCGCGGGTGGCGGACACGCCCCTGACATCATCCGCGTGTGCGGCGAGGCCAACGTGCTCCCGTCTTCGACCAACCCCACGCGTCCCTTCACGGTCAACACCATCGACGAGCACCTCGACATGCTCATGGTGTGCCACCACCTCGACCCAAAGATTCCCGAGGACGTGTCGTTTGCCGAGTCGCGCATTCGCCCCGAGACGATCGCCGCCGAGGACCGCCTCCACGACTTGGGTGCGATCTCAATGATGTCGTCCGACTCGCAGGCCATGGGCCGTATCGGTGAAGTCATCTGCCGCACGTGGCAAACCGCGCACAAGATGAAAGTGCAATTCGGCCCGCTCACGCATCCCTCGCATCCGCATGCAGACAACTTTCGCGTCCTGCGTTACCTCGCCAAATACACGATCAACCCCGCGCTCACGCACGGCATGGGCCACATCATCGGCTCGGTGGCCGTCGGCAAACTCGCCGACCTCGTCCTCTTCAAGCCCGCGCTCTTCGGTGTGAAACCCGAACTGATCCTCAAGGGCGGCTTCATTTCATGGGCCAACATGGGCGATCCCAATGCCTCCATTCCGACACCCCAGCCGATGTTTTATCGGCCGATGTGGGGAGCCAGCGCGCGCGGCATCGGTTCGACCTGCGTTACGTTTGTATCCGAGGTGGGACTACGCGAAGGCGGTCTCGGCGAACTTGGGCTCAAGCGCCGTCTCGAGGCGGTGAAAGGCTGCCGCACGGTGAGCAAACGCGACATGGTGCTCAACGACGCGATGCCGGTGATCAAAGTCGATCCCGAGACCTATTACGTTACCGCCGACGGCGAGCACCTCACGTGTGAACCCGCCACGGTCCTCCCGATGGCGCAGCGGTATTTTCTGTTCTAAGAAGACCTTCCAGTAAGACGAATATCGCGATGATTTT
>DFYA01000090.1:0-488 GCA_002382525.1 Opitutaceae bacterium UBA4094
ATCCTCGACGAGTGCGATCGCATGTTGGACATGGGCTTCCGCGACGACATCGAGAAGATTTTGTCGGAGACGCCGTCGGGGCGTCAGTCGCTGTTCTTCTCGGCGACGATGCCTCCTGCGATTCAGGCGATGATCAATCGTTTCCTACCGAATCCGGAATGGGTGAAAATCGCTGCGCAGGCCCAGAACGCACCGAAAGTCGATCAGGTGTATTTCGAGGTGGATCGCCGCTACAAGATCGACGTGCTCACGCGCCTGATCGACCTCTACGACTTCCGCTACGGGATCATTTTTTGCTCCACCAAAGTGATGGTGGACGAACTTGATGAGCACCTGCACGCGCGCGGCTACGCGACCGATCGGTTGCATGGCGACATCACGCAGGCGAATCGGACGCGCGTAATGGAGAAGTTCAAGCGCCGCGGGTTCGAGTTCCTCGTGGCGACTGACGTCGCGGCCCGCGGTCTCGACGTGGACGACCTGGAGGT
>DFYA01000090.1:635-13975 GCA_002382525.1 Opitutaceae bacterium UBA4094
CGCAAGCAGGACCGCTTTATTGATCGTTTGATCGAGCAGGGGTATCCGAGCACGGACATCGTGTCGGTGTTGCTGCACATGATGCACGGCGGCGACAAGCCGGAGGCTGCGGCGGCGTCTGCAAAGGCCCCGGCGGCGGGCAAGGCTCAAGGCGCAGTGGCGAAACCGGCACCAAAAGCGGCGGCGCATACGCCTGCTCCCGCATACGTGTCGGAGGCTCCGGCCGCGAAGAGTGCGGTGCCGGCGGCGTTTGCCAAGGTGGCGAACAAGCCCAAGGTCGCCGCGCCGGCAGAGCAAGCGGAGCGGGCGGCGTTCCAGGGCGCAGCGAAGGTCGAGCCGATCGTCGAGGGGGCGAAACCTGCAGACGCGCCCGCCGAAAAAGAGCAAGCGCTGTTTGAAAACGAAGGCGACGAACCGCCGGTTGTGCGTCCGTCGAAACAGAAGTTTTTGCGTCCGTCGCGCACCGGTCGCGAGCCGGGCATGACCACGCTATTTTTCAACGTGGGTCGCAAGCAGCTCATCACGCCGGCGGACATCGTCGGCAAGGTGGCGGGCGTCACTCGGTTGCCGGCGAACATCGTGGGCGCGATGGACATCCACCAGCGGCACACGCTGGTCGATGTCTCGAGCGAACACGTGGAGTTGGTGCTCCAGAAGATGAAGGGCATCCGGGTGAAAAATATCGCGCTGGAGCCGGCGTTGGCGACCGATGCCGACCGCGAGATGGAATGATCCATCAATCGAATACGAAAAAAGGCGCGCCAGTTGGCGCGCCTTTTTTTGCGCGGGGCATTCCGCTGTGCTTGTAGCCGGGGTCGCCGACTCCGGCTACAAATGACCTCGGCTACGCGGGAGCCCGAAGATCAGGCGACGAGCATCACGGCGCCGACGGCGGCAACGCCGGCACCGGCGCTGCGGGAAAGCCACACGGGCCGGCGAGTGGTGAGTTGGCCGAGCGCGAGGCCGAGGCCCAGGAGGAGGAGCGTGGCGGCAACGAAACCGAGTCCGTAAGAGAATCCGTTGGAGCCGGCTGGCAGTTCGGCGCCGTGCGCAAAACCGTGGAAGGCGGCGAAGAGAGCGGTGAACCCGAGGCCAACGGAGAGCGGCAGGCGCTTGGCGAGCACGATCATCAAACCGAAGACGAGCAGGGACCCGGCGATCATGGGTTCGACGGCGGCCAGTGCGACGCCTTGGGTGCCGAGGACGGCACTGAGGGTCATCACGCCGACGAAGGTGGCGGGAAGGAGCCAGCGGGCGCGTCCGCCCAGCTGCGCGGCCCAGACGCCGACCGCGATCATGGCGAGCAGGTGGTCGAGGCCGAAAAGCGGGTGGGTGAAACCGCCGGCGAAATCCCAGTGGAGATCATGGCCGCCGTCGTGCCCGGGGTGTGCGGAAGCCACGACCGGCAGCAAGGCGAGGAGTATGCCGAGTTGAAGGAATAGTCGGGAGGGGCGGACAGGATTCATGGGGCGGGTGGGAGCAAAAAGCGGGCCAACGGGGCGTTGGTGAGCGGCCCGTGGCAGGCGCGGCCTTGGACGTGTCGTTTAGCGGGCGAGGAGCTGTTTGGTAAGGAAGGCGGTCTGGAGGGCGGCTATCTCCTTGATGCCTTTTTGGGCGAGGGCGATGAGGCTTTGGAGCTGATCGTAAGTGAAGGTGGCTTCTTCGCCGGAACCCTGGACTTCGACGAATTTGCCTTGGCCGGTCATGACGATGTTGAAGTCGACCTCGGCGTCTTTGTCTTCGACGTAGGGGAGGTCGAGCAGTTCGCGTCCGTCGTGAATGCCGACGCTGATGGCGGCGACGCTGTCGACGAGCGGGTTTTCCGGGATGCGTTTGGCGTCGAGGAGCGTCTGGATCGCGAGGCGGGCGGCGAGGTAGGCGCCGGTGATGGACGCGGTGCGGGTGCCACCGTCGGCCTGNNGGCCTGGAGGACGTCGCAGTCGATCCAGAGGGTGTTTTCGCCGAGTTTGCGGAGGTCGAGCACGGCGCGGAGGGAGCGGCCGATGAGGCGTTGGATCTCGACGGTGCGGCCGTCAAGTTTGCCGCGGGAGATGTCGCGCTGTTTGCGCTCGTGGGTGCTGTAGGGAAGAAGTGAATACTCGGCGGTGAGCCAGCCGCCGGGCACGCGTTGTTGTTTCATCCACGTCGGGACCTTGGGCTCGATGGTGGCGGCGCAGATGACGCGAGTGTTCCCAAAGGAGACGAGCACCGAACCGGTGGCGTGGGGGGCGATGCCGGCTTCGAACGTGATGGGGCGGAGCTGGTCGGCTTTGCGACCGTCGGCGCGGGGGGCGGGGGACGTCATAAACGGCGGACGTTATCGGCGCAACGCGGGCGAGGGCTACTGCAAAATGCCGAGGTGAAGCGATGCAGTCGGCTGCACAATGGAGCGGGAATGGAGCGCTCGCGGGTCAATAATGGAATTGTTTCCCCGTGGGGGATGCGTTGCAGTGCCCGCTTACAACCATGCTCAAGGGGCTTTTTATTCTCGATTCTCACGCATTTGAATTGATTTACGGCGACGTGTTGCGCGCCAAGATCGCGCGCCGCGTGAACTTAATCGCGGGGCTCCAATCCAAGGAGTCGATCGAGGAACGGCCCGAGCTGCTGGCGGAGGTGGAGGTGATCTTCTCGGGCTGGGGCGCGCCGGTGATGGACGCGGCGTTTCTCGCAGCGGCTCCGAAGTTGAAGGCGGTGTTTTACGGAGCAGGGTCCATCAAGGCGATGACTCCGGACGCGTTTTGGGAGCGGAATATCGCGGTGACGAGCGCGTATGCGATGAACGCGATCCCGGTGTCCGAGTTCACGTTGGCGAGCATCCTGCTCTCGTTGAAGCGCGTCTGGCACTACGTGCTCGAAACCAAGCGACTCGGGGCGTATCCGGCGAAGGTAAAGCCGCCGGGCGCGTATGGCACCAAGGTGGGGTTGATCTCATTTGGGATGATCGGACGTCTCGTGCGGGAGCGCCTGGCTCCGTTCGACCTCGATGTTTGGGTTTACGATCCGTTCCTCACGGCGGAGCAAGCGGCGGAGTTCAACGTCACGCTGGTGTCGTTGGACGATATTTTTTCACACTGCGATGTCGTGTCGTTGCACACGCCGTGGCTGAAGCAGACGGAGAACATGATCCAGGGGCGACATTTCGAGCTGATGAAGGACGGCTCGACGTTCCTCAACACGGCGCGGGGGGCGATCGTGAACGAGCCGGAGATGATCAAAGTGCTGACGCGACGTCCGGACGTGACAGCGATGTTGGATGTGACTTGGCCCGAGCCGCCGGTTCCGGGATCGCCGCTCTATACGTTGCCGAATGTCGTGCTGACGCCGCACATCGCGGGGTCGATGGAAAACGAGTGCCGCCGCATGGGCCAGTTGATGGTCGACGAGTATGATCGCTGGACCAAGGGCGAGCCGATGCGTTGGGCGATCTCGAAGGAGAAGGCGGCGATCTTGGCGTAACGCGACGTGCGAGCGGACGGTGAGCGGCGCGCGCGGTGTCAGGACCGCACCCGCGTGAGCTTGCGGGTAATGCGGCCGCGGATCCACTCGCCGAGGAAGTCGAGGGCGGTCACCAGGACCAAGATGAAGAGGAGCACCGTGGCGAATTTCTCCCACTGGTAATACTCTTGGTAGCCGGCGAGTTGCACGCCGAGGCCGCCGGCACCGACGTAACCGATGATCGCGGCGGAGCGCAGGTTATATTCGATCATCCAAAGGACATAGCTCCACACGAGCGGTTTGGCGTGAGGCCAGACGCCATGTTGAAACGCTTGGATACGTCCCGCGCCGATCGCGCGAAGTCCGCGGGCGATTTCCATGTCCACGGACTCGAAGGCGTCGCTGAAAAATTTACCGAGGTAACCGACGCTGTAGAACGTGAGGCCGATGACGCCGGCGAGCGGGTTGGCTCCGACGATGGCGACGCCGATGAGCGCCCAGATGAGGCTGGGCACGGTGCGAATGCCGTTGAGCGTCATGCGGGCGGCGCCGACGAGCCAGGCGGGGGACAACGTGCGAGCGCCGGCGACACCGAGGGGCAGCGCGATCACGATAGCGAACGCGGTGGCCATGACGGCGATCTGGGCGGTTTCGCCGAGGGCACGAAGCGTCTCGGGCCAGACGGAGAGGTCGGGCGGGAAGAAGTAGCCAAGGAACCGCTTGAGGTTGCCCGCGTAGTCGAGTTCGCGCCCGGAGCCGCGCAGGGCAGGGGCGGAGGCGAAGCAGGCGAGCAGGAAAAGGAGGAGCGAAACGTTGAGCACGTTGAGCCGTTCATACCAACGCGGATCGGGCAGGCGCGGCGGCTCGGGAGGCAGGGAGGGGTTGTGCGCGGGGCCGGAGGCCGGTCCGGGAGCTGACGCAGGAGAGGGAGGGGGGCTCATGCGTGGGAGACCTTTCGCAGTTTCCACGCGCCGTCGCCGGCGGAGTCGAAGCTCAGGACAAACTCGGCGAAACGCTCGACGAGCTCGGCGTTGTGCAACACGCAGAACACGGTGCGTCCGCGTTGGGCGGCCTCTTGGCGGAGGATGCCGAGGACGCGTCCGGTGAGATAGGCGTCGAGGTTGGAAACGGGTTCGTCGGCGAGGTAGAGGTCGGGTTCTTGCAGCAGGGCGCGGGCGATGGCGGTGCGTTGTTGTTCGCCGCCCGAGGTCTCGCAGACCCAGCGGTTGACTTTGGTGCCGAGGCCCAAGTCGCAGAGGATGCGGTAGGCGGTTTCTCGTTCGGCGCGGGGGAACCCGATCAACGTGCGCCACCACGGATGGCGTCCGAGACGTCCGCAGAGGACGTTGTTGAGCAGCGTGCTAGTGGGGACGAGCAGGTTGTTTTGAAACACGACGCCGGTCGATCCGCGCACGGCGGCGGGGGCGTGGCACCGGCCGGCGCGGTCGTAGAGTTCGACGTGGCCTTCGGAGGGGGGAAGGAGCCCGGCGAGGCAGGCGAGGAAACTTGATTTCCCTACGCCGGAAGGGCCGACGACCGCGACAAACGTGCCGCGCGGCACGTCGAGATCGAGTCCGCGAAACAACCAACGGTCGCCGCGCATGAGGCCGAGGCCGCGCGCGGCGATGTGGGGAAGTGGGGTGGCGACCGCCGTCACTTTTTGAGTGCGCGACCAGCGAGGACGAGGCCGTCGGCGAGGGGGGCAAGGTGGGCGTCTTGGTCAACGGAGACCAGTCGCGTGGTGAATAGTTTATCGCGCAGCGCGATGTTTTCGGGATCGTTGAGGCGGACGAGCGCGCGGCGAAGCGCCTCGGTGTTGGCGTCGGAGAGGGCGGCACGCACGGCGATGACGTGGCTGGGGACGGGACCCTGTTTTTGGAGCATCCGCAGGCGGGCGCGTTGATCGAGGGAGAGGTGTTTGTCTTGATCGAGCACGTAGTAGCTCACGGCGGCGGCCTCGGCGTCACCGGCGAGCACGCGCTCAATGCCGGACACGTAGCCGACGCCGAAATGGACGTTGCCGCGTCCGAAGAACGCCTCGGTGTTGGCGTCTTCGCCGATGAGATTGCGTTTGCGCAAGTCGAGGAGCGGGATGACGAAGCCGGAGGTGCTGGTCTTGCTGGCGAAGGCGACGGGCTTGCCGCGAAGGTCTTCGATGGAAGCGTAGGGCGCGTCCTTTTTAACAACCCAGTAGCTGTCGTAAGCGGCGCGACCATCGCCGAATTCGCCAGCGAGGAGAATGCGGCCGATGCGGCGGTTGCGGGCGTTGACCATGTCGGTGGCGCTGAGGTAACCGAGGTCGATGGTGCCGTTGGCGAGCCCCTCCAAAATGGTTGCGGCGGACAACGGGATGACGACTTCGGCGGGGCGTCCGAGTTCGCGTGAGAGAAAGGCCTCGAGCGCGCGTTTCTCCTGGAGCATCAACTCCGGGTTTTTATCGGGTTTAAGGGCGACGACGACTTTTGAGAGAGAGAACGCAGCGGGCGCTTCGGCGGCAGGGACGTCGGCGACCGAGTCGGCAACTTCCGAGCCGGCCGGTCCGGGAGTGGTGGCGGTGACGAACGCAGGCGCGAGCGCCAGCAAGAAGACCGAGAGGCGCGGGAGGAAAAAGCGACTGATCATGACGAGAGGGCGGATGTGAAAAGAGGCAGAAGCGATGCGTGAGAATTAGATGAGAGCAAGTCTCAATCGCGATTGTCACGCAGGTGTTGCGTGGCGTTGACCGCGTCGGCGGGCTGCTGTTTAACCCGCTGCCCATGAGTGAAACGCTGACCGTGAATTTGGCTGAGCGCAGTTATCCGATCAATTTTGGCGCGGACGTCGCCCCGGCGGTGCGGGCGGCGGTCGCCGGACTGGTGGCGGAGGGCCGGAAAGTCGCGGTGGTTACGGATCGGAATTTTGCGCGTGCGCAACGAGATGCGTTACACGCGATGTTTGGGGAGCAACCGGTCTTGGTGCTCGAACCGGGCGAGGAAACGAAGTCATTGGTGGACCTCGGTCGGGTGTGGGACTTTTTGGCGGAGCATCGGGTGGACCGCGGCGGCGCGCTGTTTGCAGCCGGCGGCGGAGTGATCGGCGATCTGGCTGGGTTTGCGGCGGCATCGTATTTGCGCGGCATCGCGTTTTATCAGGTGCCGACCACGTTGCTTTCGATGGTGGATAGCTCGGTGGGCGGGAAGACGGGAATCAATTTGAAGGCGGGCAAAAACCTGGTGGGGGCGTTTCACCAGCCGCGCGGGGTGTTTATCGGCACGCGGTTGCTGGAGACGTTGCCTCCGCGCGAGTTCGCCGCGGGCATGGCGGAGATCATCAAAACGGGGCTGTTGGGCGACGCGGCACTGTTCGAGCAGTTGGCAAAGGCGCCGCTCACGGTCGCGAGTCCGGAGCTCGGCGCGGTGATTCGTCGCTGTTGCGAGTTGAAGGCGCGGGTGGTCGAGGCCGACGAGCATGAGACCGCGAAGGAAGGCGGTCGGGCGCTGTTGAACCTCGGGCACACGTTCGGCCACGCCATCGAGCAGGTGACCGGCTACGGCGTGTATCTGCATGGCGAGGCGGTTGCGATCGGGTTGGCGGCGGCGGCACGGCTGTCACAGAAACTTGGATACATCGGCGCGTCCGATGTGGCGCGTATCGACGCTGTGTTGGCGGCGCACGCGTTGCCGACGCGGTTGCGCGAGTCGTTGCCGCTCGGGCGGTTGATGGCGGCGATGGCGCGCGATAAGAAGGTGCGCGCGGGGGCGTTGCGCTTTGTGGTGCTTAAATCCTTGGGCGATGCGGCGACGGCGGGCGGCGTCGATCCCGTCTTGGCCGAGGCGAGTTTCCAAGACGTGGGCGCAGTCTGAACGGTCGACCCGTTGAACCGCTGAACAAACATTCGATCCACACCGCACGCCATGTCCGCCATCGACGAAGGGATTGTCCGCGAGTATTTTGAGCAGAACGGGTTTTTGGTGCGCCAAGTCCGCAAATATCAGGTGTCTGCGCGCCGAAAGACGGGAGATGAGGAGATCGACCTGTTGGTCTATAATCCCTCTTGGCAACGGGGCGCGCGAAAGCCGGATTTCTTTTTGTTCTCGAATGAACTTCCGCTGGTGCACCGCGCGATGATTGCGGTGAAGGGCTGGCACACCGGCGTGTTTACGCCGAACATGCTGAAGAGTTCGCCGGAGATTTTTCGTTTTCTTGAGGACAACGTGATGAAGGAGGCGACGCGGTTTTTTCCGGTCGCGGCGGATTCGACGTCGGACGAAGAAGGGGATCCGTTGACCAAGATCCTTGTGTTGCCGAGTCTGCCGACGCAGGAGCCGTTTCGTTCGCAGAGCGTTGCTATGTTGAAAGAGCGCGGGGTGGACGCGATTATCTCGTTTCGCTCGATGCTGCTGGATCTGATCGAGAAGACCGAGATCAACCGCAACTATGGCAAAAGCGACACGCTCCAGGTGATCCGCATCCTGAAAAACTACGACTTACTCAAGGACGCCCAGCTCGACCTGTTGCCGGAGCGCAGCATCGTCGGGGTGAGAAAGACGAAAGGCGGATGAGGACTCGGGCGCAGGGGAAGTTGGGGGAGTTATTATGGGCAGGATGCCCATGCCACTTTAGATAAATACAATGCCTACGTTTATTCATCCTACGGCGATCGTTGAAGACGGCGCGCAACTCGGCGTCGATTGTGAGATCATGGCACGCGCCATCGTGACGCGGCATGCGGTGCTCGGCGACCGCGTGGTGGTGCATCCCGGCGGGGTCGTCGGCGGAGATCCGCAATACCTCAAGTTCGACCGCGCCACGCCGAGTTTTGTGCGCGTCGGCGACGGCTCGGTGCTTCGTGAGAACGTTACGCTCAACCGGGCGATTCACGCGGGTCAATCGACGGTGGTGGGAGCGCGGTGTTTTTTTATGGCGAACAGCCACGCGGGGCACGACTGCGTGTTGGGCGATGATGTGGTGTTGGCCAACAACGCGATGTTGGCGGGGCACGTGAGCGTCGGGGCGTTCTCGTTTGTTGGCGGCGGCGCGGGCATTCATCAGTTTTGTCGCATCGGCGAAAGTTGCATGGTCGCCGGGCTCGCTCGGATCACCCGCGACTTGGCGCCTTTTACCATCACGGCGGAGCGGGACGAGGTGTCGGGGTTGAACCTCGTCGGGTTGAAGCGCCGGGGGTTTCCGCGCGAGGCGATCCGCGAATTGAAGGAAGCGTTTCGTGCCGTGTATTTCGACTTGGGGAACATTCGCGAATTGGCGGCGGCGGCGCTGGTGGGAGGCGGTTACGCGACCGAGGAAGCTCGGCGGTTTCTTGCGTTTTTCGCGGAAGGAAAGCGCGGCTTCGCGCGGGCGAACCGGGCGACGGGTGGCGAAGCGCATGAATAACCTGGCGATCACCTGCGGCGACCCGGCGGGCGTGGGCCCGGAAATCATCACGGCTTGGTTGGTGGCGTCGGCGAGCGAGTTCGCGCACAGCGGTGCGGGCGTGACGGTAATCGGACCGGCGCGGTGGTTGACGAGGCTGCCGGCGGGCGCCGGGGTCGAGCGGGTCGCGGTTGGCGCGGCGGATTACGAGGCGACGCCGGGCGTGCCTGACGATGCGGGCGCGCGGCTCGCCCTCTCAGCGATGGAGGAGGCGGCGGCGGGGTGCCGCGACGGACGTTATTCGGCCGTGGTGACCGGGCCGGTGAGCAAGGCGCAACTCGCAGGTGTGGGTTACGCGTTTCCCGGTCAGACGGAGTTTTTCGCGGCGCGCTGGGGAGGGGAGCCGGTGATGGGGTTTTGCGGCGGCCGGCTGCGCGTGGTGTTGCTCAGTTGGCACATCCCGCTGCGCGACGTGGGCGGCCAGCTCACGCGCGAAAACTTCGAGCGAACCGTGCGCGCGGCCGACGCGTTGGCGCGGGCCGAGGGCGTGGAGCGCCCGCGCATCGCGGTGTGCGGCCTCAACCCGCACGCCGGCGAAGGCGGGCTGCTCGGCGAGGAGGAGCACACGACGATCGACCCGATCTTGGACAGCTTGCGCAGCGAGTTTCCCGGTCTCTCGCGGACGTTGCCCGGCGATACGGTATTCGCGCGGCAACTACGCGGCGATTTTGATGTCGTGGTCGCGTTGTATCACGACCAAGGGCTGGCGCCGTTGAAGACCGTGGATTTCGACGAGGCGGTGAACGTGACGCTCGGCCTGCCGTTTGTGCGCACGAGTCCGGATCACGGCACGGCGTTTGACATCGCGGGCAAGGGCGTGGCGAGCGCGACGAGTTTCGCCAACGCGGTAGCGGTGGCGCGGCGCTTGATAAACGATCGCCGCGCGCAATAGTCCCCGCATGTCCGCCGCCGAAGTTTCCTCCGCTGCCACTTCCTTGCCCGCCGCGCCGCTTCCTGAAGGGGTTCGCGAAGGCAATGAGAACCTGGTGCGCCTCACCGAGTCGGCGGGAGTCAAGGTGCGTGCGTTGGTGGCGCGCGAGCAGCAAGGCGAGTTCCTGCGGGTCGCGATCAGCGGCGGCGGGTGCAACGGCCTGAGCTACAAACTGCGTTTCGCGAAGGAGCCCAAGAAGGGCGACATCTTGGTGCGCTCGGCCGGCGTGCCGGTGCTGGTCGATCCGAAGACGGCGCTGTATCTTAAGGGCACCGAGGTGGATTTTTCGAACAAGCTGATTGCGGGCGGGTTTAAGTTCACCAATCCCAACGCCAAGGCGAGTTGCTCGTGTGGTGAAAGTTTCAGCGTTTAAGCCGTGGGGGCGGGCCGGAGATTCCCCGTCTTTTTGGCGCGCAGCCACTTCTTGGTTGTCTTCCCTCCCGGCCTCCGCGAAGTCTTTGCGCGACCCACCCTGCAACCTCCTTATTGATGGCCAACTCGTTCCCTTCGTCCGGCGGCAACCGCCCCGGTTATTATCAGCGTCGTAACAACGACCCTTTCGCCCATATCCGCCGTAATTCGCGGATCAAGGAACCCGAGATCCGAGTTATCAGCCCCGAAGGCAAGCAGCTCGGCATTATGCAAACCGAGCGAGCGTTGGCTCTCGCGCAGCAGTTCAATCTCGACTTGGTCGAGATGGCCGCGACCGCCAAACCTCCGGTGTGCCGAATCATGGATTTCGGCAAATACGTTTACGAAGAGCAGAAGAAGGCGAGTCATGCCAAGACCACCGCCACCAAGCTCAAGGAAATCGAATTCACGCCGCGTATCGCCGGCGGCGATTTCATGACGAAGATCCGCCACGCCGAGGAATTCCTCGATCATGGCAACAAGGTGAAGCTCCGCTTGAAGTTCCGCGGTCGCGAAATGGCGCACACCGAGATCGGTTTCGAGGTGATGAAAAAGGCCTTGGCCGAACTCGAGAGCATGGGCCACCCGGACTCTCAGCCACGGCTGATGGGCAAACAGATCAACGTGATGTTGACTCCGCTGCCGGCCAACAAGCGCAAGCGCAAATACACGCTCGATCCCGACGAGCAGGCGATCGACGACACCGGTTCGGACGAAGGCGCCGACGAGTCGCACGACGAAACACCCGGCAAGGCTTGATTGCGCGGCCGGGCATGGGCACAGGGCATACTCGCTTCATGAGCGCGGTTTTATCCGCGCTCATTTTTGTTTTTGCGGGAACAGCCTGCGCCTCGCCCGAGCGCCACTCTGCGGCTTCGACGGTAGCTCATATCAAGGTCGCCGGAGTGGACTATGTGGACATCCGCATCGCGTTCGGGCGTTTGGGCTTCAAGGCGGTTTGGGTGGAGCGCGAAAAACGCATGCGCATCCACTCGGACAAGGTGGAGATTTACACCGAGGACGGGAAACGCGACGTGACGGTCAACGGGCTACGCGTGTTGATGGGCGAACCGGCGGTGTTTCGCGGGAATACGCTCTACATTAGCCGCATCGACGCGGACGCGTTGTTTTTGCCGATTCTGAGTCCGTCGTCGGTCAAGACGCCGCCGGCGCCGGCTTTGCGGGTGATCGTTCTCGATCCCGGTCATGGCGGGCAGGACGCCGGCACGCAGAACAAGGCGCTCAAGTTGGATGAAAAGAACTTCACCTTGGACGTGGCCAAGCGGCTGCGCGTGCTGCTGGAGAAGCAGGGATTCAAGGTGGTGATGACGCGGACAGACGACCGGTTTATTCCGTTGGCCGGGCGCGCGGAGATCGCCAACCGGGCGGAGGCGGATCTGTTTATCAGCATTCATTTCAATGCAGTGGGCGGAGCGCCTGCGGTGAACGGATCGGAGACCTACGTGATGACGCCACAGTTTCACCGTTCGACCGGGAGTCCATTGCGCGACCCGAGCGACAGCGTGGCGAATCCTGGCAATTTTAACGACCCATGGAACGCGCTGCTTGGCTACCATATGCAGGCGCAGATGGTGGGGCGACTCGGCACTTTTGATCGCGGGCTAAAGCGGGCGCGGTTCGCGGTGTTGCGGCTGGTGAAGAGCCCGGCGGTGTTGGTCGAGGCGGGGTATCTGTCGAACGAGGCGGAGGCCAAAAAGATCGCAACGTCGGCGTATCGCGCGGAGATCGCGGAGGCGTTGGCGCAGGGCGTGAGTTCGTATGCGTTGGCGATCACGACGGCGAAGCGGTGAGGGCGCGCGGTCGGGGTCGGCCGGGGCGTTTGCTTTTCGGCTGGGGCGTGTCGTGAACTCCCCGCGTTCACGCTCAGGGCGACAAGGCGAGACAGAGCGTTAACGTGTCGCGGGCTTCCTGAGTCATGTTCAGGCAACGATGCGGAGGCCGATCAGAACGGCCAGATGCGGGGCACGATGATCATCGACATTGTAAAACAGAGCAGGTTGAGCGGGATGCCCACTTTCAGGAAGTCGGTGAAGCGGTATCCACCGACTCCATACACGTAGGTGTTGGTCTGATACCCGATCGGAGTAGCGAAGGCGGCCGAGGCGGCGAACATAACGACGATCACAAACGGCTGCATGTTAAGGCCCAGCTGGGTGGCGATGCCGATGGCGATCGGCGCCATCAGCGCGGCGACGGCGTTGTTCGAGAGGATCTCGGTGAGGATCGTCGTGACCAGATAAAGTGCGGCGAGGACAAAGATCGCTTTGTGCTCGGCGGAGACGACCGACTGCACGCCATAGACCACGTGATCGGCGATCCAGAGGGCCGCGCCAGTTTGCTCCATGGCGAGGCCGGCGGCGAGCATGCCATAGATGAGGAACAGGATGTTCCATTCGATGGAGGCGTAGGCTTCGTTGGTCTTGAGGCAGCCGGTGATGCAGACCACCACGCAGCCGGCGAGGGCGCCCACCTCGATGGGAATCCACTTGAACGAAGCGCTGACGACCACGGCCGCGATCACGGCGAGGACGATGGGCATCTTTTTGTTTTGCGAGGTGGCGGGCACGCGCGCGCGGTCGAAGAGCACGAGGTCGTCGCTCTGGCGGAGGGCGTCGATGGCTTGGTCGGTGCCCATCATGAGCACAATGTCGCCGGCTTCGAGCGGAAGGGTTTCTAGACGCTCTCGCACGTTTTTGCCCTTACGGTGCACGGCGAGCACGACCATGCGGAAGCGTTGGCGGAAATTCACCTCGCGCACGGTGTGTCCGACAATGCCGGAGTGGGGATTGATGACGGCCTCGACCAGCGAACCCTCGTGCGCGGCGATCTGTTCGAGCCCCAGTTTCAGTTCGGAGATGAGGTCGATGCCGACGACACCGCGGGTGGCGGCGATGCCTTGGGGGCGGCAGGCGAGGATGATGCGGTCGCCGGCGCTGAGGCGGATTTTTTCCGGCTCGATGTAGAGCGCGACGCCGTTGCGCACAATCTCGATGACACGGATGCCGCGGGCGCGGGAGAGGCCGGCTTCGGCGAGCGTTTTACCGATGGCGCGGGAGTCGGGCTGAACGAAGGCTTCGGTGATGTATTCGCGGCGTTCCTCGTCGGTGAGGATGGAGGTGAGCATCTCGCG